>JBKOVG010000087.1:0-32753 GCA_046723845.1 Candidatus Methylomirabilota bacterium | reverse complement strand
GGCCTCGAGGCCGTGAAGGGCGACCTCTCGGACGGCCAGAAGAAGTACCGCGACACGCTCTCGAAGCTGGTCCTCAAGTCACCGGTCGGCGACGTCAAGCTCGACGCGAACCGGCAGGCGATCGGCACCACCTTCGTCACCGAGGTGGTGAAGGACGCACAGGGCAACCTCTACAACAAGGTGCTCCGGAAGATCGACAACGTGAACCAGACGCTCGGCGTGCCGCCGGCCGAGTTCAAGGTCGGTTCGCGCGACGAACCCAACTGTCCATAGTGGGGGGCCCGGAAATCGCCCCCCACGCCCCCCAACGTTCGGCGCGCCGCGGCGGAGCCGTGGCGCGCCTCTGGAACGGTTGGGTGGCCAAGCGCTTCCGCTAATGGCTTCGACGCTCGTCTCCGGGGACGCTCTCGTGCTGGAGGGCGTCACCCGGACGTTCGGCGCCCTGCGCGCGATCGAGGACATCTCGTTCTCGGTCGCCGCGGGGGAGCGCCGTGCCGTGATCGGGGCCAACGGCGCCGGCAAGACCACGCTGTTCAACGTCGTCACCGGCGACTTCCCGGCCACGCGGGGCCGGGTGAGGTTCTTCGGTGAGGACGTCACCGCGCTGCCGCCCCACGAGCGGATCCGCATGGGGCTGCGACGCACGTACCAGTCCTCGCTCTTGTTCCGCGACCTCACGGTGCGGGACAACCTCTTCCTGGCGGCGCGCGGCGTCTCCCGCAACCGCTTCAGCTTCCTCCGGGCATCGACACCGGGTCCCGCCGAGGAGCTCCTCGAGCGGGTGCGGCTCACCCACGTCGCCGCGTCCCCGGTGGCTGCGCTGTCTCACGGCCAGCAGCGCCAGCTCGAGATCGGCATGGCGCTGGCGGGGGCGCCGCGTCTCATCCTGTTCGACGAGCCCGCCGCCGGACTGTCCCCCGGCGAGCGCGCAGAACTGGTGGCGCTGCTCAGGGAGCTGCCGGTCCACATCGGCTTCGTCCTCATCGAGCACGACCTCGACATCGCGCTGCGCGTGGTCGACCGCGTCACTGTGATGCACAACGCGCGTGTGCTCAAGCACGGCAGCCCGGCCGAGATCGAGGACGACGCGGAGGTGCAAGCCATCTACATGGGGGAGCGACGCCACTGATCCTCGAGGTCCGGAACCTGGACGTGTATTACGGCCGCGCCCATGCGCTGCAGGGCGTGTCGCTCGCGCTCGACCATGGCGTCCTTGCCGTGGTCGGCCGCAACGGCATGGGCAAGACGACGCTATGCAACGCGGTGACGGGACTGGTGCGGGCCTCGGGGAGCGTGAAGCTCGCCGGCGAGGAGATCCTCGGGCTGGCGCCCAACGTGATCACGGGCAAGGGCGTCGGCTACGTCCCGCAGGGGCGGCGGGTGTGGCCCTCGCTGTCCGTGGACGAGCACCTCCGGCTGGCCCGGCGCCGCGGCCCGTGGACGGTCGAGCGGATCTATCAGACGTTCCCGCGGCTGGCCGAGCGCAAGGCCAACGGCGGGGCCGAGCTCTCGGGCGGCGAGCAGCAGATGCTGGCCATCGCGCGCGCGCTGCTGTTCAACCCGAAGCTGCTGGTCATGGACGAGCCGACCGAAGGGCTGGCGCCGCTCATCGTGCAGCAGGTGGTGTCGATGCTGAAGGGCCTCACCGCCGAGGGTGAGATCTCCGTGCTGCTGATCGAGCAGAACCTCGGCGTCGCCATCGACGTCGCCGACACCGTCGACGTGATGGTGAACGGCCGCATTGCCCGCTCGATGAGCGCGGCCGAGCTCGCCGCCGACCGCGAGCTCCAGCAGCGCCTGCTCGGCGTGAAGACGGACGCCGACGACCGGCCGGACACCGCCATCGAGGAGCCGGCGGCGCCGTCGGTCCAGGTGCTGACGGTCAAGCGCGCCACCGATTCGGTGGTGGCGGAGCCGTCCGCGCCGCCGGAAGAGCGCACGATCCGCGGGGTCACGCGGTGGGGCTCCACCGGCCGCGACCACTCGGTGGCGGGGAACCAGCCAGCCGCGGCGCCGGAGTCCCGCGTCGTGGAGCTCCCGGTGGCGCAGACCCTCGGACGCGCGGCGTACATCGCCGGAACCTTTGACACCAAGGGGCGCGAGCTCTTGTATCTGAAGGCCTGCCTCGACAAGCTGGGCCTGCGGACGGTGACCGTCGACCTCGCCACGTCCGGCAAGCCGTCGCCCGCCACGGTCCATCCGCGCGAGGTGGCGCGGCACCACCCCGGCGGCGAGCGCGCGGTGTTCACCGGGGACCGCGGTTCGGCAGTGACCGAGATGGCCATCGCCTTCGAGGAGTTCGTGGCGCGTCGGCGCGATATCGGCGGCCTCATCTCGGCCGGAGGCTCGGGGGGCACCGCCCTCGCCACGCGCGCGATGCGCCGGCTGCCCATCGGCGTGCCCAAGGTGATGGTGTCGACGGTGGCGTCCGGCGACGTGAAGCCCTACGTCGGGCCGTCTGACATCTGCATGATGTACTCGGTCACCGACGTGGCGGGGATCAACCGCATCTCCGAGAAGGTGCTCGCGAACGCGGCCCATGCGCTGGCGGGCATGCTGGCCTTCTCGCGGCCCTCGGCGCCGCCCGAGGCACAGAGCAAGCCCGCCCTCGGCCTGACGATGTTTGGCCTCACCACGCCGTGCGTGCAGGCGGTGTGCAAGCAGCTCGAGGCGGAGTACGACTGCCTCGTCTTCCACGCCACCGGCACCGGCGGACAGAGCATGGAAAAGCTCGCCGACTCGGGGCTGCTCGCTGGCGTGCTCGACGTCACCACGACCGAGGTGGCCGACGAGATCGTGGGCGGCGTGCTCACGGCCGGCCCGGCGCGGATGGACGTCTTCGCGCGGGCGGCGATCCCTTACGTCGGGTCGTGTGGCGCCCTGGACATGATCAACTTCTGGGCCAAGCCCACCGTCCCGGCGCAATTCAAGGACCGAAATCTGCACGTGCACAACCCGAACGTCACGCTGATGCGGACGACGCCCGACGAGGCGGCAAGCATCGGTCGGTTCATCGTCGACAAGCTCAACCGCATGGAGGGTCCGGTGCGCTTCCTGATCCCCGAAGGCGGACTCTCGGGCCTCGACCGCCCGGGCGGCCCGTTCTGGGACCCGGCGGCGAACCGGGCGCTCTTCGACGTCATCGCCTCAGGCTTCCGCGCGGGGACGACCCGGAAGCTGCTGAGGCTTCCCCACCACATCAACGACCCGGCGTTCGCCGACGCGCTAGTCGCGACCTTCAACGAGATCAGGACCCCATGGCCAGAATCGCGCGTGAAGACATCCTGACGACGCTGCGGGGGATGGTGCGCCGCGGCGAGCCGATCATCGGCGGCGGCGCGGGCACCGGACTGTCCGCCAAGTGCGAGGAGGCCGGCGGCATCGATCTCATCGTCATCTACAACTCGGGCCGCTATCGCATGGCCGGCCGCGGCTCGCTGGCCGGGCTGCTCGCCTACGGCAACGCCAACGAGATCGTGCTCGAGATGGCGCGCGAGGTGCTGCCCGTCGTCCAGCGCACGCCGGTGCTGGCCGGGGTCAACGGCACCGATCCGTTCCTCCTGGTCGATCCCTACCTGAAGACCCTCGGTGACCTCGGCTTCTCGGGCATCCAGAACTTCCCCACGGTGGGACTCTTCGACGGCGTGATCCGGGCCCAGCTCGAGGAAACCGGCATGGGGTATGGACTCGAGGTCCAGCTCGTCGAGCGCGCCCGGAGGCTCGACCTGCTCACCACGCCCTACGTCTTCTCCGAAGACAACGCCCGCGACATGGCCCGCGCCGGCGCCGACATCGTGGTGTGCCACATGGGGCTTACCACGGGCGGCGCCATCGGCGCCCGCACCGCGCTGTCCCTCAAGGAGTGCGTGCCCCTGATCGAGGCCTGGGCGAAGGCCGCCCGCGCGATCAACCCGGACGTCCTCGTGCTGTGCCACGGCGGGCCGATCGCCACCCCGGACGACGCCGCCTACATCTTGCAGGAGTGCCGCCTCTGCCACGGCTTCTACGGCGCCTCCAGCCTGGAGCGCCTGCCCACGGAGACCGCCTTGACCGAGACCGCCCGCACCTTCAAGCGCCTCGGGATCAGGCGAAAGGAGAACGCGTCATGACCGGAGCCCACCTCGGACAGGTCATCCTGGCTCTCATCGTCGTCGCGGCGCTCGTCGCGATCGTCGCGTGGCTGCTCAACTGGCTCTACCTTCGCTCCTCGAAGGAGCGGGCGTTCGTGCGCACCGGCTTCGGCGGGCAGAAGGTGGTGCTGAACGGCGGCGCCCTCGTGCTGCCGATCATTCACGAGGTCATCCCGGTGAACATGAACACGCTGCGCCTCGAGGTGACCCGGGGCCGCGAGCGTGCCCTCATCACCAAGGACCGCATGCGCGTGGACGTCACCGCCGAGTTCTACGTGCGGGTGCAGGCCGCCGGCGAGGCGATCGCCGCGGCCGCGCAGACGCTGGGCCAGCGCACCATGCAGCCGGAGATGCTCAAGGAGCTGGTCGAGGGCAAGTTCGTCGACGCGCTGCGCACCGTGGCCGCGGAGATGACCATGGAGGAGATGCACGAGAAGCGCGGCGACTACGTGAAGCGCGTGCGGGCGGTAGTGTCGGCCGACCTGCTCCAGAACGGGCTGGAGCTGGAGACGGTGTCGCTCACCCAGCTCGACCAGACCGCCATGGAGTTCTTCAACCCGTCGAACGCCTTCGACGCCGAGGGCCTGACGCGGCTCACCGAGACCATCGAGACGCGCAAGAAGGAGCGCAACGACATCGAGCAGGACACCATGATCCAGATCCGTAACAAGAACCTGGACACCGAGCGTCAGGCGCTCGACATCGACCGCGAGCTGGAGTACGCGCGCCTGGAGCAGTCGCGCGAGCTGGAGGTGAAGCGGGCGGCCCAGCGCGCCGAGATCGCACGCGAGAAGGCGATGAAGGATCAGGAGGCCGAGCGGGCGCAGATCCAGGCCCGCGAGGCGGTGGATCGCGCGCGCATCGTCGCCGAGCGCGCGGTCGAAGAGGAGCGCATCGCGCGCGAGCGGCAGATCGAGGCGCTCGAGATCGAGCGGCGCAAGACGATCGAGCTCGCCGAGCAGCAGCGGGCCATCGCCATCGCCGAGCAGTCGAAGCTCCAGTCCGAGGCGCAGGCCGCCGCCGACCAGGCGCGCGCGAAGGCGGTGGCCGAGGAGGAGCGCGTGTTCACCGCCCGCGACACCGAGACGGCCGAACGCCGCAAGCGCGTCGAGATCGCGCAGGCCGAGGCGGAGGCGGAGACGAGCCGCATCCGCGCGCTGGCGGCCCGGATCGGCCACGAGGTCGAGGCCGAGGGGCTCACGCTCATGAACACGGCGGCCAATCTCCTCACCCCGGAGGCGCGCCAGTCGGCCCTGCGCCGGCAGCTCATCGACAAGCTGGAGGGCATCATCCGCGAGTCGGTGAAGCCGATGGAGCGCATCGAGGGCATCCGCGTCCTGCACGTCGAGGGGCTGGGCGGCGGCAGCGGCGGCGGCCAGGGCAACGGCGGCAACATCGCCGACAGCGTGGTGAACTCCGCGCTGCGCTTCCGGGCCCAGGCGCCGCTCATCGACCAGCTCCTGCGCGAGATCGGTGTGCAGGGCGGCGACGTCGGGCAGGCGGCCAAGGCGCTGCTGGAGCGCGGCGAGCACGTCGAGCGGGTCGAGCGCGGCGAGCAGGAATGATCAAGGTCTACACGTCCAGCGTCATCGATGCGCCCGCCGACGCGGTGTGGGCGCAGCTGCGCGACTTCAACGGCCTGCCGCAGTGGACGCCCTTCGTGGCCGAATCGCGGATCGAGGAGAGCCAGCCGGCCGACCGCATCGGCTGCGTGCGCAACTTCCGGCTGCGGGACGGCGGCGTCATTCGCGAGCGACTGCTGACGCTGTCGGACTACGACTACCAGTGCAGCTACGCGATCCTCGAGAGCCCGATGGACGTAGAGAACTACGTCGCCACCCTGAAGCTGACGCCCGTCACCGAGGGCAACCGCACGTTCGCCGAGTGGTGGGCGGAGTTCGACTGCGCCCCCGAGCGCGAGCAGGCGCTGGCCGAGCAGATCGGGCAGGGCGTGTTCCAGGCGGCCTTCGACTCGTTGAAGAAGGTCGTCGCCCGCCGGTGATCCGGATTCGCCGGTCCGCGGTCATCGACGCTCCCATCGAGCGCGTGTGGGCGGTGCTGCGCGATTTCAACAGCCACTCGGCCTGGCATCCCGCCGTGGGGCCCTCCGTGATCGAGCGGGGCGAGGCGCCGGACCAGGTCGGCTGCGTGCGCGAGTTCACGCTGAAGGACGGCAACCACATCCGCGAACAGCTCCTCGCGCTCTCCGACCGCGATCACGTCTCGACGTACTGCATTCTCGACGCCACGCTGCCCATGCGGAACTACGTGGCCACCGTGCAGCTCAAGCGCGTGACCGATGGCGAGCGCACCTTCTGGCACTGGGAGTCAACCTTCGACGTGCCGCGCGGCCGCGAGCGCGAGTTCGAGCAGCTCGTGGGCGGCCAGGTGTACGAGGCCGGCTTCACGGGCCTCGCCGCGTTCCTGCGACGGGACGGACGCCCGTCGCCGCCCCTGCCGGCGGTGGACCCGCAGGGTGTGGTGGCGACGTCGTTCGGAGGTCCCGAGGTGCTGCGGCTGCAACGGCTCGACGCCCCCGCGCCGAGGAGCGGCGAGGTGCGCCTGCGCCAGACGGCGATCGGCGTGAACTACATCGACGTCTACATCCGCAAGGGACTCTATCGCATGATCGAGCCCCCGTCCCCGATCGGCATGGAAGCCGCCGGCGTCGTCGTCGAGAGCAACGCCCCGGGGTTCAGCCCCGGCGACCGCGTCGCCTACGCCTGCCCACCGCCGGGGGCCTACGTGACGATGCGCACCCTGCCCGCGGCGCAGCTCGTGCTGCTGCCGGACCACGTGGACGAGGAGACGGCGGCCGCGCTCATGCTGAAGGGCATGACCGCCGAATACCTCCTGCACCGCACCCACCGGGTGCGGCCCGGCGACATGGTGCTGGTGCACGCCGCGGCGGGCGGCGTCGGCCTGCTGCTCTGCCAGTGGGCCCGGGCGCTCGGCGCCCGCGTCGTCGGCACAGTGTCGAGCGAAGCGAAGGCGGAGCTCGCGCACGCGAACGGCTGCGAGCATCCGATCGTGACACGGACCTATGCCTTCGCCGAGCGCACGAAGCAGGTCAGCGGCGGCCGCGGCGCCGACGTGATCTACGATGGCCTCGGGCGGGAGGCGGCGTCGGAGAACTTGGCGGCGCTCGCCCCGCGCGGCCACTGGGTGAGCTACGGGCAGGCGACCGGCGCCCTGGACCCCGTAAGCCTGGGCGAGAAGTCGGGAACCTTCTCCCAGCCCGCACTCTTTCACTACACCGCCGACTACCTGCAGCCGATGGCAGGCCACGTGTTTGCCGCCCTGCGTGACGGCATCCTCAGGCCCGAGATCCGTCGGCGCTATCCCCTCGCCGCTGCCGCCGACGCGCATCGTGATCTGGAGGCACGACGCACCAGCGGCCAGATCGTCCTGCTCGCCTGATCCGCCGCGCTGGCGGCCTCTCGGGCGCCCGCCAGTTCCTCAGGTAGTGGGCATCTCATCGCAGCCCACCGAAATCGCGAGGCCGCAAGAGTGGGTCACTCTCTGAGCCCGTCGGCGGGGCTCGGAGCCATTTCCCGCAGGACCAGCGGCAGCAGCAGGAATACGAAAGCGGCGCCGTCGAATTCAAAACCGGGCGTCGCACGGTAGTAACAACCTCCAGGCCGACCCACCCCAGGCGCGCGCTCGTCGTGGCCGGCTCGAACGGGAGGATCGTACGCAAGTTCCGGGGACGGATTGCCTCGGCTCTCCTCGGGTCTCCGAGGCTACTCCCTTGCGGCCTGACGATCGGGCCGATCGCATCCACTTTTCGCCCCTAGTTCAGGCTCGACCGGGCCCCCGGCATGGATCCCTTGGCTGAAGCTAGGACTCTCTTCAATAGGATCAACGGTCGTGCGACCATCCCCAGCCTCGACCCGATGCATTCTAGACGGTGTTCGCGTCGCCGTCGCGTAGATTCGCCGGCTCGGGTATTCGAGCGGATACGGCTCGCGCGTGATCAGCTCATCGACGCAAAATCCTGTGACGGTGAGCGCGGCACGCACCTCGTCCAGCACTTTTGGAGGTGCTCCAGGGGCAACAGATGCCAGCTCAAAAGGGAATATTTCTGCTCACAGATCATCTTTCCCGGCCACGGCTCATTCAGGTTGGCTGGCCGCTCTACCGTGCGTGCGTCCGGATGACGGATCCACCGCGGATCACGAGACCGAACACGTGCCGAGACCGGCCCAAGGCGACGAGGGCCGTCAATTGCTGCCGGCGTTTGACCACCCTCACGGACTCTGGCAGGATCATCGGCACGACTGACAGGTCACCAACGCCGGGGATGGGTAGTATCCGGCGACATCGAAGAAGGAGGACCGAGCCATGCCCTACAGAATCTCGCGCCTGGGACTGGTGGAGATTCGCAGTCTCGATCTCGATCGCGATCTTGACTACTACCTCAATGTGCTCGGGCTCCAGCTGACGGGGCGGGAGGGCAAGACCGCCTACATGAAAGGCTGGGACGAGCGGCATGCGTACTCCTTCGCGCTCACCGAATCCGATCGCGCCGGGATGGTTCGCATGGCGTTTCGTACGGTGGACCCGGAAGACCTCGACTACTACGAAAAGCGGCTGAAGGAGTTCGGGGTCAAGTACGACACCATCCCGGAGGACTACCGACGGGGGCGTGCTCTCCGTTTTGCCGCTCCGTCCGGTCACACGGTGGAGCTGTACAACGAGATGGACTACACGGGGAACATGCTCCCGACCGTGAATCCCGCGCCGTGGCCCGAGGGCCTGCGGGGCATCGCGCCGCCGAGGCTCGACCACACGCTCGTGACCGCTCCCGAGCCCGCAAAGGCCATTGAGTTCTTTCAGAATGTGCTCGAGTTCCGCTTGAGCGAGATGCTCGTGGCTCCTGATGGCACGACCATCGCGGCGTGGCTGTGGCAGCGGCCTGCACCGCATGATCTTGCCATCGTGCCGGGGAAGCCCGGGGGCTTTCATCACGCGGCGTTCGTCGTGGACTCCGCCGACGCTCTGTTCAGGGCCGCGGACGTCCTGGCGATGCACAAAGCCCGGATCGACTACGGACCGGGGCGGCACGGAATCACGCGAGGGACGACGATCTATTTCTTCGATCCCTCCGGCAATCGCCTGGAGACCTTCGGCGGGTACACCGCGTACCAGATGGATCCAGACTGCCGGGCTATCCGGTGGACCCAGGATCAGATCGGCCCTGCCATCTTCTACTATTCGCAAGAGCTGAACGAGACGTTCCTGAGCGTCTACACGTAGGACGCGATGGGCATGACCGTCCGTGCCGGGGAACCGTGAAGGCTTGAGCTGGCGAGGCGCGTGTACACGATCACCTTGAGCCCGATGGGGGCCATCGTCTCATCCAGGGCCGAGGAGACCGTGCTGGCGGCGATCCTCGGCTCAGGCGCGAGCGTCACGTTCGGCTGCCGAGGCGGCGGCTGCGGCACGTGCAAGATGCGCGTGATCTTCGGACAGGTCGCGCACGGGCGCTGTTCCGCCGCCGTGCTCCCCGAAGAGGAGAAGCGGTCCGGCTGGTTCCTCTCCTGTCAGGCTCGTGCACTCACCGATCTCAGGATCGAGCTGACAGCCGCAAACAAATATCGTGTGCCAACCTGGTGGCCGCAACTGAGCCCGCGCAATGCCCGAGAACCTTGAGGGCTTTACGCAGACGACAAAGTAGCTTTCCGCCTAGTCTTGCAAGGCTCTAGGTGCTCAGCGACGCGTGCTTCGGCAGGTAGGCAGCAACTTGTGTAACCCGAAGGTCGCTGGTTCAAATCCCGCCCGCACAATGTGTCCAGATCAAATCGACGTCGAAGCTGAGCTTCTTTGATATCGGTGATTGCGGGCCCCCGCAACGCGTCTAGATTAGATCGACCTCGAAGGTGACCGAGAGCGCGAGCTTCGACAGCTTGGTATGGTCACCGAACACGCCTTCAAGATAGGGCAACGGCCTGGATTCATCCTCATCATTGAAGGGGATAGCGAAGAGGCGGTGCGGGCGACGATCGCGAATCTTCCGATGATGGCGCAAGGCTGGTTCGACATCGAAGTCGATCCCATCAGTCCGTTCTTCTCCGATATCCGTTAGCTTCCCTGTTGCCGGCCCGGCCGGGGGCCGCCGACGGACGACGACAGCACTCCATCCCCACCCGTCGGGAGCGTGCATTTCGATCGATCACTCAGCTGAGCGCGTAGGAAACATTAGAACGCTCCAGCGGCCTGAGCCCCCGCCGTGGCCTCCCTCCCCGTGACATAATTTCCCAGACTTGACACCAGCTGCCCCCGGAGCCCCTGCCACAGGGAGCCAGGTGACCGTCTTCCTCGCGCTCAGCCCCATCACGGCCGCCTGGCTGGGCGCCCTGCTCCTCGCAGAAACGGTCACCGCCACCTTCGCGCTTCGTCTCGTCCTCGTCGCCCTCAGTCTCTGGTTCGCGCACCGAGACGCGCGCGAATAACCACCGCCTCAGCCGCCGAGGATCTTGCGCACGAGCTCCGGGCCGTTCTCCCACATCACGAGGCCCACACCCATCAGGCTCTCGCCCGCAATCCAGCCGGAGGCGACGGGGAACGTCAGCTCGTCGGAGAGCTTCGGATACTTCTTCTGGAACCACCAGCCGAGCACCCCGCCGATGAAGAAGAGCAGGCCGTAGTGCCAGTGGAAGGTCCAGGCGAGCCCCACGCCGGCGGGCGATGGGAAGAGGTGCCGGCGCGCAGGGAAGAACCTCGGCAGCAGCGTGAGCAGGACGCCCACGAGGCCACCGACGGCGATGCACCAAATTTTGACGGGCCCGAGAGCGCCCAGGCCCTCCGAGAGCGCGACGGCGACGGCGCGCCACGTCTGCGCCGCGGGCGCGGGGAACTGGTCGGTGCCGAGCGCGGTGGCGTCCGGCACGAGCAGCCTGAAGCACAGCACGCTCACGAGGGTTCCCACGAAGATCCCGGCGAACTGGGCGAGGAACTGCTTGCGGGGGTGCGCGCCCAGGAGGTAGCCGCTTTTCAGATCCGTCAGCAGGTCGGCGCTGCTGCCCGCCGCGGCCGCCGTGATGTTGGCGCTCATGAGGTTGATGTTCATGTGCCCGGGGCTCAACACGCCAAACGTGAGCTGGGTGATCTTGCCCATCGCGCCCACAGGCGTCGTGTCAGTCTCGCCGGTGACGCGGCACGCGACGAGCGCCAGCGCGAACGACAGCGCCACGGCGACGGCCGTCTGCCAGTACGGCATGCCGAAGGTCCGGTGGCCGAGCCACGCGAGCCCGAGGAACGCGACCACCTGGCCCGTGAGGAACCACGAGGCGGACGTCTCGATCGCCGCGACGGGATCATCCGCCGCCCCGCGGCCCCCGCCGAACATCGCGCGGAGGTCGGTGAAGGCGCGAAGCGCCGTCCTCCACTGGAGCCCGAACGAGAGCAGGCTCGAGGTGACCATGCAGGCGACGCCGCCCCAGAGCGTCCACTGGACGATCGCCGCGTAGCCCGAGCCCTCGATGATGCCGCGGTGCTGGAGGATCGGCGTGAAGATCATCCACGCGGTGACGCTGCCGACGAAGATGCTCCAGCCCACGTGGAGTCCCGTGATGGTCCCCGCGGCGATGAACATGGGCTCCCAGGAGAGCATCACAGTGCGCCCCATCCACGCGGGGCCGAACACGCGCTGGTTCAGCGCGGCCACCCACGTGCCGATCATGAAGGGCGCGAGCTTCGCGCTGATGACCACCAGGCCTTCCGTCCAGAACTTGCTGACGATGGCGAGCATGCCTGCCCAGCCCAGCGCGCGGGCCGAGCGCATCCCGGACTCTCCGACCGAGTGGAGCGCATTGAGCGTTTCGGCCGCGGCGATGCCGCTGGGAAAGCGAAGCTGCTCGACGTTGATCATCTGGCGCTTCATCGGAATCGCCATCGTGACGCCGAGCACCGAGAGGCAGAACACCCACGCGAGCATGGTCGGCAGGGACATGACGCTGTTGTTGATCAGCATGTAGGCCGCGAAGGCTGAGATGAGCGTGCCGCCTGTGGAATAGCCCGCGGAGCTCGCCGTGGACTGCATGCAATTGTTCTCCAAGATGGTCATGGGCGTGCGCGCGATGCCGATCCTGTGAAGCGTGGTCCAGATCGCGTAGGAAAGGATGCACGCGGTGATCGCCACGCCGAAGCCCCAGCCCGCCTTGAGGCCGATGTAGAGGTTGGTGAGGGAGAGCGCGCCGCCGAGCGCCGAGCCCATGAGGACGGCGCGCCAGGTCAGCTGCAGCATGCTATCCCCGCGCCCGCGGTACACCTTCTCGTACCACTGGCGCTCGATCTCTTCGGGGGTGCCCTTGAAGCCATCGACGGGGAGCGTTGCCACCCAGACACTATATGTCTACTGCGGTGGCATCGTCGGCTCCTCGGGCGTTCCGCGTCCGAGTCTGGCAGATTAACGTCATGGGGCCGGGGACCCCGAGAGGGGCACCCGCTGCCGGTGGGGCCTAGTGTTGACTATCCTCTATCGAACCGACCTACAAGAGATGTGGCAGACCGTGGCGATCTTGGTCGGCTCTTCGCGGGCATCGAACGATATGCCACACTCGATATTATGTTCGCGAGCGCCGGAGGTGCAAGGTCTGCCCCGATCGCAACGAACGACAAAACTACAGCAAGAAACTACTAGCCCACACGGCGGTCGAAGAGCACCCTCCATCCCGCAGTCGCAGGATGCATGAACGGGCAGCGGGAAGGGGGGCAGAAGGCCGTGCCTCGAGCTCCAAGGTCGTGGCTGACGGCAGGGGCTCGAGGATCCTGCGGGGCACGGAGTGAGAGGGCGTTCATGTTGACTACGCTCCACCATGATGACGTCGGCGCTGTGCACCCCGGGTGCGAGCTCAGCCGTCAACACCTCCACGGCGTGACTCGATCGAGGATCGAATGACACACAGCGGTGCTGGCGGCGACACCGTCGAGGTCGTAGTACGGCTGTCAACCGTAGCCGGGTCGCGTCGTGAGATCCAAGAGGAGGTGAATCGGGTCGCACGGGAATGCGACGTCGCCCTTGAGCCCCTCAGTCCCGGCGTCACAGATCATGAGCTCGCTGTGTATACCGTCGCTCGCGTGCCGGCCGGGAAGGCGGAGGGCATTGTCGATCGGCTACGCCGCTGCCGAGGTATCGACGCTGCCTACATCAAACCGGCCGGTGAGCCACCCTGAGCTCGAGGAGGGCCCTCATGTCGCCATCGGGCACTGATCGAATTCACAACAGTCGTCCCCCAGCACCACCCGGCTCGGATGTTCCGATCGGCCGCCGAGAGCTTGTCGTGATCGCCGCGCCGGAGGCCGGGCTGCAGGCTCTCGCGAGCGGCGTCCGATCGGATGCGGGAGCCGAGACCACGTCGCTGAATGCAGTCCTGGCCCGCCACGGCGCGCTGATGCGCCCGCTGTTCGGGCTGAGCGAGCACCGCCTTCGGGCCAACGTGGCGGGCGCCCTCACCAGCGATCTCGTCCCCGATGGGATGCCGGCGCTCGAGCGGTTCTACCATGTCGACGCCGCAGACGACCGACTCGAGACCATGGCGGCTGAGCTCCTGGAACATCCGCTCGTCGAGGCGGCCTACGTCAAGCCCGCCGGAGCGCTGCCGGCGGCTGTCGTCGAGGAGATTATCGCGGCCGCACCCCTCAATGACATGGTGCCCGCGCCCGGTGACGCCCCGCCCGCCACACCGGATTTCACGGCGCGCCAGGGATACCTCGATGCGGCGCCGGGCGGCATTGACGCGCGCTATGCGTGGACCGTCCCCGGCGGGAGCGGCGCTGGCGTGCGCGTGATCGATTGCGAATGGGGCTGGCGCTTCTCGCACGAGGACCTCCTCCAGAATCAAGGGGGCGTCGTCGCCGGCACGAGCAGCACGGACACCAATCACGGCACCGCGGTACTGGGAGAGATCAGCGGCGACAGGAACGGGCTTGGCATCACCGGGATCGCGCCGGACGCCGTCATCAGCGCGTCGTCGTTCAATGATCAGCCGACGGCGCAGGCGATCCGGGCGGCTGCAGATCGCCTCGGTCCAGGAGATATCATCCTGCTCGAGATTCATCGGCCCGGGCCCCGCACGCCGAATCCGCCCCAGGGGCAGCTCGGTTTCATCGCCATCGAATGGTGGCCGGATGATTTCGCCGCCATCCGCTATGCGGTGAACAAGGGAATTGTCGTCGTCGAGGCGGCGGGCAACGGGTTCCAGAATCTGGACGACCCGATCTACAGTCAGCGGCCGGTCGGATTTCCCGCGAGTTGGCTCAACCCGTTCAACGTCGCGAATCCCTCGTCCGGAGCCGTGATGGTCGGCGCCGGCGCGCCGCCCCCGAACACGCACGGGCAGAACTGGGGACCCGACCGTTCACGACTGGACTTCTCGAACTATGGCGCCCGCGTGGACGCGCAGGGGTGGGGTCGCGAGGTGACCTCCACGGGCTACGGTGACCTCCAGGGCGGTATGAACACGGATCTATGGTACACGGATCGGTTCTCCGGGACGTCGAGCGCCTCGCCGATCGTCGTCGGAGCAATTGCCTGTGCGCAGGGCGTGCTCAGGGCGCAAGGGCGAATCCCGCTCAGCCCCGCTCGCGCTAGAGATCTCCTCCGATCGACGGGCTCGATCCAGCAGGATGCGCCTGGCCGCCCCGCGACGCAGCGCATCGGCAACCGCCCCAACCTGCGTCAGCTGATCGCCGCGGCGACACAGACGGCAGCGCCGTGGACGGGCGTGCAGTTCACCGGCAGTGTGCCGGCCAGCCAGACCCAGTGCTGGTTCACGTTCAACTGGCCCGCCCACTGGCACGTGTTGTGGACGGTCGTGCCGACCACCCCACGCCCCGGTGCGCCCCAGGTCAAGTGGAAGGTCAAGGTCGAGCGAGCGACCGATCAGTTCGCGACGTACTGGATCTGCGTGACGAACCTCACCAATCAACCCGTCGCTATCGAGGGCCGCTACGCGGTTCTCGGCTGGTAGCGGCCACACCGAGCGGAGGAGACCCATGCGCGTTGGCGTACAGTTCACTGGAAGCCTCGCCCCCAATCAGACGCAGCGATGGTTCACGTTCAACTGGCCGCAGCAGTGGCACGTGACCTGGTACATGATGCCGACGACCCCGCGCTCCGGCGCGCCGGAGCTGGAGTGGGAGGTGGGCGTCGAACGCGCTGATCCCCAACACATCACGTACTGGCTGACCGTGCACAACCTCACGAACCAGACGATCAACTTCGAGGGCCGTTACGCGGTCCTCAATTGAGGAGCCTCGCCCATGAACGTGCGGATCGAGATCGCCGAGTCAGGTGCAATCACGACGACGTCGATTGGCGAGGCCGTGGCGGGCTCGGCCTCACCGATCGCGGCCGGACCACCACGCTCCTCCGATGCACCAGAGCGGTCCGGCGCGATCGATGCAGGAGCACCAAGCGCTACGCTGCTCGCCGCCGTGGCCGCGGCGGGCGGGTTTGACCCGCAACCGGCGCTCGTCGCCTCCGACGGCGTGGCGGTGAACGCCGGTCCTGCGTCGTACTGACGGGTCGATCGCGGTGCCGACGCGACGCGACGCCGGCGCGAAGTGTGCCGCGCGTGCCGGGTGAGCTGGAACACCTTCGTGGCCAGGAGCGCAAGGTCCAGGCCCTGCTGGGGAACAACTGCCGTGGGGCGAGCAGGCCACCGTCGTGCACTTGCTCGAAGCCCGCCGCGCGTTGTCCGCCATCGGGGAGGCGACCGAGACGCGGCTGCTCGTCGAGGCCACCGACCTCCAGCAGTGGATCACCGCCGTGCGGCTTGATCACGCACGCGCGGCTCCGGGCGGACGCCAAGCCGTGATTGCTCGAGGCCCTGATGGCGTGCGTGGCCGAGTCCGAGCTGTCCGATCCGACGAGGGCTGGCCGGGATCCTCCTTGGGCCCCCGATCCCCCAGGAGTCTAGCAGCCACCCGCGACCTTTCCGTTCCACCTGTGCGGTGTTCGCGCAGAGCGCGACGGCGGGGAAAGGAGGTCGAAAACGTCGCGAACGACGACGGATGAGTCTAAGACACGATTGACGGAGGAGCCTACATGGCGACGGTGACCAGCAAAGACCTTTCATTGCGGATGTCCAAGCGGTTGGCCAATTTCAAGTTGAGCGACGATGTGATCAAGGCGCTCGCCGATCGAGTGCTGATCGAGGGCCTGTCCATCTATAAGTTCAACCCCTGCATCTATGGCATCTGCATCGACTACTTCAGCGATAAGGTGCCGCGTCGGAAACACCGTCTTTTACGACGACCACATCACGGTTGATTTCTCGTCCCCGACCGGCATCCCGATCGTGCTCCAGCCCGAACTCGTGATTAACCTTCAAGAGACCATCCCAAATGGCGACATGAGGGTTGGTCCACGTCCTCTGTGATCTCACCCACACCTTTCGCCTGGTCGAAGCGGAGGTGCGGGATGCCGAGGGGCGCGCAGTGCCCGGCGCACAGTCACCTCGGCGCTGGGGATCAACTATCTCATGTCGCTAAGGCGGTAGAAGCCGCACTATCGCCAGTTTTCTTGGATGCGGCATTGAAAGGAGAAGCTAATGGCGGGCAAGAGAGCTCTCTTCGTGGGCATCAACAAGTTTGCAAACTACTCGCAGTTCGCGCTCAATGGGTGCGTTAACGACGCCAAGGATATGGCGGCACTGTACAAGGATCTGGTGGGTCTCAAGACCAGCGAAATGACCATCCTCACCGATGCCCAGGCGACCAAGGCCAACATCATGGCCAACCTGAAAGCAATGGTCGCCGACGCGAAGGCGGGCAAGCTTGGTCGTTTGGTGTTCAGTCTTTCTTCTCACGGCACCCAGATGAACGACACCAGCGGCGACGAACCCGAAGGCAAGGACGAAGCCTTCGTGCCCTACGACATCGCTGAGAAGGGCGGCACCTGGGACCCATCACACATCATCAGTGACGATGAGTTCCACGACCTTTTTGCGCAACTGCCAGCCACTGTGCTGCTCGAGGTCTATCTCGATACGTGCCACAGCGGCACCGGTCTGCGCGGTGCGGAGTTTGGCCTGCACGCACCGAAACCCCGGTACATCGCCCCTCCCGAGCATGAGTTCAGCGACAGAACCGCCAAGATGCGAGGCTTTACACTCCGCCGTGCGTCCAAGTCCAAGGCCACGGAAGGCGGTGGTAGCCCGAGCAAGGACGTCGCCGGGCAGCATCATATGCTCTGGACCGGCTGCAAAGCCAACGAAACCAGCGCCGATGCCTACTTCAACGGACGCTACAACGGCGCATTCACCTACTATTTTGTAAAGGTCATGCGCGATACCAAGAGCAAGCTGTCGCGCGAGGATGTGATCGCCAAGATGCGCACGCTCATGCGCAATCAGTTCGCGCAAAACCCGCAACTGGAAGGCAACGCCACCAACCGCGGACAAGCGATCGTCTACTGACTGGCGGACGGCACCGGGCGAAGTGGTGACGCCAGCCGCCGCCCGCCATTACCGCTTGATTAGGGATGGTCGTTGCCGCCGAGCAGGTCGGCGTCCATGAGCCGGCTCATGAGGCGATCGTTGGTCACGTCGACGCTCGCCACCGGGATCGACGCGTTGACCGATGATGCGGCGGGCCGCGCCGCATCGAACTCGAGCGATCCCTCGAGCGCGCGAAAGCCCGTGCGGTAGGTCGAGAAGCCCATGTAGCCGAGCGAGAACTCGATGCTCGAGTGCACCGGATCGATGGTCCAGGTCGGGAGCGTGGTCGCCATGACTCCTCCTCAAAGCGGATTTGGACCGACGATTTCCCAGCGGTAGCGCTCACGGAGCTCTCTCCGTTCGTCGTCGTTCATCGGGGCGCCGGCGCGGTGCATCAGCTCCTCGACGTAGCCGCCGGCGGAGGCCGGCGTGTAGAGGAACAACACACGGCCGGTTTGGCTGCCCGAGTTCTTCCAGGCATGCCGAACGTTGCGCGGGAAGAGCGCGCAGGTGCCGGGCCCGCCGACGGACACGTCGTCGCCAATCATGAAGGTGATCTCACCCTCGAGCACCCAGGCAACTTCGTCGCTGTCGCGATGCAGATGCAAGAGGCTCTTGGTGCCGGCGGGCACGGTTTCTTCGAACATCATGATGCTCTCGTTGGTCTCGTGGCCGACGAGCTTCACGTCGGCGAAGCGGCCGGGCGCCCCCATGTCGAAATGCGTTCCGCCTCCCGCGGGTACGACGAAGCCTTGGTTGGTCGTCACGTCGCATCCTCCCTGATGGGCCACACGTACTGCTCCATCACCTGTTCGTTGATTTCCACCTGCCCGCCACCCCGCAGACCCAATCGCTCGGCCACCCGCCGCGATCGCACGTTGTCTGGATGAATGACGGACACGATCCGTGGCCAGTCGAGATTCGCGCGCGCATAGTCGAACACGCACCGAGCGGCCTCGGTCGCGTAGCCGTGACCCCAGCTCGCAGGATCGAACGTGTAGCCGAGGTCGGGCGTCTCCCGAAGCTCGGCGCCCGCCGGGGCCTGCGCGCGCTGGAACCATCCGCGCGGGATCGTCCCGGCCGCGGCCTTCGCTTCGACGACGAGCTCACTCAGCCCGCATCGTCCGATCAACCGGCCATCCGACTTGCGCACCACCGCGAGGAACCCGAGGTTCACGTGCTTGTACATCGCGACCCGTTCGACCCAGGCGCGTGACTCCTCTGCGGACTGCGGTTGCCCGTTGCCGATGTATCGACGCACCTCGGGCGTCGCATGAAGCCGCGCGAAGAAGTCGTAATCGTCGCGCGTGATCCGGCGCAGCAGGAGCCGTTCGGATTCGATCCGATCAGTGCCCGATGAGAGTGTCATGAAGAGGCCACCCCCCGCGATCCCATGCGAGACCGACCACGTGCGTTTGGCCGGCGGCCTGCGTGCCGCCCCTTTCGGCGACGCGCCGCGAGGGGCCGTTCTGCGGAAGAATGGCCGTCGGACGAGCCGAGCTGGAGCGCGGTGTTGCATCGGGCCGCGGTGATCACGCCGGCGTGGCCGAGCAGGAACATGCCGATCGCGGCGAGCCAGAAGACCTCGACGATGGACAATGCAAGCAGCACCGCGCACCCGGCGGCCGCGCTCGCGTGGAGAAGGCCCAGCAGAATCGCGAGCAGCAGTATCGGGCCCCAGTGCAGCAGGTTGATGAGCCCCAGCCGCAGCGGCGAGTTCGTGAGCGACAGAATCAGGCCGGCCTGGGCCACCGAGAGCATCCAGGTCGCGATCTGGGAGATCGTCTGCGCGCCGAAGAAAGCGCGGAACTCCCGAGAGCGCAGCGAACGGAAGGACTCGGGCAGCCGCATCGCGCCTCAGCGTATCCGCTGGCCGAAGCGCCAGCGGTGGCCCTCGAGGTCGAGCGCCCAGTAGGTGCGCTCGCCCCAGGAGTGGTCGCGCAGCTCGACGGCGATGCGTGCACCCGCGGCGACGGCACGCTGATAGTGCGCATCGACGTCGTCGACCTGCACGCTGATGAACTGGCTCTCGACGCCGCCGCTCATGGGGCTGATCGCGCCGTGGTGACCCTGCCCGCCGACCCCGATCAGGCTGTTGCCGAACTCCACCGTCGCATGGAGGAGCTCGCCGTCCGCGCTCACGAACCGCGAGGTCGGGATCTCGCGGAACCCGAACGCGCGCTCCAGGAACGAGAGCGCCGCACGGATGTCCTCATAGGGAAGCTGGGGAACGATCACCGGTCGGCGCGTGGGCTCGACCTCCTGCCGGATCGCCGCCATGAGTACCGCCTTTCCGCGGTCGAGCGCCGCCGGGTCGAGCGCGGCCTCGCGCCGCAGCTTCCTCGCCAGGTCCACCGGCTTCATCGCGACCTCACCTTATCTTTCCCCTTCGCCTCGAGAAGTTCGCGCAGGTGCGCGCGGGCGCGGTTGAGTCGCGAGCGCACCGTGCCGATCGGCAGCTCGAGCGCCTCAGCCATGCTCTGATACGGGAGCTCCTCCCACACGAAGAGCAGCAGCGCCTCGCGCTCGTCGTCCGGCAGCGACTCGATCGCGTCGGCCACGCGCGGGAACAGCACGCGCGCGTCGAGCGCGGCGGCGCTCGTGCGCCTGTCTGCGGCCTCGTCCGCCGCCATCCGCGCATTCGCCTGCAGCCGCCGCGCCTCGCCGCGCCGGTGCTTCAGCAACAGGTTCGAGGCGATCCCGTACAGCCACGGGAGCGCGCTCGCGCGCGACACGTCGAACGTCTTGCGCCGCTCGAATGCGATGCGGAACAGCTCACCGACCAGCCCCTCAGCGACTTTGGCGCCCGCCCGGCGGCCCAGGAAGCGCAGAAGCGTAGCCGCATGGCGGTCGTAGATCAGCCCAAAGGCCTCGGGGTCGCCCAGCGAGCGGCCGATCACCTCCGCGTCCGAGGGAGCGCTCATCTACATATCTTTCCCGATCGCGGGATTGAGTTCGCGAGGCAGGCGGTTGATTGGATAAGGGCTGCGGCGCTATCGGATAGTCGTCCTTCACTTCGGTGTCGGCTTCTGATCACGCACGGCTGTAGCGTGGGAGACTCGAACCTACAGCTCGTGGTGAAACGGGCGAGCGCTGAGCACGGGTGGCAGCGATACCTTAGGGTCATGCCGCCGGCCGCGAGCGGCGACCACGATGATCTCGATTCCGCCCGTCGCAGAGGGGCGCCCGACGCTGCAGTGGCGGGTCGAACGCTTATTGGGTATCATGCTGAAGACTTGCAGGTCGCGATCGAATGCCGGGCCACCGGGGTACGCGGATCCTATATTCTCTCTTTGTCTCAGGAGCCTTTGTAATTACCGCTGCTCGTTCCGCCATCAATTCATACCTACTCGACCTTCCCGCTGCAAAAAATAGAATAAAAAATGAATACGACGTACCGGGCCCAGGACAGGGGCGCGGCGCCTGTCGTCCTCGTCGTGGCCGACGTCGTGAAGCCCTAACTCACCGTCGTGGAGGCGTTGAGCGCATGGCCACAAACGGTCCTGCCCCGATCATCCCAGGATGTGTCTCGTGAGCGCGGCGTTCACCTCGCCGGCCTTCTCCATCTGCACCATGTGACCGGCCCCCTCGATGATCCGGCTCGTGGCCGAGGGTGGGGCATGGGCGGCATGCGTGGCCGGGATGATGCGGTCAGCAGCGCCCCACACGACCAACACGCGCTTTCCCGTCTCCCCGAGCCGCCGGCCGGGCTGCTCGCGCTGTTGGCCGCCCGCGAAGAGGCCTCCGCCGAGCTCGCTCAGCAGTTCGCTGACGCCATCGAGGCGCTTGTACTTCAGGATGTCGTCCAGGAGCTGGCGCGTGACGAGCTCGGGCCGGGCGAAGAGTTGCTCCACGAGCGGCTTCAGATCGCGCCGGGACTGCGCCGCGACGAATCCTTCCGTGTAGCCGGTCTCGATCTGATCGCCCAGCCCCGCGCTGGCGATGAGCGCCAGGGACTCCACCCGGTCCGGATGGTCGAGCACCATCTGCGCGGCGATGGCTCCGCCCAGGGAATGGCCAACGAGATGGGCGCTACGGATCTCTAACGCATCGAGGAAGCGGATCACGAAGCGCGCCAACTCGCCGAGCGTCCGGCCGGGCAGGGTGCGATCGGACTGGCCGTGCCCGGGCAGGTCGAGGGCCACCACCGTGCTCTGCTGGCTCAGCGCATCGATATTGAAGAGCCAGTTGTCGAGATCGCCCCCGAAACCGTGGATGAGCAGCACCGTCGGAGGGGCCTCGCCCCTCCGGGCATAGCGAACCCGGATACCGCCGACATCGACGAACTGGTAAGCGGACGGGGCCGCGCCCTCTTCCTCCTCCGCCTCGACCGGCACCACGTAGCCGGCCACGAAGGCGTCGATGTCCGCCTCGGACACCTCGGGCGGAGCCATGACGCCCAGCAAGGCCTTGACGGGGAGAGTCTGGCCGGCCGAAGCTATCCGGCGGCGCAACAACCCCGCATCGCTGGCTTCCACCTCACCGGTGATCTTGTCCGTCTCCACTTCCATGATGGCCTGCCCGACGCGGATCTCGCCCCCCTCGCCGACGAGCCATCGGTTCAAGGTCCCCTCCTTCATGGAGAGGCCCCACTTGGGCATGACGATCGGCGTGATGGCCGGCATCAGTCCTGGGCGCCGCTCATGGCGCGGTGAGCGGCCTCGGCGATCTGCTTGGCGCCGGGGATGTACAGATCCTCGAGGACGGGCGAGAAGGGCACCGGCGTGTGCGGCGCCGTCACCATCTCGATCTGCGCGCGCAGCGCGGGGAACGCGCGCTGGACGACCTGGGCGGAGATGTCCGCGGCGATGCTGCAGCGGGGATGGGCCTCGTCCACGCATACGAGGTGACCGGTCTTCTCGACACTCTCGATCACCGTATCGAGATCGAGCGGTGAGAGCGAGCGCAGATCGACCACCTCGCAATCCACCCCTTCCTTGGCCAGCGCGGCCGCGGCCTCGGTGGCCCGATGCACCATCATGCCGTAGGTGACGATCGAGCAGCTCCGGCCCTCGCGGACCACCGTTGCTTCGCCGAGGGGAATCGCGTAGGGCGCCTCGGGGACGTCTCCCTCCAGACCATAGAGCGCCTTGTGCTCGCAGAAGATGACCGGATCGTCATCGCGGATGGACTGGATGAGCAGGCCCTTGGCGTCGTAGGGCGTCGACGGGCACACGACCTTGAGTCCAGGGATGTGCGTGAAGATCGGCGTGAGCATCTGGCTGTGCTGAGCCGCCGCTCGGAATCCGGCGCCCACCATGGTTCGGATGACCACTGGCGTCCTGGCCTTGCCGCCGAACATGTACTTGAACTTCGCCGCCTGGTTGAAGACCTGATCGAAGCACACGCCCATGAAATCGATGAACATCAGCTCGGCCACCGGGCGCATGCCGCAGCAGGCGGCGCCGATGGCCGCCCCCACGTAGGCCGATTCCGAGAGGGGTGTGTCGAGCAGCCGGTCGGAATACTTCGCGTAGAGCCCCTTGGTGACGCCGAGCACGCCGCCCCAGGCATCGCGCTCGCCAGGACTCCCCGCGCCGCCCACGATGTCTTCCCCCATCACGATCACGCTCGGGTCGCGGGCCATCTCCTGATCGAGCGCCTCGTTGATCGCGTCCTTGATAGTGATCTTTCGCGCCATGGCGTGGCCCCCTCAGTACCGGACGTAGACGTCGGTGAGCAGATCCTGCGCGGTCGGCGCGGGCGCCGCCTTGGCCTCGGCCACCGCGCGCTCGATCAACTCCTTCGCCCCCCTGTCGATCGCCTCGAGCTCCGACGGCTTGACGACACCGGCGCCGACCACCTTGGCATTGAACTTCTTGATGCAGTCGTGGTTGGCGCGCAGGTCCTCGACCTCGCCGCGGCCCCGGTAGGTCTGCTGATCGCCCTCGAAGTGGCCGAAGAAGCGGATCATCTTGCACTCGAGCAGGGCTGGGCCGCCTCCCTCGCGGGCCCGTCGGATGACCTCGCCGGCCGCCTCGTAGACGGCGAAGAAGTCCGTCCCGTCCACGGTGACGCCGGGCAGGCCGAACCCGGCGGCTCGATCCACGTAGCTGTCCACCGCGACAGCGTAGTCGCGCGAGGTCGACTCCGCGTAGCCGTTGTTTTCGACGACGAAGATCGCGGGCAGATTCCACACCGCGGCCAGGTTCAAGCTCTCCAGGAACATGCCCTGGTTGGAGGCGCCGTCGCCCACGAAGCTGATGGCGACCTCGCCCTTCCCGCGGTACTTGGCGGCCAGGGCCGCCCCGCACGCGAGCGGGGCCCCGGCGCCCAGGATGCCGTTGGCGCCCATCATGCCCCGGTCCAGATCGGCGATGTGCATGGAGCCGCCTTTGCCCTGGCAGGCCCCGCCCTTCTTCCCGTAGATCTCCTTCATCATCTCCGCCACGTCCACGCCCTTGGCAATGCAGTGGCCGTGGCCCCGGTGGGTGCTGGCGATGCGGTCGCCATCGTTGAGGTGCAGCATGATCCCGGTGGCGGCCGCCTCCTCGCCAGCGTAGAGGTGCACAAAGCCGGGAATGTCGCCCCGCGCGAAGTCGACGTGGAGTCGCTCCTCGAACTCGCGGATGGTGCGCATGGTGCGATAGGCCCGGAGCAGGTCTTCCCTCTTGATTGGGAACGGGTCAGCCATGTTCACTCCTCCTCCCGTGGGCTAGGGGCGGGAATGCGAAAGAGCCCGTCTGCCGCCGCGATCTGCAGGCAGCGCGACACGTCGATCGTGCGAAAGGCGCCCTCGCGCAGCGTGATGGTCACCACGTCGCCGGGATCAAAGGTGAGCTCGCGTTCCCCATCGAGGGCGACCACGCCGGCCTGCTGCTCGACCCGGAATGTCTGATCGGCCCCCATCCTCTGCCAGCCGCTGATGCCCACGGCTCGCACCATCCCGGGCGCGATCGGCGCGAGCAGGGTGAGCTTCGGAGTGTCCGAGGCTGGGCAGAGCTCGACCGCGCAGCCGCCGGGCTCTCGCCGGCCAACGGGCTCGAGCAGCCCGGCGATGGCGGACATGCCGATGGCCTCGGGATCAGCGTAGGTCACGTACAGCCAGCGCAGGCTCTCGGTGCGCCACAGGGCACGGGCGCCGATGTACCGGTCGGTGGAGATCACCGCGTCCACCAGCGCGATGTCGCGGCGACGTCCGTGGTCGACCTGGACCTCGAGGATCTTGTTCGGCACCAGGGCCTGGTCGACCGGGAGACGGCCAGACGCGTAGAGGCCCACGGCCATGCCCGTGATGGTGGGCTCCCGCATCTCGGGAAAGGCGTTGTTGGTGCCCGTGGAGATACCGGCAATGGGTACGTCTCCGCACTCCCGGGCCACCGCGCGGTGAGTGCCGTCACCGCCTAGCACGATGATGGCGGCGACGCCGGCCGCGCGCAACCGTCGCGCCGCCGCGAACGTGTCCTCGATCGTGGAGTGCACTTGCATCTCGAGGAACTCCACCTCGGGGAAGTGATGGTTCATCACTCGCTCGCGCCCGAGGCTGCGCGAGAGCATGGCGCTGATCCCGCCTGTGTCCGGCATCATGAGCACCCGGCCTACCCCGCAGCTTCCCGCCGCGGCGAGCACGCGCAGCACGATGTTGACGCGATCGGCGGTCTGGAGATTGTTCGCGTTCGCGACGACCCGGCGGATGTCGCGGGCCGACACCGGGTTGGCGATGAGACCGATGGTGGGCGGCGGAGCCGCCATGGGGACCTCCTCGAGGCGCCTCTCTGCCACCGACGGCAGTGGCAGGCTCACTCGCGGCCGAATCTATCACAAGTGAGCGCGACTGCGCCCGGGGCACATCGCTGAATGGTTCGGCCGGGAGGACACCAGCACGTTCGGTCCTGCATGCTGCGAGGAACGCTGATGTGCCGAATCCATCACCGTGGCCCATCCTGCTCCTCGAGCCAGATGGCCTGACACGCGGCGTGAGGCCGTAGTATCTGACCATCGAGCTCGTGATGGGCCGCCTGCGGCCAGTAGGCCTCGCAGAGATCGCACACCGCGCCGGCTTCCGTCCGACATCCCCGGGGTCCACGGCAGCGACGTTCGGGACCGCGCGCGCCAGCTCCTGAAGGGCGCTGATGGCTCGGGCCGCGGGGCGGGGCGGCCGCCGCCGGAGGGGGCTAATGTCGGCTTCGCTCCGACAAACGAGGCCCGGCCGCAGACCAGGGTCGGGCGCCGTGGCATCGAGGCTCTTGGCTCGTGGGGCGGTCTCCGAGTCTGGCAGACTCCGTCAGGGGGCCGGCGGCCACCCGGGCGGCGACCGCCGCCGCAGCGTGCTAATGTTGCCTACACTCATGAGCAAGAAGAACCGCGGGGCGATGGTCAACCTCTCGAGCGTCGCCGCGCTCACCGGGCCCGAGGTGGTGCCGCACGACCGCGCGGCGAAGGGAGCGATCCTGGCGTTCACGCGGGCCGCCGCGCGCGACGTGGCCTCGCGCGGAATCCGGGTGAACGCGAGCTGCTTGGGCTACGTCGACACGCCGATGACCGAGCGGATGTCGCCGCTGATCCGCGCGGCGGTGCTCGCCCGCACGCCCCTGGACCGCGTGGGCGAGCCGCACGAGGTCGCCGCCACGGCGCTCGTCCTCGCTTCGGACGAGAGCTCGTTCTTCACCGGGCAGTGGCTCTCGGCCAACGGCCGCCTCTTCATCGGCTGAGATGCCGACGGCGCGCGAGCTCGTCGTCCGCGGCACACCGGTCCAGATGCTCCAGGACGGCGCCGGGCCGCCGCTCCTCTTCCTGCACGGCGCGGGCGGCGCCGCACGGTGGCTCGCATTCCAGGAGCGGCTCGCGAAGGACTTCAGCGTGTACTTCCCCAGCCATCCCGGCCACGGTGGCTCGCCGGCGGCGGAGTGGATCGAGCACATCTCGGACCTGGCGTTCCACTATCTCGATCTGCTCGACCGGCTCGGTCTCGAGCGCGTCCACATGGTCGGCGCCTCCTTCGGCGGCTGGATCGCCGCCGAGGTCGCGACCATGGCGTCGCATCGCCTCACGTCGCTCGTGCTGATCGATCCGGTCGGCATCCGCGTCGACGGCTGGATCTATCCGTTCCTGTTCGGGATGGACATTCCGGAGATCGTGGCGACGATCTTCCACAACCCGATGGCTGCGCTCGCCCTGGCGCCGCCCGACCAGTCGATCGAGACCCTGGCGCTGCAGTACCGCCAGGGAGCCGCGCTGGCGCGCGTGAGCTGGAACCCGTATCTCTACAACCCGCTCCTGCGCCGCCGGCTCGGCCGCATCACCGCGCCGACGTTGCTGTGCTGGGGCGCCCACGACCGGCTGGCGCCGCTGGAGCCGTGCGGCGAGACGTGGGCCCGCGAGATCCTGGGCGCGCGCCTGCGCGTGTTCGCCGACTCCGGCCACGTGCCGCACCTGGAGGAGCCCGACGCGGTCGCGGAGGTGATCGGCGAGTTCTGCCGGCTCCGGGAGGATGCGGCGTGAAGTTCTACTACTTCCATCTGATGCCCTACTACATGGAGCACGACGCGCCGTCGTCGTGGGTGACGCTCTCGAACCGTCACTACGACCCGGCGATGGGGCACACGCTCTACAACCAGTACCTCGACCAGCTCGAGTACGCCGAGCGCCTGGGCTGGGACGGCCTCTGCGTCAACGAGCACCACCAGAACTGCTATGGCACGATGCCGAGCCCAAACGTGATGGCAGCGATGCTGGTGCGCCGGACCACGAGAGCGAAGATCGCGATCCTCGGCAACGGGCTGCCCCTGCGCGAGAACCCGCTGCGCATCGCCGAGGAGATCGCGATGCTCGACGTGGCCTCGGGCGGCCGCGTCATCTCCGGATTCGTCCGCGGCATCAGTGCCGAGTATTTCTCGACCGGCGCGAATCCGACGCACTCACGTGACCGCTTCTACGAGGCCGCTGACCTCATCCTGCGCGCCTGGACTGACGAAGGGCCGTTTCCGTACGACGGCCGGTTCTATCGCTATCACTACGTGAACCCGTGGCCGCGGCCGATCCAGAAGCCGCACCCACCGGTGTGGTGCCCGTCGCAGGGCTCGAGCGAGACGGTCGAGTGGGCGGCCCAGCGCCGGTTCCCGTACCTGATGGTCTTCACGCCGATCAAGCGGATCGCACAGATCTACGGCGAGTATCGGGAGGCGTGCGAGAAGAACGGCTACAAGGCCAGCCGTTACCAGCTCACCGTGAACGTGCCGATCGTCGTCGCCGAGAGCGACGCGAAGGCGCGCGAGCTCGCGAAGAAGCACGTCATGTGGGTGTTCAACGTGGGCCTGCGGATGCATCCGCCCTTCTGGCGGCCGCCGGGCTACATGACCGAGGCGTCGCTCCGGCGCGTGCTCGCCAATCCGCCCAAGCTCCCGAGCGAGCTCGAGTTCGAGGAGGCCGACCGCGAAGGCTACCTGATCTACGGCAGCCCGGCCACCGTGCGCGACAAGCTGCGGGTGTTCTCCGACGAGCTCAGGGCTGGCATCCTGTGCTCGGGCATGACCGGCCCCAGCCACGAGCAGACGCTCGAGATGATGCAGCTCTTCGCCGAAGAAGTCATGCCGCACTTCCGCGAAGACGCAAACGTCGACGAGACGGCCGGCGTCGGCCGGTAGAGCGCGGCGGCGGGTGGCAGAGCTCGAAGCCCGGCTGCGGAATCATTCTTCGTCGTGAGCTCGGCCGGCCGAGCCTCGAGTTCGCCGAGCGGCTGTCCGAGTGTGGCCGCTTATGTCGTGGGGACCGGGCCCAGGGCGCGGCGGACGCCGCCGGAGAGTGCTAGTGTTAGCAATCCTCCTGACCAGTGGCCGCTTCTCCATCCGTCGCGTTCGTTGAACTCCCACCGGCGAAGCCGCGGAGATCGAACTCGTCCTGCGTGAGGGGGCCGGCCTGGGATTCATTCTGGATGCTGAGCGCCCTTTGGCTGGCGCCAATCGCATGGTGGCTCGCGCATGGATATTCCGACCCGGAATCGAGTCCCCTTGATGTTCTCTATTTTGGTCTAACCGCTTTGTTTTGGATCGGCCATCGGCTTTGCAGTACCTATCTCGCCTACTGCACCGAGGCGTATCGACCGCTCCTGCGTACGCAACCGGTGCGCTTCGTCGTCTTCCCGATTCTGGTCACGATCGGCTGCTTCGCGTTTTTTCTCCCGGCGGACTCGGCGCTGCCGTGGACGCGCGAGCAACGGGTCATTGCCATGGCCATCATCGACTATGCCTGGGTCACCTGGCACTTCGCTTCGCAGCATTTCGGCGCTCTCTCCCTCTACCGCGCGCGAGCCGATCGAGCTCATTGCTCTCAGACGCGACGGCTCGACCGATTCTTCGCCTTGAGCGTTGGCGGCGTGCTCGTCTTTGTCGCTGACATTCTCGCGGGCACGGTAGTTTATCAGGACCATTGGATCGGACACGCGCCCTTTGCCGATTGGGTGGTCGACACTCAGGACGAGATTCGCAAGGTCGCCACCGCCGCGTTGCTCATTGCGACCGTCGTTATCCTCTTCTGTGAATTGCGAAGGCCGCGCTGGTCGTTGCCTCGAGTCTTGTACGTCGTTGGCCTGGCGGTCATGGTGGGCGTGGCGCTGCGTCCGCGAAGTCTGTTTCTCTTTCTGGTTATTTGGACTTCACAACATTGGATCCTTGCCACGGGTCTTGCCTCCCACACGCCTAACGAAGAACCAGCACCGTGCCGCGGCACGTTCCGGCGTGCCTTGCACACGTTGAACGTGCGGCCGTGGGCGGTCGTGCTTTTCCTCATGATCGTGTCCGTCGCGCTCCTCCCATTGTTCGAAGTAGAAGCAAACCGCGAGTCCGGGACGTACTACGGCGACCGCATCTACGGTGCGCTGGCAACTGGCTTGCGAACCTCCTCATGGGTACCGGCGCTCGTCGCCATCGGCTTTGCCACCGGATTCGTCCATTACCTGCTCGATCGCTGCGTGTTTCGAATGTCGGACCCGCAAATACGGGTCGCCGCCAGTGGGCTGCTGCGTTCGGACTAGCGCCACTAGCTCAAAGACACGCTCCGGGTTGATGGTATCCGCGAGGGCTGGGCAATGGTGACCAGCTTTGCAGAACTGCTCTGACATTCGTCCGTCTGGGCTCGGGCTAGGGACTGTCCCTGATCGGCGAGCGCCCTCCAAGCGGCAGGACCGGTTCGATGGCGGTAGCCGCCCGCCGGGCGACGCTTCGATGGCGCGGGCCTTCATTCGGATCACCAGCCCCGGATAGGACGAGTCCCGGAGGATCCTCTGAAACTGCGCCCACGAGGAGAGCGAGCGCCAGAATGGTCCCGGTGACACGGGCCGGTATGATCATCCGCGCGCCTCCCGCTTTGGACTCGCGCTCGTCCGCCAGCGTGACGATCAGGCGTCCGACTCTCGGGCCGCGTACGGAGCGGGCGTCTTGCCGTACCACCAATCGGCCCGCCGCGACAGGAGCGCGCGAAAATCCATACGGATCTCTTCCACGGTCGGCCGCCCGACATACCACCACCCATTATAAATCTTGTAGATACTCAGGTCGCGGTCGAGCAAGAACGTGTATGGTAGTGCTACCGGGCCGTGAACTGGGTCGGTCGTGTCGACGATATCCAGTTCCCGAATAATCCTTCGGTCCGAGTCGCACAAAAACGGAAATGTGGCTCCGATGCCGTCGCGGACTTCTTTGGAGACCGTCGAATTATCCACGGACACGATGACCAGCTTGCAGTAGTTCACCATGAGCTCAGGCTGCAAGTAGGCGACGTAGTTCAAACAGTTGGCGGCGGTCACGAGGCATGGCCGCGGAGCACCTTGCAACGCCGCTGGTCCAGCGGTAGCGTTGGCCCCCATGGAGGAGCCCATGGCGAACAAGACCCTGCAAGACGCGGTGATCGCCCCCAACGACAACTGGTCCGGCGTCCTCACACCGGGGCAGGCCCTGCGCATCGTAGACCTCGAAGGGAAGCAGGCGGTCGACTTCCTCTGCTACAACGCCGACGATCCCGCCGACCGCTACAACGCGGCGGACACGATGAAGTACAACAAGAACGTCTACCTGGGCGCGGGGCACGGCATCTACTCGGTGCGCGCGACCAAGCTCTTTACGATCGTGGCGGACACGATGGGGGGCGGGCACGACACCATCGGCGGGTGCTGCAGCGCCGCCAGCAATCTCTTCCGCTACAAGGTGCCGGACACACCGAGCTGCTACGCGAACTTCCTCCGGGCGCTGGCCCCGCACGGCCTGGGCGAGAAGGACGTCGTCGCTAACATCAACTTCTTCATGAACGTGCCCGTGCTGGCCGACGGGACCATGGGCATCGTGGATGGCCGGTCGAAGCCGGGCGACTACGTCGAGCTCCGCGCCGAGTCGCGCGTGCTCGCGGTGGTGTCAAACTGCCCGCAGGTGCATAACCCCTGCAACGGGTTCAACCCGACGCCGGTCCGGGTGGTGGTGACGGAGAGCGGGTAGCGAGCTAAGGCCAGCACGCCCTGGGGGTCCCGAACTTGACCGCGAGATGCTCCGCATCAGACCGAGCCGGTTCATCAGCTGGGGAGGCCCGCGTGACCGACCGGATCAGTCCGAAGCAGTTCCACGAGTCCGAGGGCGTCGAAGAGTGGCGGGTCATCGGCGACGGCGCGTGCGCGTACTTCCCGACCGGATCGTTTGCGGCAAGCACGCGGCTCGTGCAGGCGATCAGCCAGCTGCCGGACGTTGAGAACCACAAGCCCGACGTTGACCTGCGCCACGACGGTGTGACCGTGCGCCTGATCACGTACATCAACGACTACTACGCGATGAGCCAGCGTGACGTCGACATGGCCCGCCAGATCTCGGCAGCCGCCCGACGGTTGGGCCTGTCTGCCGCCCCGTCGGCCGTTCAGAGCCTGCTCGTCATCCCGGGCGCGATCTCGACCGCCGAGGTGATGCTGTTCTGGCGCGCCGCGCTCGGGTATGAGCCTCGCCGTGACAGTCCCGCCGAGGATCTCGTGGATCCGCACGGTCGGGGGCCGGGGTTCTGGTTCGAGCAGATGAAGAAGCCGCGCGCGGACGGCGGCGGCGCGATCCAGGTCACCGTCTGGGTGCCGTACGAGCAGGCGGAGGCTCGCATCGCGGCGGCGCTCGCCGCCGGCGGGCGCATGGTGCGCGACGAGTTCGCGCCATCGTGGTGGACGCTGGCTGACGCGGCCGGGAACGAGATCGACATCGCCACCACTCGCGGCCGCGACTGAGAGCTTCAGGCCCGGACCGAGGCGGAGGAGCCTGTAGCCGACGAGCCGGACCTGTCAGATGCAGCGACCGCAGTCCGCGTTCTGCTCGTAACGACCAGGCGACCGGCGGCGTCGGTCTGGGCCTCGCGGTCGCCCGCGCCGTGATCCGTAAGCTGGAGGCGACATCACCCTGGACAACCGGCCCACGGGGGACTGCGGCAGACGGTGGTCTTGCGCCGGTCCGGCTGACAACGTAACGTTCCCCATCTCGCGATCGAGGGAGGCCTGAACAATGAAGTATGCGCGCGAACTCGTTGTCAACACGGTTATCGGCGGCGCACTCGTGCTGGTGCCAATCTATCTCGCCGTCTTGGTGCTGCTCAAGGGGATGCAGTCGGTCGTGAGCCTGGTGCGGCCGGTTTCGGCGTTACTCCCGGACTGGGTGCCGGGTGAAGACTTCTGCGCGCTGTTGATAGTGCTGATCCTGTGCTTTGCCGTCGGTGCCGCCGTGCGTACCCGGGCAGGGCGAGTGGCGCGAGAGCGGGTGGAGAGCTCGTTCTTTGGAAGAGTTCCCGGCTACGCGCTGTTTCGCAGCCTGACGCAGCGGATGGCTGGGGAGGGCGAGGAGAACGTGTGGAAGCCGGCGCTGGTCGAGCTCGAGGATGCTCTCGTTCCGGCCTTCATCGTCGAGGAGCTCGGCGACGACCGCCTCACGGTCTTCGTGCCGTCCATACCTACACCGTTCGCTGGAGCAGTCTATATCCTCAGCCGGGAACGCGTGCATCTGGTCGACATCCCCTTCAGCCAGGCCATCAAGTCCATCTCCCGATGGGGATCGGGGTCAGGAGACATGATGGCAGCGATGAGAAAAGAGAATACCGCGTGGAGACGCAACGCCGGACCGGCCGCGTGAGGTCGCGGGGCGCATCGTGATGATGCGCTCGAAGGAGTCCGGCGCCATCACGGGTTCCCGTGCGTCCCGCAGATCGGCCCGCTGCATGGCGAGTGATCGATCAC
>JBKOVG010000002.1:0-12942 GCA_046723845.1 Candidatus Methylomirabilota bacterium | reverse complement strand
GCCCTGATCATGGAGCGCGATGGCGACCTCCCGGCGGCCACGCGCGGGCTCGCGGATGCCCTGGCCCTCCACCTCTCCCTCGCCCTCGAGAACGCGCGCCTCACCGAGCGCCAGCGCCACTTCGCCCAGGAGCTCGAGGAGAAGGTGGCGGGGGCGACGCGCCGGCTGCGCGAGCTCGATCAGGCCAAGAACGAGTTTCTCTCCATCGCGTCACACGAGCTGCACACGCCGCTCACCGCGCTTCAAGGATTCAGCGAGCTCCTCCTCACGCGTGACGTGCCTCCCGAGCGGGCGCGGCGATACCTCGGCCATCTCCACACGGAGTCGCAGCGCCTCGGCCGCATCGTGGGCGACCTGCTCGATCTCTCCCGCATCGAGTCCGGTCGCGGCCCCACCCTGCAGCGCGTGTCCCTCGACCTCGGCGCCATGATCGAGGCGAACGTGGAGATCTTCGCTTCCCAGCATCCGCGTCACCAGTTCGAGTGGAAGGAACGGACGACGCTGCCTGCGCTCTGCGCCGACCGCGACGCGGTGGACCGGATGCTCAAGAATCTTCTGTCCAACGCCATCAAGTACTCGCCTCGGGGCGGTCGCGTGCGCGTGGAGGCGGGTCAGGCCGCGGACAAGCCGGAGATGGTCGAGTTCACCGTGGAAGATGACGGCGTGGGTATTCCCGGGGAGGCCCTGCCGCGCATCTTCGACCCCTACGTCCGCATCGCCAATCCGGAGACGGCGGCGGCACCCGGGCTCGGCCTCGGGCTGAGTCTGGTGCGGGGGCTCGCGCATGCGCACGGAGGCAGCGTGGAGGTGGAGAGCCTGCCTGGCAAGGGCTCGCGCTTCCGGGTGCTTCTGCCCCAATGAAAGGCCGGATTTGGCCGATATTTCGGCCAGTTCGCTTGACACCTTCCGACGGCTGCGTGTAGTCTCGATCGGGCTCATGTCGAGGAGAGAAGAGATCGCAGGCAGGATGGCAGAGGCCGTCGTGAAGCGGCTGGTCGGGAGAAAACTCGTCGAGATCAAGGACGAGGCGCGTGCCCGCGAGGTGGTCCGCCACATCCTCGCCGAGAACTTCCTCGCCGAAGAGAAGATCGAGTCCGAGGTCAGGACTCTCCTCCTCGATCACGCCAAGCTCATCAAGGACTCCGCCTCGGACTACAAGCGGCTCTTCACCATGGCCAAGACCAAGCTGGCCCGCGAGCGCGGGTTCATTCTCTGATGCGGATGAGCCGGGAGCGGCTGTTCGGGCTGGCCGAGCGAATCGTGGGCGACCTCGCCGCCACGGAGGGCGTGGTGATTCGACAGATCGCGGACGAGAAGGTGCGCAGCCAGCTCCGCACCGAGGTGTTCCGCGTGCTCGAGGAGGAAGGTCGCCTCGAGGAGACCGTCGATCAGGAGGTGCGCAAGACTCTCAGTAGCTACTCGCGGCCGGTGCCCGAGGGCAGCGCGGAGTGGGAAGTTCTCTACAACAAGACGCGCGACGAGGTATACAAGCGGAGGCTCCGCCTGTGAAGCGCATCGTGGTCGGGCTCTCCGGAGCCTCCGGCGCGATCTACGGCATCCGCTTTCTCGAGCTCCTCCGCGCCATTCCTGATGTCGAATCGCATCTCGTCGTCTCCGATCCCGCCAAGCGCACCATCGTGGAGGAGACGGACTGGACGGTGAAGAACGTGGAGGCGCTGGCCACCCAGCGCTACGAGAACAAGGATATCGGCGCCACCATCGCCTCCGGCTCCTTCAAGACGGACGGCATGGTGGTGGTGCCGTGCAGCGTGAAGGCCGCCGCCTCCATCGCCCACTGTCTCGCCGACAACCTGCTCACCCGCGCCGCCGACGTCACCCTCAAGGAGGGGCGGCCGCTCATCCTCGTGATCCGCGAGACGCCCCTCCATCTCGGCCACCTCCGCACCATGACCGCGCTGGCCGAGATGGGCGCGGTGATCCTGCCGCCCATGCCCGCCTTCTACAATCGCCCCAAGCAGATCGAGGATCTCGTGGATCACACGCTGGCGCGGGTGCTCGACCGGCTCGGCTTGCCCCAGGATCTGGTGGGGGAATGGCAGGGGACCAACCGCCGGCCGGACTCGAACCGGCACCGGTGAGCGCCATCCTCGGAGACGGCCCCACACAGACGGCGATTGACCTGTCCATCGTCGTCCCCGCCTACAACGAGGAGGAGAATCTTCCCCTCCTCTGGCCCGAGATCCGCGAGGTGCTCGACCCCACGAATCTCCGCTACGAGGTGATCTTCGTCGACGATGGCAGCGGGGACCGGACCGCCGAGATCGTTCGCGGCTTCCACGAGCAGGATCCGCGGGCCCGTCTCGTACGGCTCAAGGCCAACGCGGGGGAGACGGCGGCTACCGACGCGGGCTTCAAGTCGGTGCGGGGGCGATGGGTAGTGGTGATGGACGCCGATCTCCAGAACGATCCCCACGACATCCCCGGGATGCTGCGCCATCTCGAGCAGTGGGACGCGGTGACGGGCTGGCGCGTCAACCGAGGCGACGGTGATTCGTGGGTGCGCCGCGCCTCTTCCCGCATCGCCAATCGTGTTCGCAACCGGCTCAGCGACGAGATCATCCAGGACAGCGGCTGCACGTTCAGGGCCTTTCGCCGCGAGTGCCTGCGCGATCTCGTACTCTACAAGGGCTTTCACCGCTTCGTGCCTACCCTCCTGAAGATGCGTGGCTATCGGGTCCTCGAAGTGCCGGTGAACCACCGGCCGCGCCGCTTCGGCGAGTCCAAGTACGGCATCGGCAACCGGGCGTGGAGCGCCTTCAAGGATCTCCTGGCCGTGCGCTGGATGAAGGACCGGCTCCTCCGCTACGAGGTCGCGGAAGACCTGGGCGGGGCGGGGAGTACGCGGCCGTGAAGGTGCTGCTGATCGGGCTGGGACGCTGGGGCGAGAAGCATCTGCGCGTGCTCGGCGAGCTCGGCTGCGAGATCTGGGTCGCCGACCTGTCGGAGGAGCGCCGGGCCTTCGCGGTCAAGGCCGGCGTGCAAGGCTCCCACGCCGTCGCGGATTTCCGCCTCGCGCTGCCTCACGTGGACGCCGTCGATCTGGTCACGCCCGCGGACAGCCATGTCTCGCTCGCGACGGAATGCCTGCGCGCGGGCAAGGACTGTTTCGTGGAGAAGCCGGTGACCCTCACGGTGGCCGAAGGCCGGAGCCTCGCCACGGTCACCCGCTCGACCGGCCGCGTGCTCCAGGTCGGACACATCTTCCGCTTTCACCCGGTGACCCGGTTCATGCGGGAGCGCCTGCACGGCGGCCGCGTGGGGCCCGTGCGCTATGTCACCGGCCGCTTCGCAGGCTTCAAACGCCCGCGGACCGACGTGGGCGTGACTCAGACCGACGGCATCCACTATTTCGATCTCTTCGCCCATCTCCTCGACCAGGAGCCCACCGCCGTCACCGCGACGCTGCGGGACTTCCTCGGCCGGAGCCTCGACGACATCGGATTCTGCACGGTCGAGTACGGGCCGGTGCCCGCCTTCGTGGAGGCGGGATACTTCGCGCCGGGGACCCATCGCGACTGCGTGATCGTGGGCGAGCAGGAGACCCTCGCGGGAGACTTCGGCACCGCCGAGGTGAAGGTGCTGGCCAATCGTCACGTGAAGCAGGGCGAGTCATGGCACGCGCCCGAGGGCAGCGCGGAGACCCACAAGACGTCGGGACCCGAGCCCTTGAGCCACGAGCTCGGGTTGTTCCTCGACGCCTGCGCGAGGAGAACGGCGCCCCCCGTCGACGTGGAGGCGGGGGTGCTCGCGCTTCGAGTCGTCGAGGCCGCTCAGCTGTCGTCGAAGCTCGGGCGGCGCGTCTTGCTGTCCGAGGTGTAGGGAAGGCATGGACGGCGAGATCGTTCCCAGCGTCTATGCGGAGCCCTTCCGTCTCACCACCTTCATCGGAGAGATCTGGGAGGCGGAGGCGGCCGCGCATTACTTCCAGACCGAGGAAGAAGCCCGGATCGCCGAGGGCATCGCCTACTACGTGCAGCAGCGCTGGAACCAGCGGGACGAGCTCGTGTGGACGCCGCGCGAGCCGACCAATTGGGAGAACGCCGTGGAGGTGCTGGGGCTCGCCGTGGCTAGTGTGCTCCTGCTGCTTCTCCTCTAGCGCTGGTACCATCGCGCGTCGTGCCGCGCCGAGCCCTCTCCCATCTCGCCTCGTGGCTGACGCCGTCGGAAGTCGCCGCCTTGAAGGATCCCGAGGGGAATCTGGTCCAGCTGCTGGAGGACCTGACGTGAGCTTCACCCCTCACGATGTGAGACGGCTCGTCGGTTCCTCGAGGACTGCCTCCGGGGCCCAGCCACTGGCGAGCATCGGCTACGGCGCCTGGTAATCCAGGCGCGCCCGCTGGATAGAGGTTCCGACCAGGTAGTTGCCGTCCTGCGATAGCAGTCCGGTGACGATGATCCGGTCGCGGATAGTGAGACCGGAGTACTCGCTCAGAGGGACTCGTGTCAAGTCGACCCTGAGGCTCCAGCCCTCATCCGTTGCCACAATCATTGTTGCGCCGGCTATCCACTGCACCGTCCCTGTGTAGTAGAGAAGCTGCTGCGCCTCAGCGTCGAGAGACATCGCGAGCAGGCCGCCTGCCACCATTGCCATGAAGGTGCGGCGGTCCACGTAGAGCCGGGCATCAGCAGCATCGGCAGGGTTCAAGGCGGGGCCATCGTACCCGAAGGAAGGCGGGCGAGCCAGCGAGAGGACCAGCCCTGGCTGTCGCCCCCGGGATGTCGTCTGCGGGCCGGGATGCGACCCCGACCCAGCATCAGCGTCCGCCGAGACGCGCGAGGATCCGCTCGATAGCCCGGCGGGCGAGATGCCTTCTGGTTCTCCGCGATCTGGATGGTCGCGGAGGTGAGCGTGTTCTCCCGGTACAATCGCCCAATGAGATAGAGCCCGATCGCCACGAGCGCGTCTCCCGCAACGGCGCCGGCGAGCGGCACTGTGGACCATTCGAAGCGGGTGGTCGACCGCCGGGACGACTAGCGAGGCTCTTCACGACGCGTCACCGCGGCGGGGGCAAGCCGAAGGCCTGGTAGATCATCCCGGCGAGCGGCGCGTAGAAGAACACGAGGAACAGCAGATAGGCGAGCCATCCGCGGGCGAAAGCCGGGAGCGCTCGGGCCCAGCCGACGCGATGTAGAGTCCGTAGAGCCTTGGCCATTGCGGTCAGCAGCACGGCCCACAAGACGGTCGCCGCGACGAAGGAAAGCACAACGCGGACGGTCCCGAAGACGCCGAGGCCAGCCGCGAATGTCTGGACCTGCTCGAGAGCCCGCGCTGGAGTCCACGTGAGGTCCGGCGTGCCCTGCGTCACCGAGATGTTGAGGCCCCACACGGGGATCTGGGACAGGCCGATCACGGGCAGGAAGGCCGAGAGAAAGCACGCTGCGGCGACCGAGGCCTGGACGATCGCCGTGCCGCCGACCAGTCGCATTGCGAAATGGAGGAGCACCGCGGCGGCCAGCCACTCGACGTAGCTGCTCGCCGCGTAGGAGACGAGATAAGCGGGCCGCCAGTACTGCTGACCTTCGCCCGCGGCCGCAGGGATTCGCAGAATCTCGCCGGCCACCACCATGTACAGGAGAAATCGCAGCGCCCGCCAGACCACCTCGCGCTTGTGGAGATCGAGCGGGTCGAGAGCGAGCTGGCGCCGGGTGATCAGCGACAGCCACGTTACCGCGTTACGGCCAGCGCCGAGCCGCTCGAGCGCGGCGCCGAGGCGCTCGACGTCTTCTTGCAGGTGCGCCGTCCTCAGCTCGAGGGCCTGGTGGTGGGCGAGCGCTCCGAGCGGCTCGGCCAGCTCGCGCGCTGAGGGCATGGGAGCCCCGTCGACCAGCACCGGGATCACCTTGATTCCACGGCCGAGCGCGGCGGCGATCTCGAGCCGCACCCAGTCCGCGGGATCGTCCAGACGCCGGCGGCCCGTCGCATCGACGGCCGTCGACCACGCCTTGCCGATCACCGCGACGAAGGCGTCGCAGAATCCCACCTTGGCGTCAATGACCTCGGCGAAGTTCGCCCCGGCCTCGATCGTTTCCACGTCGATGAAGACGCTCGTCGGCCCGAACCGGGCGCACAGCAGCTCGTAGAGGCGCCGCGCCATCGCGCCGCTGTCGTCTCGCCGATAGCTGATGAAGATCCCCGACATCGCTTCTCCGGTGGAGCGTAACGCCTTCTTTGTGTCTTGCGCGCGAGCTTTTGTGCTTTCATTGTGCTCATGCGGACAGAATGATATCCAGCGGCGCCCACGTCACTCAGACATCGACCAAAGTCACCACGCGCCGACGCTAGGCGGCGTGCGGGGCGAGCACGCCGTGGCAGAGGAGCAGATGCATCTCGGGCCGCGGAGTCAGCGGCGTCGAACTCCGTGTGCAACAGCGCGACCCTGTTTCAGCCCCGCTGGCCGGTCCGCGCGCCACCGCGCCGGATGCACGTCGACCCGCTGAAGTGATACGCTCGGGCGTACGAGAGGAGGACAGGCATGCCCCGTGACAAGCACCACAAGGTCTGGCTAGACGGCAAAATCGTCCCGCCCGAGGACGCGACGCTCAGCGTCTTCACGCTCACCGTGCTGCGCGGCGCGAACGTTTACGAAGGGTTGCGCGCCTACTGGAATCCCGCCCGGAAGAACCTCTACGTCTGGAAGCTCGACGAGCACCTGAGCCGGCTCGGCCACAGCATGAAGGTGATGCGAATGCAGCTGCCCTACTCGCTCGACGAGCTGCGCGCAGCCGTGGTCGAGTGGCTCCGTGCCAACGACTTTCACGACGACGTCCACTTCCGCCTCGTGGCGTACTTCGGCGACGGCGGCGCGGGCGGCGTGAAGGCGTACCGGCCCGACGAGATCGATACCGGCGCATTCATCCTGGGCGGTCCGCGTCCACACGACGACAAGCTCGAGCGGGGCCTCCGCATGGGCGTGGCGACGTGGCGCCGCATCGCGGATGACGTGGTGCCCGCGCGCGTGAAGGCGGGTGCGAACTACCAGAACAATCGCCTCGCCGCCGTCGAAGCGCGCGAGAACGGATTCGACGACGCGATCCTGCTGACCCAAGCCGGGAAGGTCGCGGAAGCCACCGGTGCTGCCCTCATGATGGTGCGCGAGGGCCACCTCGTCGTCCCGCCGGTGACCGACGGCGTGCTCGAATCGATCACGCGACGGTCCGTGCTCGAGCTCTACGCTCGCGAGTACGGTCGCGCGGCGATCGAGCGCTCGATCGATCGCACCGAGCTCTACGTGTGCGAGGAGATCCTGATCTGCGGGTCAGCGGAAGAGGTCACACCGGTCGTCGCCGTCGATCGCCTGCCGGTCGGCGACGGCAAGCCCGGTCCCATCACGAAGCGCCTTCAGCGCTTGTTCTTCGCGGCCGCGCGCGGCGACGATTCTGCCTTCGCGCGATCGCTCACCCCCATCTACCCCCCGGAGCCGTGACGGGGGAGCCGGGCGGCGGTGGTATCTTGTGCGCCAAGGGGTCCCCGAGTTCAGCACAACTGTGTCTGCTGCGGTAGCATCGAAAGGTGCGTGCTGACGAAGTCGCTGATTTAGCATGGTGCCGAAGGGCCGGAACGCCCAATTCTACTCGTTCATTCTCTCGGGTGTCTTGGCGTACTAGAGGAGTTCCACCGTCATATGGTTGTGACAGGAGGGAAGGGAGGCCGGGACCCACGGATTGGATCATCCTCGGCGCTCGTGGTCTCCTGAGGGCCTTCAACTTCCGCCCCCGTCGATCCGCCGCAGCTGTCTGAGCCGATTGCGGAGAACCCGCCGCCGATCCCGGCCATATTCGATCGCTAGCCACATGAGGCCACACACGAATACAGCCGCCACCCAGGTGCCGTGCCTCAACAGCGATGGCACACTACGCTCATGGATCGCGATCATCCACACCAGCCCTGCGGCGATCCCAGCACCGACCGCCATGAACAGCGTCCCGGTCCCCATCCGATATCTCATAGTCGTGCCCTCCGGGCTGGACAGGATCTAGCACATTCGGCGAGAGGCGTCCAGCCACTCGAAGGAACCTAAAGCGCGGCACAACTGATCTTCTCAGGCAACCCGCGTCGTACTTGGTTGCGGGGGCCCGATTTGAATTGTGGACGCGACCCCCTGACCTTCCAACCAGAACCGGAACCGAGCCGGAAGGCCCGATGATCTCCACAGCGTAGTCGACACCGGCGGAGGCGCGTCCAAAGAGGCTGGGAATCTCGCTGGAGCCAATATTGGCAGTCGCCAGCAAGGACGGAGACGGTGTGCCGGACGAGGTCACCACCACGAAGCCGATTCCAGTCTGGCTGAGCACGAACGATCCAAACTCATTAATGTCCCGACGTTGGTTGTCAACGTTAAAGAGCAGAGTCTCCGTAATATTCGGGGGATCCAATACGACCGCTTCGGCTCTCGTCATACTCGCCAGCGAGATAGCGAAAGCTAAAAAGGCTCCTTAGTGACGCCAGGGCGCGCCCTCCTCTTGCCGTTCACAGGTGTTCCCGGCAACCGACAACAGGCTAGGCGAAGGTGCCCGCGGGGGCAAGTCGGATGCCGCGCTATCCGTAGCCTTACTGCGGTCCGTGATCCCCTTGATCCGTCCGGCCAGAAGACTAGGCTCGACGCACCTGTCCGACCTTTCCCAGCCGTGCTCGCCAAAGGTGACCCGATGCAGTGTCCTGGCTGCGAGCACGACAACCGAGCGGGCCGACGCTTCTGCGCGGAATGCGGTGCGTCCCTCGCCCTACCGTGTCCGTCCTGTGTCTTCTCGAACGAACCTGGCGAGAAGTTCTGTGGGGGATGTGGCGCACTGCTCGGAGGCCCCGCAGGGTCCGCTGCCGGTTCTCGGTTCAACTCTCCGCAAGCCTACACGCCCAGACATCTAGCCGAAAAGATCCTCACCTCCAAGGCCGCTCTCGAAGGTGAGCGCAAGCAGGTGACTGTGCTCTTCGCCGATCTCAAGGGCTCCATGGAGCTGCGCTCGTCCTAGTCTTGTTCCCGGAATGGTCTTTCATGGCCCCTCACGGGCACCCGACGCGCCCCTTTTGACCTTCCCATGGAGTCACCCGGGAACCCGCTTCGTCGGCAGCGTGCCACGTACAGCGTTGTCTTCTGCGCAGCCATGCGCAGGTTATCCTCGGTGACAATGTTGTAGCGGTCGAACATGGAGTGGGTCACCGCTCCGAACACGCCACCGCCAGCCGGCCAGCGTCAGGTCGGATTCGTGCCATGAAGGATTGCGTGGACCGTCTGCTCGAGACGTCGTACGCGACGTGACAGGATCGTAAGCATCCCTCTGATGAGCTCGGGGGTCTTATCCAGCAGGCGCCAGAAGTGGGCGCGATCGACGACCAGCAGCCGCAGATCCGTCGTCGCCACGATCGTCGCTGATCGGGGCTCTCCATCGAGCAGGCTCATTTCGCCAAAGAACTCACCCGGGTGTAACTGGGCTCCGGTCCCGACAGGCGTTCGCACCGCTACCGTGCCGTCGATGATGACAAAGAATGAGTCGCCCGGCTCGCCAATCTGGGTGACGGCCGTCCCCGCTGGAACGTCCACGATCCGAGCGAGCTCGGCAACCCGACGAAGCTCCTTCTCGTTGAACCCACTGAAGAGCGGTACGCGCTGCAGGTGCCGGATCCGTGCATCGCCGGAGAGCTCCGTCGCCCCGGCAGGTGCCTGCTCTGCCTCATCAGACTCATTGAAGGGTAAACGGTCGGTTCGAGGATCGAACTCCATAGTGGCCTCCTAGCTAGGTGTCCCTCATCTCCGCCTCCGCCCGCCCCAGCCAGAAGCGCATGTCCATCTCGCGGTACATCGCTATCACGGTGGTGAGGTGCTCGTGTGCTTGGTCGCGCTTGCCCGTGCGCCGGTAGAGCTTACCGAGGCCGAGGTGGCAGTGGGCGACCAAGGGACGCATGCCGAGCTCGTCTGCAGAAGTGAGCGCCTCCCGGTAGCTAGACGCGGAGCGCTCTGAGTCGCTCGGATCCTGGGCGGCGTGGATTTCACCGAAGAGCCACAGGATTCGGGCGTAGTCTCCACGATTTCCAACTTCGCGCGAACGATCGAGGGCGCGTTGGGCCAGATCCAGCGCCGCGCCCGGGTGACCGGCGCGCAGGTGCCCGTTGCTTAGGGCCCCCAGCAGGCCCCCCTGCCCCTCCCCCGGCCGCGCGTAGTCATCGGCCACGGCGCGCTCCAGGAGTGGCAAGGCCTCGGCGACACGACCGGCGAGAGTGTATGCCGAACCGAGCAATGCTGTGCTCATTGGAACTAGTAACGTGACCTCGCTGACTCGAAGCAACTCCAGATTTCGCTCAAGTATCGGGATGGCCTCGGCCGCGTTTCCCCTGAGCAGGTGGGGAGCGCCGAGACTCAGGTACGCGTGGCACAAGCAGAACGAGTCGTCGAGGGACTCGGCGATGCGAACGTTGTCCTCGCCCGTGCCGATGGCCTCTGCAAACTGGCCCACCGTGGCGAGCGACCACGCCAGCCAGGTGCCCACGTAGACGGAGAAGCGCGGCCCACCGAGCTCGTTGGCCCGTTTGCCCTGGAGGGCCTCGCGCAGCGGACGAAGGATGTCGATGGCTCGCTGGTATTCGCCGCGAGCGTGATACGCCTGGCCCACGTGGATGCCTGCCCTGAGCTCGGTGGCGGCATCCCCGGCTGCCCGAGCGAGACTCTGGGCGCGCTCACCGGCCTCGATGGCGTCGCGTAGCCGCCCCGTCAGCCAGAAGAAATGGCTCAGATCGGCGGAGCTCCGTGCTTGGCGCGGCTCGTCTCCGATGCCCTCGGCGAGCGTCAGCGCCTGGTTCAGCTCGTCCCGCATCCGGTCGACGGCCCCGAGCGGGAGCAGCGCCCATCGGAGCGCGCGCCGAAGGTCGATCGCTCGTGCGACGGTGTCGCGGCTCTGTGGCACGTGACGGAGCGCCTCGAGCGACTGCTCGAAACACGTCAGCGCCTGCCGGTAGGCGGAAGGCCCATACGCCCTGTTGCCCGCCTGCTCCGAGAAGGCCACGGCCTTGTCCCATCGCTCGCCCCGGAGGGCGTGATGGGCTAGGCGGTCGACGTGCTCGGCCAGGCGGTCGGCGTAGAGCCGTTCGATGGCATCGACGACGCGGGCGTGGAGAGTGCGACGCTGATCCTGGAGAAGGCTCGAGTAGGCGACCTCGTGTGTGAGCGCGTGCTTGAAGCGGTACTCGAGGTCGGGGAAGAGCGTCGCTTCGTACAGGAACTCGCCGCTCTGGAGCCGACCGAGTCCACCGCGCAGTTCGGCGTCTGGTGCCTCACCGACGGCTTGGAGCAGGGTGAACGGGACATGCTTGCCAACGACCGCGGCGGCCTGGAGGAGCCGCTTGTCGTCGGCCGGGAGCCGGTCGATGCGGGCGGCCAGGACGGCCTGCACCGTCGACGGCACCTGGAAGGTCCCGAAGCCCCGCCCCGACCGGTACGCGCCTCGTTCACCGAGGAGGGCCTGCGCCTCGACGAGGGTCCGCACGCTCTCCTCGATGAAGAACGGATTCCCGTCGGTCCGCTCGATCAACTGGCGCTTGAGCGGGGCTAGTGCCGGATCGGTCCCCAGTAGCGAGGCCAGGAGCTCCTGCGCGGGCTCGGGCGGCAGAGGATCGATGCGGAGCTGCGTGTAGTGCGTCCGGCTTCCCCATCGGTGCTGGTACTCGGTCCGGTAGCTGACCAGGAGGAGCACACGCGCCGAGGGAAGGCTGTCGACGAGCGAGTCGAGGAACTCCTGGCTTTCGGAGTCGACCCAGTGCAGGTCCTCGAAAACTAGCACGAGCGGTTGCACTTGGCTTTCCCGCAGCAGGACCCTACGGACAGCATCGAGCGTGAGGTGCTTGCGCTGAGGTGGCTCGAGCGCCTGCCAGCGCGGATCCTCGACGGGAACGTCGAGGAGCGCGAGGATAGGAGTGAGCGACGGCCGGAGGCTTTCGTCCAGGGTGAGGAGCTTGCCGGTCACCTTCTCCCGGACGTCCCGCGGCTCGTCGCGGTCCTGGACGCGAAGATACGACTTCAGGAGCTCGATAACAGGCAGGTACGGGGTCGCCTTCCCGTAGGACAGGGAACTCGACTCGAGCACCAGCCAGCCGAGCGTCCGGTGCGCCCGCGTGAACTCGTAAAAGAGCCGCGACTTGCCGACCCCGGGCTCACCTACGACGGTAACGATCTGCCCATGCCCGGTCTCGACCAGCGCGAGCGCGTGACGGAGCTGTTCCATCTCCGTGTCTCGGCCGACGAAGCGTGTCAGCCCCTGGACGCCGGCCGCGTGGAGCCGTGTGCGCGCGGAGCCGGCGCCGATCAGCTCGTATACCTCGACTGGCTCGGCCAGGCCCTTGATGGGCACAGGACCGAGGGGCTTGACCTCGATCCGGCCCTCGGCGAGCCGCAAGGTGGCCGGCGTGAGCAGCGTCGTGCCAGCCGCGGCGAGTTGCTCCGCGCGCGCGGCCAGGTGAGTGGTCTGGCCGACAGCCGTGTAGTCCATGTGGAGATCGCTGCCGATGGCGCGCACCACGACCTCGCCCGAGTTGAGCCCGACCCGGATCTCGACGTTGACGCCGTGCCCGCGACGCGCGTCCTCCGCGTAGCGTTTCACCGATTCCTGCATCCGTAATGCCGCGTAGCAAGCCCGCACTGCGTGATCTTCGTGGGCGAGCGGCGCGCCGAACAGCGCCATGATCCCGTCCCCCATGACCTGGTTCACGGTACCCTCGTAGCGGTGGACCGCATCCATCATCCGCTCGAGCACGGCGTCCAGGATCTTTCGCGCCTCTTCCGGATCGCGGTCGGCGAGGAGCTCCATGGAACCCTTGAGGTCGGCGAAGAGGACCGTGACCTGCTTGCGCTCGCCTTCCAGGGCGGCCTTGGACGTGAGGATCCTCTCGGCGAGGTGCTTCGGAGTATAGGTCTCAGGAGAGCTGACTCTACCTAGATC
>JBKOVG010000243.1:0-5647 GCA_046723845.1 Candidatus Methylomirabilota bacterium | reverse complement strand
ACCGCGGGTCTCGTGGGCTCGGAGATGTGTATAAGAGACAGGGACGGATCAGGAGTCTCCGACAATCCAGCTTTCCGCAGGGAATACCAGCGGATCGTCGAGGGAGCGCGTAAAGCCGGGCTGCCAGAACACTAACGCGAATCCGAAGGTGGCTCCCCTGGCCCTTGCCCGGCTGACCCATCCGACTTCACGATCCCGTTCGGCGTGGACATCGCGGTTCTCCAGGTCGTCAGGGACACGGGTAAGGTGCAGCTGCTCCCCTCCGTCGTGGTCAACGACGTAGGCACCGTGACCAATTCCATTACCACTCGAGGTCCAGCGTCACCGCGAAATCGCAATGGCAACCTTCATCGCGCGTGCATTATGGGCCGATGCGTCGGGCGGTCCCGATCACTACCGCGCGATCAGATGCTCCTCGCCCGGCCTCCAGCGGACGGTGACCGTCGCGCCCTCGCGGATCGCGTCAGGCTGCGCGCCCGCGATACGCATCCGGAGCTGCTGACCGCGGGCGGAGCCGATGACGAGGACGCTATCGCCGTAGTTCACGATGACATCAATCGCCATCACCAGCTGGTTCGGCAGCGCCGGCTCCGCGCCCGGCGCGGCGAGCTGCACGCGCTCGGGCCGCACCAGCACGTCGACGACACCGTTGCCGACGCGTCGCCACGCTTCCGCGTCGACCCGCACGGGGCCGAGCGCGTCGAGCGTCACGCACCCTGGCCGTGACGCGTCCACAGTGCCGGCGAAGATATTGCTGTCGCCGATGAACTCGCCCACGAAGCGGGTGCGCGGCCGGTGGTAGACCTCGAGCGGTGGCGCCACCTGCTCCAGCTTGCCGTGGCTGAAGACGGCGATGCGGTCGGACATCGTCATGGCTTCCGTCTGGTCGTGGGTGACGTAGACCATGGTGATGCCGACCTCACGATGGATGCGCTTCAGCTCCACCTGCATCTGCTCGCGCAGGCTCTTGTCGAGCGCGCCGAGCGGCTCGTCCAGCAGGAGCACGTCTGGATTGAACACCAGCCCGCGCGCCAGCGCCACCCGCTGCTGCTGGCCGCCCGACAGCTCGCGCGGGAACTTGCCGGCGAAAGGACCGAGGCCGACCAGGTCGAGGATCTCGCGCACGCGGGTGGCCTGGCGGTCTCGCGGGAACCTCCGCATGCGCAGGGGGAAGGCCACGTTACGCTCGACGGTCATGTGCGGGAACAGCGCGTAGTTCTGGAACACGACCCCGATGTTGCGCTCGTACGGCTTGCGCCGAGTCAGGTCCTCGCCTTCGAGCTCGATGGCGCCGGCCGTCGGCTCCTCGAAGCCGGCGATCATCATGAGGGTGGTGGTCTTCCCAGAGCCGCTCGGGCCGAGGAAGGTGAGAAACTCGCCTTTGGCGATGTCGATCGAGATGTCGTCGACGGCATTCACGCGCCCGTCGTACGACTTCACGATGTTACGGAGCGAGAGGTATGCCATCACTCCGCGAACGGGGCCGTCCGCCACTCGAGGGCGGCGACGAGCCTGTCCTTCCGGGTGATCTCGTTGAATCGCTGGCCGACCTCCGTGCGGGAGGCGTAGAGCGGGGCCACAATGTCGACGCTCCGCCTGGACGGCCGGAGCAGAGTCACGATACCGATGGTGTCGTCGCTGGCATACAGCACGACCTTGTCCATCAGCACTCTGTCCCTTCCCGGGGGGACGGAACGATCAAGGCGTCGAGGACCACGGCGCCGTGCCCGGCGGGCAGGACCTTGATCGGGTTGAGATCGATCTCGGCGATGTCCTGGCGGTTTGCCCAGGCGAAGTCGCCGAGAGCGTAGAGACAGCGGGCGAGGGCCGGGACATCCGCGGCCGGCTGTCCGCGTACGGCGCCGAGGAGTGCCGCGCTCCGGATCTCGGCGATCATCGCCTCCGCGTCGCCCTCCCGCAGCGGCAGCTGGCGCAGCGCGAAGTCGCGGAGCACCTCGATGGCGACGCCGCCGATGCCGAACGCGAGGAAGTAGCCGAAGGCGGGATCACGCTTCACGCCGGCGAAGACCTCCACCCCGCCCGCGACCATGGGCTGGACGACGAGGCCATCGATCGAGCTCTGCGGCGTCGTCTCGCGCAGGCGGCGCTCCAGGGCCGCCCAGGCGGCCTCGAGCCCGCCCTCGTCCGCGAGCCCGACGCGCACCAGCCCCAGATCCGACCGATGTGGCAGATCGTCGGCCACGACCTTCAGGACGACGGGGTAGCCGAGATCCCGCGCCACCTTGCGCGCCTCGCCTACCGACTGGACGAGGTGCCCGCGAACGACGGTCAGCCCGTGCTGCGCGAGGAGGCGCTTGGCGTCGTGCTCGTGGATCGTCGTGCGCGCGCGTCCACCCAGCAGGCTCGCCACGCCGTCGCCGCCGGGCCCGCCGGCCGGGCGCGTCAGCGGCGGCGGCACTGCCCAGCGCGCGAGGTGATCGATCGCGCCGAGGCCCTGCCTCGTGCCCCCGATGGTGGCGATGCCGTGCTCGGCCAGGAACCGCACCTGCTCGCGACGCATGACGCCCGGGCGCATGTTCATCTGATAGAAGGGCTTGCTGCTCCGCGCGGCGGCGGCCACGAGCAGCCGGCTGTAGCCGAGCGCGCGGTCCGCGCGACCCATCGGCGCGTCGTCGTAACTATCGCTGCAGAAGGCGATCGCGTCGACGGCCGCCCCGTCGAGCGTGGCCAGCGCGTGCGGCAAGTTGGTCTCGTAGTCGCCGTTGCCCCAGGCATCGAGGGGGTTCCCGTCGCCGGTCACGGGACCGATCACGCGCTCGATATCCTTGCGGCCTTCCGGGGACAGGGGCGGCAGCTCGAGGCCGGCCGCGCTCGCCACGTCGAGAATCAGCTCTGCTTGACCGCCCGACGCCGTCACGACGGCCAGCCGGCGGCCCGTGGGCCAGCGCCGGCCCTGGCAGACGGCCAGGACTTCCGTGAGCTCGTCCAGGTCGCTCACCTCGATGGCGCGGTGGGCGCGGAGCATCGCCGAGAAGACGGCGGCCTCGCCGGCGAGGCCGCCGGTATGGGTGCCGATCGCCCGCCGGGTGCGCTCCTGGCGGCCGACCTTCAAGACGACGACGGGTTTGCCGGCGTCCGCGGCCCAGTCGAGAGCGGCGACGTACCGCTCGGGATCGGCGATCCACTCGGTGAATGTGGCGATCACCCGGGTCTCGGGATCGGCGATGAGAGCCTCGATGTACTGCGCGGTGCTGACGACCGCCTCGTTGCCGGAGGAGATGACGTGGCTGTAGCCGAATCGCCGGATGTCGGCCAGCATACCGATGCAGATCGACCCGCTCTGCGACACCAGGGCCACGCTGCCGGCGAGGCCGGTGGGGTCACGCACCTCCTGCATGTAGACGGAGCTCCGGTGGTGCGGGTTGAGGATGCCCATGCAGTTGGGGCCGCACAGCGCGATCCCTGCCTCGCGGGACATCCCCACGAGCTGGGCTTGCCGCCGACGTCCCTCCTCACCGTGCTCGGCGAACCCGCCGTCGTAGATGACGGCGCCCCCCGCGCCCTTGTCAGCGACGGTGCGGAAGCTCTCGACAATGCGCGTGTAGGAGACGCAGAGCGCCACCACGTCGGGACGCTCCGGGAGCTCATGCATGCTCGGGTAGCAGCGCTCCCCGAGGATCTCCGGGTACTTTGGATTGATCGGGTAGAGCCGGCCCTCAAAGCCGAGGGTGGCCGCCGACTCCATGAGGGCGCGCCCGATCGACGGCCGCTCGGAGGCGCCGAGGATGGCGATGGAGCGGGGACGGAGCAGGGCGTCAAGTCGCATTCGCGGGTCTTCGGCGCATGAACGTCGACACGAGGACGCCGAGCACCACCGCGCTGACGAGGAGGGTGGAGACGACGGCGATCACGGGATCGGACTCGAGGCGAATGCTCTCGTACATCTTCTTGGGGAGGGTGGACGCCTCCCGGCCCCCGATGAAGATCACCACCACCGCCTCGTTGAACGAGGACAGGAACGCGAACAGCGCCCCCACCAGCATGCCGGGCCGGAGCACCGGCAGGGTCACGTGAAGGAACGTCCGGAGGGGACCCGCGCCGGAGCTCATGGCGGCCCGCTCGAGGTTGCGGTCGAAGCCCTTGAGCGTCGCCGTCATCACGAGGAAGGTGGCGGGCACCGCGAGGACACCGTGGGCGACGGCGACCCCGAGGTAGGTGCCCGTCAGCCGCACGCGCCCGAGGAAGCCGTAGTACGCGACCGCGCTCACCACGTGCGGCACGACCAACGGCGCCATCATCAGGAGATTGACGAAGGCCTTCCCGCGGAACCGGTACCGCACGCAGCCGAACGCCGCGGGCACGACGAGGAGCATGGTCAGGGTGGTCGCCCCGAGCGCGATGACGAAGCTATTCAGCGTCGGCTCCAGCCACTCCTCGCTGGTGAAGTACTTCGCGTAGTAACCGAGCGAGTAGCCCGGGGGCGGGAACTCGAACGAGATCGCGGTGCTGAACGACATGGGCACCACGATCGCGATCGGCAGCAGGAGGAACAGCGCGACGAGGACGGCGAGGCTCAGCCCCATAGCCGATCCAGCCCGGCGAACCGGTTGTAGACGGCGAGGATGAGACTGGTGGCGACGAGGAGGATCACCGCGACCGCGGAGGCGAATCCCCACGCGAGGAGCTCCTCGATCTGCTGGTTGATGAGCTGCGAGATCATCATGTCGCGCGGCGTGCCGAGCAGGATCGGGGTCACGAAGAAGCCGAGGCAGATGACGAAGACGAGCAGGCTGCCGTTCACCACGCCGGGCAGGCTGAGGGGCAGGAACACCTCCCCGAACGCCGCCCGTGGCCGCGCGCCGAGGCTCGCCGCGGCCTTCAGGTGGTCGGGCTCGATCTTCTTCATGACGGCGAACAGGGCGAGGATCATGTAAGGGAGCAGGATATGCGTCATCCCGAGCGTCGAGGCAAAGCTCGTGAAGAGCAACTTCGGCGGCGGGCCGCCGAGTCCCAGGGCGCGGTAGGCGGCGACCACGGGACCCTTGCTGCCGAGGATCACCAGCCAGGCGTAGGTCCGGACGAGAAAGCCCGTCCAGAAGCTCATGGCCACGATGGTCAGGAGCAGCGTCGACACCCAGTCGGTCCGGCGCGCCATGACATAGGCGACCGGATAGCCGAGCACCAGGCAGAGCACGGTGACGATCAGCGAGGTCACGAACGTGTTGAGCATCACCTGCGTGTAGAGGGGGACGGTGAAGATGCGCTGGTAGTGAGCGAGGGACAGGCGCGGGTCGGTGACGCTGCTGACGAGCATGAGCCCGATGGGCACCACGAAGAGCAGCGTCAGCACGAGGCTAGGCGGGCCAAGCAGCAGCCACGCCGCGGGCTGCCCGCGGCGGGAGGCCCGGACGCCGGGCCCTGTCCTGGGCGCGGGGGCCGGGCTCAGGCCGCCAGCCACTGCGTGAAGCGCTCCTGGATTCGCGCGGTGTGCTCCGCCTCCCACACGGTATCAGGCCGAATCGCGACCTTGCTGTTCTCGCTGTAGGTCGGCAGCTGTCGTGCGACCTCGGGGGACACGAACTTGAAGGCTTCCGGGTTGGTCGGGCCGTAGTAGAGCCGATTCGCGAAGTCGGCCTGGGGCTTGGCCTGGACGGCGAACTGCAGGAACTCCCAAGCCGCCTTCCGG
>JBKOVG010000376.1:0-17490 GCA_046723845.1 Candidatus Methylomirabilota bacterium | reverse complement strand
GGCGGACACCCCGGCCGTGCCCGTGCTCACCGTGCACAAGGCCAAGGGTCTGGAGTGGCCGGTGGTCTTCCTCGTGAACTGCGCCCAGGAGAAGTTTCCCACTCGGCGTCGCGGCGACGCGCTCGAGATGCCCCTCGGCCTCATCCGGGACACCCTGCCCACGGGCGACTTCCATCTCCAGGAGGAGCGCCGGCTCTTCTACGTGGGGATGACGCGGGCCAAGAAGCTCCTGTATCTCACGAGCGCGGAGGACATGGGCGGCCGCAAGAAGTGGAAGACGAGCCAGTTCGTCCTCGAGGCGCTGGACCTGCCCAAGGACGCGGCGCGGCCGTTTCAGGCGCGCGCCATCGAGGAGCTCCAGCGCCATGCCCCGCCGCCCGCCCCCGAGGGCATGGCCCGGGAGCCGACGCCGCCCGCCCAGCCGCTCACGGTCAGCCACAACCAAGTGGACGACTACCAGACGTGCCCGCTCAAGTACCACTACATTCACGTCAAGCGCATCCCGCTACGCCAGCACCACAACGTGGTCTACGGCAGCGCGCTCCACAAGGCTGTGGAGTTCTATCTCAAGCGGCGCGCGGTGGGCAACTTCACCTCTCTCGAAGACTTCCTCCGGTCCTTCGACGACGCGTGGCGGAATGAGGGCTTTCTCACCCGCGAGCACGAGGAGCAGCGCAAGCGCGCCGGCGTGCTCGCCCTCACGCGGTTCTACCACGAGGAGGAAGCCTCGGGGGAGAAGCCCACGGAGGTGGAGGGCGAGTTCAGCTTCGTCCTCGGGCCCACCCGGGTGCGCGGCCGCTTCGACCGGGTCGACGAGACGCCCGAGGGCACGGTGATCGTCGACTACAAGTCGAGCGACGTGACCGAGCAGAAGGCGGCGGACCGGCGCGCGCGGGAGAGCCTCCAGCTCAAGATGTACGCCCTCGCCCAGCGTGAGATGACGGGACGTCTCCCCGCCCGCGTCGAGCTGCGCTTCCTGGAGTCCGGCCTGACCGGGCGTCACGTGCCCACGGAGGAGGACCTCGTCGAGGCGCGCGTGGCCATCGAGACGGCCGCGGCGGGCATCCGCGCCCGGCAGTTCGAGGCCACCCCCGGCTATCAGATCTGCCGCTATTGCGCCTACAACCAGATCTGCCCCAGCACCGCCACCCGAGAATAGGAGAGCGTCATGAAGCTCAAGGCCAACGGCATCGAGATCAACTACGAGAAGCAGGGCAGCGGTCCCGTGGTGACCATGAGCCACTCCCTCGCCTGCAACCTCCACATGTGGGACGAGCAGGCCGCCGCCCTCGCGGGGCGCTACACCGTGGTGCGCTTCGACACGCGCGGCCACGGGCAGAGCAGCGCGCCCGAAGGCGCCTACTCCCTCGATCAGATGTGTGACGATCTCAAGGGGCTCCTCGACGGGCTCGGCATCAAGGAGACGCATTTCGTCGGGCTCTCCATGGGCGGCATGATCGGCCAGACCTTCGCCCTCAAGCATCCCGCCATGATCAAGAGCCTCGTGCTCTGCGACACCACGAGCCGCTACCCGGCGGCCGCCGCCCCCGTGTGGGAGGACCGTATCAAGACGGTCAGCGCGAAGGGCATGGAGCCCATGGTCGCCGGCACTCTCGAGCGCTGGTTCACCGCGCCCTTCCGGGCACGCCGTCGCGACGTGATGGAGCGCGTGGGCGCCATGATCCGAAGCACGCCGCCGCCGGGCTACGTGGGCTGCTGTCACGCCATTCCCAAGATCAACGTGACGGACCGGCTCAAGGAGCTCCGCTGCCCGACCCTGGTCATCGTGGGCGAGGAGGATCCGGGCACGCCGGTGGAGATGGCGCGGGAGATCCATGCCGCGCTGCCAGGCTCGCAGCTCGCGGTGCTGCGCTCGGCCTCGCACCTCTCCAACGTCGAGCAACCGGAGGAGTTCAACCGCGCGCTGCTCGGCTTCCTCGACAAGGTCTCGGGGCAGAGCGCGCTGTAGCGGGCCGGATCCCGACGAGATGGTGGTGGAGCGGCCGGGTCGCGCGTGGATCCGGCCGCTCCGGCTCGGCTGTGGCCTCGTCCTCTACTTCTATCTCGTCACCCACTTCACCAACCACGCCCTCGGTCTGATCTCGCTCGATGCCATGGCGAGCGGGCGGGAATGGTTCCTCGCCCTCTGGCGCAATCCACTCGGTACGGTCGTGCTCTACGGCGCGCTGATCGTGCACTGGCTGCTCGGCCTCTGGCTCATCTATCGCCGGCGCACGCTCCGCATGCCCCTCTGGGAGGCGAGCCAGATCCTCCTCGGCCTCGCCGTGCCGCCGCTGCTGGCCTCGCACGTGGTCGGCACCCGCCTCGCCCATTCGCTCTTCGACGCGGAGGACTCCTATACACGTCTGCTCCTCACGTTCTGGGTGGTGAATCCCTGGACGGGGTTCCGCCAGTCGGTGCTGCTCCTGATCGCCTGGATTCACGGCTGCGTCGGTCTCCACTTCTGGCTGCGCCTGCGGCCGTGGTACCGGCGGAGCTTCACGGTGATCCTGAGCGCCTGGGTGCTCGTTCCGGTTCTCGCGTGGCTCGGTTTCGCGGAGGCAGGGCGCCACGTCGCCAGCCTCGCCCGCGAGCCGGGATTCACGCAGCGGGTAATGGCCGAGAGTCGGATGCCGCCCGCGCAGGCGCGGGCCCGCCTCCAGGAGATCGAGACGCGGCTCGTGCGCACGACCTGGATCCTTCTCGCCGCGGCGCTCCTCGCGCGCGCCGGCCGCGAATTTCTGTCACGGCGACGGTCGACGATCCGGGTGTCGTATCCGCACGGGCAGCACGCGCTGGTGCCCCTCGGGTGGACGGTGCTCGAAGCGAGCCGCGCCGCCGGCATTCCGCATGCGTCCGTCTGCGGGGGACGTGGCCGCTGCTCCACCTGCCGCGTCCGCGTGGCCGGAGACCCCGCGGAGCTTCCCGCGCCGAGCCCGCAGGAGCAGCGCGTGCTGCAGCGGATCGGCGCGCCGCCCCCCGTGCGCCTGGCCTGCCAGCTGCGGCCCACCCGTGATCTCGCGGTCACTCCGCTGGTGGACGCGGCGGCGGGAGTGGGTGTCGCCATGGCCTCCGTGGGGTCGCGCAACGGGGAGGAGCGCGAGATCGCGGTGCTCTTCGCCGACCTGCGCGGCTTCACGCGGCTCGCCGAGCACAAGCTGCCCTACGACGTGGTGTTCTTCCTCAACCGTTACTTCGAGGCGGTGGGGCGCGCCATCGCGGAGGCGGGCGGCATCGCCAACCAGTACACCGGCGACGGCGTCATGGCGCTCTTCGGCGTGGAGAGCGGCCCCGAGCTGGCGTGCCGGCAGGCGCTCCAGGCCTCGGGCGCCATGATCGCGCGCGTGGAGGAGCTCGGTCGATCCTTCGGCGCCGAGCTCGGCGAGCCGCTTCGCCTCGGCGTGGGCATCCACACCGGGCCCGCCGTGGTGGGAGAGATGGGCTACGGCCAGACGCGTTATCTCACCGCCGTCGGCGACACCGTGCACGTGGCGAGCCGGCTCGAGGCACTGACCAAGGAGTACCATTGTGATCTCGTGGTCTCGGAGCAGGTGATGACGCGCGCGGGGGTGGATGTCCGCGCCCATCCGCGCCACGAGCTGACGGTGCGAAACCGTGAGGCGCCGCTTCGCATCGTGGTGGTGGACGATGCGCGTCGTCTCGCGGTTGGTGAAGCCACGACAGGGAGAGGGACATGAGCAGCCACGCAGGACCTCCACCTCAGGAAGGGGGGGCGCCGCCCCCGCCGGAGCCAGGCTACGCGGAGCGGGCGCGCACCCTCGTCCATCTCGGACGCTCCGGAGCCCTCTCTACGCTCTCCCGCCGGCAGCCGGGCCATCCCTTCGGCTCCGTCATGCCGTATGCCCCCGACGATCAGGGCGCGCCGCTCCTCCTCATCAGCAGCATGGCCATGCACACGCAGAACCTCGAGGCCGATCCGAGGGCGAGCCTGCTCGTGACGCAGCCAGGCTGGACCGACGATCCACTGGCGGGCGGCCGGGTGACCCTGATGGGGCGCGCCTGGCGCGTGCCCGCGCCGGAGCGCACGGCCGCGCGCGAGCGCTACCTCGACCGCCAGCCGAGGGCCGCCTACTGGGTCGACTTCGAGGACTTCAGCTTCTGGCGCCTCGAGGTGTCGGACGTCTACTTCGTGGGCGGGTTCGCGGCCATGGACTGGGTCACGGGCGCCGGCTACGCCGCCGCGCGGGCGGATCCGCTGGCCGACGCCGCCGAGGAAATCATCGCCCACATGAACCGCGACCACGCGGACGCGCTCCTCACCCTGGCCAGGGCCCACGCGGACGCCGCCGCCGAGGAGGCGACGATGCTCTCGGTGGATCGGCTCGGCTTCCGCGTGCGGATCCGGAGCGGCGAGCGCATCCACGGCGCGCGCATCCCCTTCGCGCGCGAGGTGACCACGGCGGAGGCCTGCCGGGGCGCCTTCATCGAGATGCTCGGCCGCGCTCGGGGCGGCGCTCAGTAGTCTTTCGGATCCAGCCAGTCCCGCAGGCCGTCGCCCGCCAGGTTGAAGGACAGGGCGAGGGAGAAGATGGCGAGCCCCGGCCACCACGCCATCCACGGCGCCGTCTCCAGGAATTGCTGGGCGGCGCTCAACATGGTGCCCCAGCTCGGCCGGGGCGGCTGCACGCCCAGCCCCAGGAAGGACAGGATCGCCTCGGCGATGATGGCGCCCGGAATCGAGACAGTGGCCTGGACGAGGAGGGCGCTACCGATGTTGGGCAGGATGTGGCGGGCCATCACCCGCAGATCGCCCGCGCCGAGGGCGCGCGCGCCGTGGACGAAATCCTCCTCGCGCGTGGAGAGCACGAGGCCGCGGGTGAGCCGGATGTACGTCGGGGTCGCCCCCACGCCAATGGCCACGGTGGCGTTGATGAGCGAGGGCCCGAGGATGGTCACGAGCCCGATGGCCAGGATCAGGAAGGGGAAGGACAGCCACGCGTCGGTCAGGCGCATGATGAGCTGGTCGAAGACGCCGCGGTAGAAGCCGGCGACCAGCCCCGCCGGCACTCCGATCGCCATGGCGAGCAGGATGGAGAAGACGCCCGCCTGCATGGAGATGCGTGTGCCGTAGATCACGCGCGAGAGCACGTCGCGCCCGAGATCGTCGGTGCCGAAGAGATGCGCCGCGCTCGGCCCCTTCCGGATCGCGCTCCAATCCGTGCGCAAGGGGTCATCGGGGGCGACCCAGGGCGCGGCGACGGCCAGCAGCACGTAGAAGAGCACCACTGCCCCTCCCGCGAGGGCGGGGGGCCGCCGCGCCGCCCGCCGCCAGGCCCGCACGAGCGACGACGGCCGCGCCTCGCGTGCGAGGGCCACGGAGGCGGTCGCCACCGCGCTTCCCTCAGGCGGCATCGGCGGCACCCTTGACGCGGATGCGAGGGTTCAGCAGCGAGTAGGAGATGTCCACGAGCAGGTTGATCAACACGTAGGCGCTCGCCGTGATGAGCACCACGCCCTGCACGAGGGGGTAGTCGCGGGTGAACACGGACTCCACGATGAGCCGGCCGAAGCCGGGCACCACGAAGATCTGCTCGGTCACCACCGCCCCGCCCATGAGGGCGCCCATCTGGAGGCCGAGGATGGTGACCACGGGAATCAGCCCGTTGCGGATGGCGTGACGGAAGATCACCGCGCGGCCGTGGAGACCCTTGCTGTAGGCAGTGCGGATGTAGTCGGTCCCGAGCACCTCGATCATGCTGTTGCGCGTCTGGCGCATGAGCACGGCGCCCAGGGTCGCTCCCAGCACGAAGGCGGGCATGAGCATCCGCGTGAGATTGCCCAGGGGATTCTCCCAGAGCGGGACGAAGCCGGAGGCGGGCAGCCAGTGCAACCGAACGGAGAGGAGAAGGATGAGCATGATGCCGAGCCAGAAGCTCGGCACGGAGAGGCCGCACAGCGACAGGCTGTTGGCGAGATAGTCCCAGATCGTGTTGCGCCGGGCCGCGGACAGGACACCCACGGGAATGGCGATGCAGACGGCCACGAGGATGGAGAGACAGGCGAGCTCCACGGTGACGGGCAGCTTCTTGGCCACCGTGGCCACCACCGTCTCGCGGGTACGGATGGATTCCCCGAGGTCGCCGCGGAGAGCGAGGCCGACCCAGCGGAGATACTGCACGGGGAGAGGATCGGTGAGGCCGTACTTCGCGCGGATCTCCGCGAGCCCCGCCTCGTCGGCCTCCGTGCCCGCCATCACCCGGGCGGGATCGCCGGGAATCATGCGCACGCCCGTGAACACGATGACGCTGATCACGGCGAGCGTGACGACGGAGATGGCGAGCCGCTGGACGAGGTAATCGAGCACGGCGCCTCAGGCGGCCGGCCCCGCCCGGGAGCCGCGCGGGGCGGGTCGCCTCCGGAACGCTACTGCCAGGACACGCCCTTCAGGCGAATGAGCCCGTCCGGCACCGCCTTGTAGCCCTTGAGGCTCTTGGGATACGAGACGATGTAGTTGAGGTGGTAGAAGTACAGGATGTTCCGCCGCGCGAAGGCGAACTTGTCGATGGCCTGCCGATAGAGCGAGATGCGCTGGGCCACGTCGCTCACCTCGCGCGCCCGGTTCAGGATGACGTCGAGCCCCTCGTCGCAGGCCTGGCTGGTGTTGAGCGACGCCCCGCACGTCTGGAACTGGAAGATGTTGGCGTCGGGATCGACACGGCCGCTCCAGCCGATCAGGAAGGCCTGGTTCTTGCCAGCGTCGGCCTCGTTGAGCGCGGAGGCGAACTCCGTAGGCTTGAGGCTGATGTTGAAGCCCGCCTCCTTGGTCATGCCCTGGATCACCTCGGCCACCCGCCGCTGCTGCGGATTGTTGACGATCATCATCTCGAAGCTGTAGCCGTTGGCCTGTCCGGCATCGGCGAGGAGCTTCTTGGCCTTCGCCACGTCTCGCGTCGGGCACTTGCGGCTCTTGTCCGCGAAAGGGCTCACGGGAGAGATGGGCGTGCAGCCCGGCGTGTACTGCCCGTCCCACGCGACCTGGTTGAGGGCGACGCGGTCGATGGAGAGATCGAGCGCCTCGCGCACGCGCGGATCGTTGGCCAGCGGCGTGCCCAGATCTCCCGGCGGTGCCGGCGGCTTGCCGTTCTTGTTCCGGAGATTGATGGTCAGCCCCGAGTAGCCGATGCCCGTCACGCTCGACACCTCGTACTTCCCCTCCTTGCGGAGGTTGGCGGCATCCGTGGGGCCGACGAGATGCATCATGTCGATGTCGCCCGAGCGCAGGTTGGCCAGGCGCACGTTGTCATCAGGGATGATGCGGAAGACGAGGCGATCGAACTTGGCCACGCTCTTGTCGAAGTAGTGCGGGGAGCGCTCCAGCACGATGCGGTCCTGCGCCACGCGCTCCACGAACTGCCACGGCCCCACGCAGACGGGGGCGGTGCCGAACTTGTCCCCGAGCTTGTTCGCCGCCGCGGGCGACACCGGCATGCCCGCGCGGTCGGCGAGGATGGCGAGGAGCGGGGAGAAGGGCACCTTGAGCCTGAGGCGGACGGTGAGGGCGTCCACCACGTCGATGCTGTTCACCGACTCCAGCTCGCTGCGCCGGTTCGAGCCCTTCATGTTGAGGTGGCGGTCGAGGGAGTAGCGGACCGCCTCCGCGTTCATGGGCGTGCCGTCGTTGAACTTCACGTTGGGGCGAAGCTTGATGGTGACGGTCTTGCCGCCGTCGCTCACGACGGGCAGATCCGCGGCGAGCTGGGGGTAGATGCGCAGGGTCTCGTCGATCTCGTAGAGCTTCTCGCACATCTGCTCGAAGATGATGCGCCCCACGTAGGTTCGCGCGAGGGTGGGATCGAGAAGGTCGGGGTCCTCGTTGAGCGCCACCACCAGCGTCTTTTTCTGGGCCAGGGCCGGCGCCGCGGCCAGGACGAGCCCGAGGCTCAGGGCCGCCATCGCAAACAGTGGACGCCGCATGCGCATGAAGACCGCCTCCATCGTCAGGGTGGTGGATCCGGGGACGACCGTGTCGCGAAGCCGCGGACATCATACATCTGCTAAGGTGGGCGCGAAAAGGAGGATCCCATGGCCGAGCAGCGACCGCAGCAGGCGGAGGTGGCAGGCATGGCCGGCGTGATCGAGCGGCTGGCAGGGGAGCTCGCCCTCGCCGAGGAGCCGGCGTGCTTCATCGTGGCCCTGGAGGGCGAGGCGGACGCGACGCCCGATGCCTGAGGAGAGCCTGGCCGCCATCGCGGCGGCGATCCGGGCGCGCGCGCTCTCGCCCGTCGAGGCGGTGGAGCAGAACCTGGAGCGGATCCGCAGGCATGAGGGGCGCATCCGCGCGTTCATCACGCTCGACGAGGAGGGGGCCCTCCGGCGTGCGCGCGCCCTCGAGGGCGAGGCGGCCAAAGGCGAGTGGCGCGGCCCGCTGCACGGCGTGCCCGTGGGCCTCAAGGATCTTTGCCATCTCGATGGGCTACCCACCTCCTGCGGCACCCGTATCCCCGAGTACTTCACCTCGCCCCAGGAATGCACGGCGGCGCGACGGCTGCTCGACGCGGGCGCCATCAGCCTGGGCCAGCTCAACATGACGGAGCTCGCCCTGGGCGCCTTCGGCGACAACGCGCATCACGGCGACGCGGACAATCCGTGGCAACCCGGTCACGCCACGGGCGGCTCGTCGAGTGGATCGGGAGCGGGGGTGGCTGCGGGCTTCTTCGCGGGCGCGGTGGGCTCGGACACCGGCGGGTCGATCCGCTTGCCCGCCGCCTGCTGCGGCGTGGTCGGGCTCAAGCCGACCTACGGGCGCGTGAGCCGCGCGGGCGCCATGGTGCTCTCGTGGTCCATGGATCACCTGGGCCCGCTGGCCTGGACGGCGCGCGATGTGGCCCTCATGCTCAACGTGATGGCGGGCCGCGATCCTGTGGACGCCACGGCGAGTCGCCGCCCCGTGCCGGACTACCTCGACGGCATCGACCGCGGCATCCGCGGCTACCGCGTCGGGCTACCCGAGAACTACTTCTTCGAGCGGCTGGATCCGGAAGTCGCCACGGGCGTGCGCGTCGCCGCCCGCCAGCTGGAGCAGCTCGGAGCCCACGTGAAGGAGCTGCGCATCCCCGATGCGCAGCACATGACCGACGTTGCCATGCTCATCGCCCGCTCCGAGAGCTCCGCGCTGCACTCGGCCATCCTGCGCGAGCAGCCGGAGGCGCTTCAGCCGACGGTGCGGGCACGGCTCGAGGTCGGGCTCGCCATCTCCGCCCACGACTATCTCCAGGCCCTCCGTCTCCGCTCGCGGCTGACGCGCACCTTCATCTGCGATGTCTTCGACGACATCGACGTGCTCCTGACGCCGGTGACGCCGGAGCCGCCGCCCGCCCTCGCCCCGCTCAAGGCGGGGACGGCGGAGGCCTTCAACGTGCGCTCGGGACGATTCTCGAGCTTGACCCGCCCCTTCAACGGCTATGGGCTACCCGCCCTCTCGGTGCCGTGCGGATTCACCACGGCGGGATTGCCGCTGGCCTTCCAGGCGGTCGGGCAGCCCTTCGACGAGGCGCGGCTCCTGCGGCTGGCCCATGCCTACCAGGAGGCCGCGGGCTGGCATCGCCAGCGGCCCCGCCTGTGAGCGAGGCGCGACGCTCCTAGAGGACGTGGTGGAGGGCGTAGACGCCGGTGAGGGCGCCCGGCTCCGCCCCGTGGGACTCGAGCGTGCTCGCATCGAGAGCTTCGCGGCAGGCGCGGCCCACGATGTCGGCATCCGAGCCCTCGACCATCACCACCCAGCGCGCCACCTCGTCCGGCTTGTCGCGGATCGCCTTCTCCGTGGTCTTCACCGTCGTCGTCTCGACGTCGGCCTCGCAGAGGTGGGCGGCGGTCATTCCCGGACGCTCGAGAGGCTTGGGCAATGCCTCCTCGGTGAGCCACCGCCGCAGGGCGGCCTCACGCCCGACCGCAGGACTGAGGCGAATAGTGGCCAGCGCGCCGCCGATGCCGCGACCGATGGACATCGTGGTCCGACACGCCGTGCGATTCGAGTTGCGGAAGAGGGCGAGGCACTTGCGCGTCCAGGGCGTCGGATGGTTGAGGCGCTCCACGTAGGCGGGACTGGCCAGGGTGGCCAGCGTCTCCGTCTCGTACATCATGAAATACTTCGGCGCGGCAGCGACGGCGATGTAACGGCGGCCGCGGAGGAAGCCCGGCACCGCGCAGCGCTCCGGCATGTGCTCGCGATTGTGCCAGTCGACGTAGTCAGCCTCGCCGGAGGCCTCCACGTCGGCCCAGAAGGCCAGCACGCCCTTGCCGAGAAAGCTCATGCGGGCGACCCTACGCGCGCGTCGCTCGTGCGTCAAGAGGGCGAAGCGGCCACCGCCGGTTGGGATACACTAGCGCCCATGCCGACCCCGGCGCGCCGGACCTGGACCGTGGTGGTCCGCCTCCTCGAGCGGGACGAGCGCCTCTTCGCCTTCCTCCTCGCCGTGGTCATGGTCGGCGGTCTCGCCACCCTCGGTCTCGCCCTCCGGCCGCGCCATCGCATCGACCTGCCGTCGCTCGTCTTCTGGTTCGCCATGTACAAGGTGGGTATCCTCGCCCTCGTGAGCGTCAATCCGCGCTCGACGCGCGTGGTGTTCAGCGGCGCCCTCGCCGTGGATCTCCTGCTCATCTTTGCCCTGCTCTACCTCACGGGCGGCGGCGACAGCCTCTTCGTCAACCTCTTCTTCCCCCTCGTTGCCGTCAACGCGTACTACTTCGGCCGCTGGGTCGGTCTGCTCCTGACGCTCCTCGCGGGACTCCTCTACTGGGCGGCGGCGCTCCTCGCCCCACCCGCCGCCGCGTGGACGGCCGTGGCCATCCTCATGGGCCTGGTCGGCCTGCCCGCCTTCGCGGTGGGGCACGTGGCGGAGCGCGAGCGGCGCGCCCGTGCCGAGGTGGAGCGGCTCAACGCCGAGCTCACGGGCACCCTCACCCGGCTGCAGGCGGCTCAGGCCAACCTCGTGGTGGCGGAACGCATGGCGACGGTGGGAAAGCTGTCGCTCAAGGTCGCCCACGAGGTGCGCAACCCCATCGCGGCCATCGAGCTCAACGCGGAGCTGGTGAACGATCTGGTCACCGAGCGCGGGGGCGCCGACATGGACGAGGCGGCCACCCTCGTCGCCGCCATTCGCGAACAGGTCAATGCCCTCGACGCCATCACCGAGGAATATCTCGCCTTCGCGCGCTTCCCGCGTCCGCAGTACGACGAGGACTCCGTGAACGAGATGGTCGCTGCCCTCGTGGAGTTCGTGCGGCCAGTGGCGGCGCGGCAGGGGAGCGTGGTGGAGGCGACCGCGGATCAGACCGTGCCTCCCATGGCCATCGACCGCACCCTCCTGCGCCAGGCCATTCTCAATCTCGTGAAGAACGGGCTGGAGGCGCTGGGGCGCGGGGGCAAGCTCACCGTGAGCACGCGGCGCGTGGACGATCAGGTCGAGATCGCCATCCGCGACACCGGACCGGGCATCGCCCCCGACGTGGGGCAGCGCCTCTACGAGCAGTTCTTCACCACCAAGGCCCAGGGGACGGGGCTCGGCCTCTACATCTCGCGGCAGATCATCGAGGAGCACGGCGGCACGCTGCGCTGGGAGAGCTCGCCCGGGAGCGGCACCACCTTCACGGCGACCCTGCCCATCAAGAGGACCCAGGATGAGTGACCAGGCCATGCTGCTGGTAGCCGACGACGACCCCGCGGTGCGGCAGAGTCTTGAGCGCACGCTCAGCCGCGAGGGCTACGGAGTGGTGCTGGCCCAGGACGGCCAGGCCGCCCTCGATCGGCTGCGCCAGGGCGGCGTCGATCTCCTCCTCTCCGACCTGAAGATGCCCGGCCTCACCGGCCTCGAGCTCCTGAAGGAGGCGAAGGCGGTGTCCCCCGACGTGGACGTGATCATCCTCACCGCCTTCGGGACGGTGGAGGAAGCGGTGCGCGCCATGAAGGACGGCGCCATCGACTTCCTCACCAAGCCGCTGCAGCGCGCGCAGCTCCTCCGCGTGGTGCGCCAGGCCCTGGAGCGCCGCTCGCTCATCCAGCAGAACCGTGCGCTCCAGCAGCGCCTTGACGATCTGCTCGGGCAGGGCAACCTCATCGGCGTCAGCCCTCCCTGGAAGCAGATGATGACGCTCGTGCAGCAGGTGGCGGACAGCTCGGCCACCGTCCTCATCCAGGGCGAGAGCGGCACGGGGAAGGAAGGCGTGGCGCGCGCCATCCACGACGGGTCGCCGCGTCGTTCAGGGCCCTTCGTGGCTGTCAACTGCGCGGCCCTACCCGAGACGCTGCTAGAATCCGAGCTCTTCGGCTACGAGAAGGGCGCCTTCACGGGGGCGGCCGGGGCCAAGAAGGGGCGCTTCGAGCTGGCCGACGGCGGCACCCTCTTCCTCGACGAGGTGTCGGACCTGTCGCCGGTGACCCAGCCCAAGATCCTCCGCGTCCTGCAGGAGGGCGAGTTCGAGCGCGTGGGCGGCACGCGTACCATCCGCGTCGACGTGCGCATCGTGGCCGCGACCAACCAGGATCTCGCCCAGCTCGTGAAGGACAAGCGCTTCCGCGAGGACCTGTACTACCGGCTCAACGTCATCACCGTGACCACGCCGCCCCTGCGCGATCGTCGCGAGGACATCCGGGTTCTCGCCCAGCACTTCCTGCGTCTCTACGCGGCCAAGAACAACCGCGTGCTGGAAGGCTTCACCGACGAGGCCATGGGCTGCCTCGAGGCCTACCGCTGGCCGGGCAACGTGCGCGAGCTCGAGAACGTGGTGGAGCGCGCGGTGGTGCTGGCCCGCAGCGGCGTGATCGAGGTGGGCAACCTGCCGCCCAACGTCACCGAGCGCTCGGTCACCTTCACTCGCACCGAGCCCTCCGGCGCCACGGACACGTCGCCGGACGGCGTCTTCACCATCCGGATGGGGACCACGCTGGACGAGATCACGCACCGGGTGATGGAGGAAACGCTGCGCTTCGCCAAGGGCAACCGCACGGTGACGGCCAAGCTGCTCGGCGTCGATCCCAAGACCATCTGGCGCTGGCTCAAGCAGGGGGAGGCGGAGGAGAGCGCGACCGAGCCCTCCGAGTCGTGAGCACGGTCTTCGAGCAGATCCGCTACGAGGTGGCCGAGGGCATCGCCACCATCGTCCTGAACCGCCCCGAGAAGCTCAACGTCGTCACCAGCGTGCTCATCCAGGAGCTCGTCGCCGCTTTCGACGCCGCGGACAGTGACGACGCGGTCCGCGTGGTCATCGTCACCGGGGCGGGTCGCGCCTTTTGCGCGGGCGCGGATCTCTCCGCAGGGACCCAGACCTTCGACGGCGCGCGGCGGGGCCGGCCCCAGCCGGACGGTGAGCACCGCGACGGCGGCGGGCTCGTCTCGCTCCGGATCTACGACCTGAAGAAGCCCGTCATCGCGGCCATCAACGGGCCCGCCGTCGGCTTCGGCATCACCATGACGCTGCCCATGGACATCCGCATCGCCTCCTCGGCGGCGCGGATTGGCTTCGTCTTCGCCCGCCGCGGCGTGGTACCCGAGGCGTGCAGCACCTGGTTCCTGCCCCGGCTCGTCGGCATGCAGCGCGCGGCGGAGTGGGTCTACACGGGCCGCGTCTTCGACGCCGCGGAGGCGCTCGCGGGCAGGCTGGTGAGCCGGGTGGTCGCTCCGGAGGCGCTCCTGCCCACTGCGCGGGCCATCGCGCGCGAGATCGTCGACCACACCTCGGGCGTGTCGGTCGCCCTCGCGCGGCAGATGATGTGGAAGCTCCTGGGCGCGGATCACCCGATGGAGGGCCATCGCCTCGACTCGCGCGGGATGGACTGGACCGGCCGCTCCGCCGACGCCCGCGAGGGCATCGCGTCTTTCCTCGAGAAGCGGCCCCCGCGCTTCCCCCTCGCGCCGAGCCGCGACATGCCGCCCTATTATCCATGGTGGACCGAGCGCTCTTTTAGGTGACGGGTCCGCGCCGCCTCGCCCGGCTCGACCGGACGAGCCTCCTCTTCGTCCTGCTCTTCTGCAACACCTTCGGCGTGGGCGCCTTCGGCCCCCTCCTGCCGGAGATCGCCCGCACGCAATCGCTCCCCGACTGGCAGCTCGGGCTCGTGGCGAGCGCCTTCGGCTTTGCGCGCATGGCCGCGGCCATGCCCGTGGGCATGCTCGTCGTCCGCCGCCTCGCCGCCGCCCTCATGGCCGCTCCCGCGATCCTCGTGCTCGGCCTCCTCCTGCTCGTGAGCGCGGGCCCGCTCCCCGTGCTCCTTGCCGGGCGCTTCCTTCTCGGGATCTCCCACACGCTGACCATGGTGGGCGGGCTCACCGCCATCCTGCTCGAGGGCGGCGGCGGCAGCGTGTCGACCAGGCTCAACCTCTTCGAGTTCGCGGGCATGCTCGGCATCCTGGGCGGTCTCGGCGCCGTGGCCCTCGTGCCGGCGGCGTGGGGATGGAAGCTCGCCCTTGCGATCGTGTCCGCCCCGGTGGCGATCTCGCTGCTCCTGCTTCCCGGCCTTCGGCGAGGCTTTCCTGACGGACCCCCGCCCGCGCGTCCGGCCGCCGCGGTGGGCGACGGCATGCCGGGCCGGCGGGAGGATCGGGGCCTGGTCGCCCTCATGTTCGGCACCGGCATCGTCTTCGGCCTCACCTGGTCGTCGGCGAGCGCGTTCGTGATTCCCATCCGCGGCACGCGCGAGTTCGGCGTCACGCGCACGGGCATCTCGTGGCTCCTCGGCATGGCGCAGGCCATCGACCTCGCCGCCCTGATTCCCGTGGGACGGCTCGCCGATCGCCTCGGCCACGGACTGATCCTCGGTGCGGCCAGCGTCATGCTCGGTGTAGGCACGGTGGCCGTCGGTCTCGGCTCGCGCCTCTGGTTCGGGCTCGGCTGCGCCTGCCTGGGCCTGGGGCTCGCCGGCTGGATGCTGCCGCTCGGCGTGATCCGGAATCACACGCCCGCCGGCCGGCTCGGCTGGCGGACGGGACTCTACCGGGTGGGCGTGGACGCGGCCATCTTCTTGGGGCCGCTGGTCACGGGGCTGCTCGGACGGGGAGGGGAGAGTGTGTTCCTCGCCCTCGCGGGCGCCGTCGCCCTCGCGCTGGGCGCGCGCCTGATGGTGCGTCAGCCCGGATGAGCCGGACGGCGGGTGCTATGCTACGCGCCACCCAGCGGGCTCGACCCAACCGAGGAGGCACGAGATGAAGCCACTGACCATCGGGGACGTGAGCATCAGCAAGGTGATCGAACTCGACCGCTCCGCCACGCCCATCGGGTTCATGCTGCCCGACTCCACGCCGGAGCGCATCGCGGCGCAGCGCGACTGGCTGGGGCCCGAGCTGGTGGATCCGGCTACCGGCGCTCACCGGTCGACCATCCACTCCTACGTGGTGCGGACGCCGTGGCACACCGTGCTCATCGACACCTGCGTGGGCAACGACAAGCCGCGCAACGGCGTCGCGCCCTGGCACATGCGCCAGGGGAGCTACCTCGCGGACCTCGCCGCGGCCGGCGTGAAGCCGGAGGACGTGGACCTCGTGGTGTGCACGCATCTCCACGTGGACCACGTCGGATGGAACACCCGGCTCGAGCACGGGCGGTGGGTGCCCACCTTTCCCCGCGCCACGTACGTCTTCGCGCGTGAAGAGTACGAGTTCTGGAAGGCGGAGAGCCAGATGGGGCGTGAGGAGTTCGGCCTCATCGACGACAGCGTGCTGCCCATCGTGGAGGCCGGCCGGGCGCGGCTGGTGGCAAGCGACCACGTGATCGACGATCGGCTGCAGCTCGAGCCGTCGCCGGGACACACCCCGGGTCACGTGAACGTCCGTCTCCGCACCTCCACCGGCGAGGCGGTGTTTACGGGGGACATGATGCATCGGGCGATCCAGGTCGCGGAGCCAGACTGGAACAGCTGCTTCTGCCACGACGGCCCGCGCGCGGCCGCCACCCGCCGCGCCTTCATCGACGCCCACGCGGAGGCGGACGTGGTCATCCTGGCCGCTCACTTCCCCGTGCCAGGACGCATCGTCGCTCCCGGCGGGCGGACACGCTTCCAGCCGCTCGGTGCATGACGATCATCGGCCTGCTCGCGGCGCTGCTGACCCTCGCCGCCCCGGGAGCTGCGCAGACGCCCAAGTCGGGCGGAGTGATCACCCTCTCGGCTTCGCCATCCACGAGACGGCAACCATCGCCACCGTGACCGGGCTGGCGGCTGGGTATACTCGAAGGCCATGACGACCATGGCCGACCGGTTGATCGAGGCGATGACGAGATCCGCGGCGCGACAGTATGGGCAGGAGCGAGTCGACGAGCTGGCGCATGCGCTGCAGTGTGCGGAGCTCGCCGATGTCGCGGGCGCCGACGAGGAGCTGGTGCTCGCCTGCCTGCTCCACGACGTGGGGCGCTACGCGGTGGCCCAGGAAGGCATCAGCGACACCCTGGAGCCCACCGCGACGCGATCGCGCACGGGACGCGGACATCACGAGGCCGGCGCGGACCTGCTGGTGCCGTACGTGCCGGAGCGCGTGGCCTTTCTCATCCGCGCCCACGCCGAGGCGAAGCGCTATCTCTGCACCACCGAGCCCGGCTACTACGACGCGCTCTCGCCGGGGTCGAAGCACACCCTCAGCCTGCAGGGCAACCTGATGACGTCCGACGAGGTGGCGCGCGCGGTGGAGCACCGCTGGTGGTCCGAGGCGATACGTCTGAGGCGGTGGGACGATGCGGCCAAGGTGGTCGGCAGGTCCACCCGCGAGCTTGCCGCGTGGGAGCCTCTCCTCCGGAAGTACTTCGGCCGGCCGGTGGCCTGAGCATGGCGCACGAGCCGGCCGTGCCCGCGCCGTTCGAGTCGCTCTTCGCTCCGCTCGAGGAGATCAGGTACACCGGGATCGGCGTTCGCTTCCGCGGATGCTTCGGCTGCGGCCCCGATCACGACATCGGGCTCCGCGTGCGGAACTTCAGGAGCGAGGGCGAGGTCCTCTCGCCCATCGTGATTCCCCGGCGCTTCGAGGGCCCGCCCGCGGGCGCCCACGGCGGCATCGTGGCCGCCTATCTCGACGAGGTGCTGGCGGGAGCGGTGCTCGCGCACACCGGCCGGCCTCACGTCACCGGAGAGCTCTCCGTGCGTTACCTCAAGCTCACGCCGCTCGATCGCCCCATCCTCGGCCGGGGGCGCGCCGTCAAGGAATCGACGAAGTACGTGGATGTCGAGGGCACGCTCGAAGACCTCGAGACGGGCGAGGTCTTCGCCCGCGCCACCGCCCGCTTCTTCCCGATGCAACCTGCTCCGTCAAGTCGCTAGCCCGGACTATTCACGACCACGCGGAGCGCGAGGCGGGCCGGGCCCGTCGTCGGGGGCGGGGGAGCGCTCCTGCTGCGTCACCCACTCGCCTGAATCGCAGCCCTGCGGGCTGCGCACAGGACGAGGGGGTCCCACTCCGCCGGCCGCGCTCCCGCTCCTCCCGGCGCCACCCGCCCGTCTCCACCTTCAACCTCGCGCGGCCGAAGGTTCGTGTGTATTGCCTCAGTCTTCTGTAT
>JBKOVG010000187.1:0-7410 GCA_046723845.1 Candidatus Methylomirabilota bacterium | reverse complement strand
ATCAATGTTCGATCGGTATCACATCGTGAGTCCAGGTGACCTCCAGGACGTCACCCGCCGGCTCACGGGCACAATTTCGGGCACAGTGACCTCCGAGAAGCTTGATTCCCGTTCGCTAACCCCGCAGAATATCGGTACGCGCCCGTAGCTCAGTTGGATAGAGCATCGGCCTTCTAAAGCGGTCGACTATCGCTCGCTCTCGATTCCTCCCGGTATCGTAGTCTCTCTCTAGCTCAATATTCCCGAGGGTCTAGACGAGTGCCCTCCCGAAACGCTATCGATCGGGGCCGAGCGGGAGAAACCTCTCGCGAGTCTCAGGACTTCGAGATTACTTCGAGTTCCTTTCGAGTCGACACCGGTCTCGTGCGTACCGAACGAGCGAGGTGGGCGCCGATGTCCTGGACCGGCTCGCGCCGTTCCAGTGGCGATTTCGCCCAGCTCGAACTTCGTGGGTTGCTCCACGGGCAAGTCGCCGGGCTTCGTACCCTTGAGAATCTTGTCCACGTAGGTAGCGACGCGCCGAAGCAAATCGGCGAGGTCCGGTCCATAGGCCATAAGGCCCCCGGCATCGACACCCTCCCTCCATGGGTACACTGCCGGCAGCCGATGCTTTGCCGCCAGGTCCACGAGGCGTCTGCGCTCACCGAAGAGCATGGAGCTTGTCAGCACGGTCAGAGCGTCCGCGCGCGCCCTGGTCATGTCCGAGAAGGCCCTGTCGAAATCGGCGGGACCTCGCGCCTCAACGACTTGAAGCCGCACCCCAAGCGCCCGTGCCGCGACGTCTGCTGCCTTCAGCATGTCTTTTTCCGTGCGTTTGCCGAGGGCACCTGGATGCCAGAGGGCAGCGACCCGACTGACCTTCGGAACGGCCTGCGTGAGGTGTTCCAGACCCTTGCCGACTAGCTCCGGGGCGAGGACGGACAACCCCGTGACATTGCCGCCCGGCCGCGCAAGGCTGGTGACGAGCCCGCTCGTCACCGGATCGGCAACAAGAGTGAAGACAATGGGGAGGGTCCTGGTCGCTTGCTTGGCGGCCAGGGCGGCGGGTGTGGCTGCGGCCACGATGACATCAACCTTGAGCGCAACCAGTTCGGCCGCAAGAGCGGGGAGCCGCTCGAGCTTCCCCTCGGCATTTCGGTCTTCGATTACGAGGTTGCGACCCTCGACGTAACCGAGGTCACGCAGCCCTTGGCGGAAGGCCTCTTGGAAGTGCGGGGTAGGGTTGGTCGCCAGGTAGCCTATTCGAAAGATCTTGGCCGCCTGCTGCCCCTCGGCGGCGAGCGGCGCGGCGAGGAGGCCATCAGCGAGGGTCACCAAGAACGTGCGCCGGTCCATCACATACCCACCATCAGTTGAACCATCCAGCCTTGCGGACGCGGCTCTGCTCGGCCAGTAGCCACGGGATGTGCTGCCGGACCTCCTGCCACCCTTCGGGTGTCCACGGGAACGCGAGCACGTAGCGGAGCGCCACCGAGACCTTGAGCCAGGGCAGATAGCAGACTGTCCGCGCTCCGGGAGCGAGCGGATGCGGGACATGGGGCCTGGGGCTCGGATCGATGCGGAGTCTCCTTCCAACCGGCGGGAGTCTAGCAAAACCGCCACCGTTTTCTGTCGATGATCTTCGGGACTCTCCTCGAATGGACCGTCCTTGGACAGCGGCCGCTGCTGCGACTCGCAAGCTTCGACAGCGGGAAGAGGCGGTGTCAGCGTCCGTGGCGCCTCACCATCTGCACTGCAACGAGTGCGTGAACCTCATCGCACCCGTCCCTGGGGGGTGCGGCGCTCTGTCCAGCGGTTCGATCCTCACTTCCACATCTGACTCACGTTGAACCCGAGATAGAGGGCGTACGCGCTCACCAACGCAGCACCCATCGAGCGACCCAGTCTACGCCCCGAGAGGAGGGCGACGGCCACCCCGATGGTGCATGCAACCAGGTACGGCGCGTGGAATCGAAGGACGAGCGGGTCAGCCGTCACCGGGCTGACCATGGCGATAATGCCCAGGTTGAAGGTCAGGAGCACGACCACCGTGCCCACGACGTTGCCCCACGCCAGCTCCGGGTGTCCGCGGCGCGCCGGTGTCACCATCCGGGCCGCCTCCTCCAGGCTCTCTCCCGTCCCCACCACCGCCATGCCGAGAAACGTCTCCGAGAGGCGGACGCTGGCGAGGAGGTTCCGAGCGCCCTGCACGATGAGTTCTGCTCCGATAAGCATCACCGCCACCCCCGCCGCCAGGAGCCCGAGCACCGCCGTGCGGGATCGCTTCTTCAGCTCGGGACCCTCGTGCTCGCCTCGCACCATGAACACTGGGGCGGTCCTATAGAGCCATGTCATGAGCCCACCGGCTGCCACGACCAGCAGCGCACCCTCGGCCCAGCTCACCGTGCCATCGTTCCCCAGCAGCACGGCGAACAGGAGCACACTGGCGATCATCGCCAGCCCTCCCTGCTTCGGAATCCGCACCTGCATCGGGGTGAGGAGTAGGGTCACGCCCAACCCTCCGGTGAGCATGAAGACCGCTGAGCCGATGACCGTTCCGAGGGCGATTTGGTGAAGGTGGCCCAGTGCCGCCGCGATGCCCGTGACCAAGTTCTCCGGCTCGAACCCGGAGACGACCACGCCCACGTAGAACGTGCTGAGTTGGAACCGTAGCGCCGTGCCGACAGCGCCCTCCGTGAAGCGTTCCGCGCCCCACAGGACCAGGGCCATGCCGAGGACCAAGAGCATAAGACCGATGAGCAAGGTCGTACCCTGTCCGCCACGGTGAGGACCCGACTGCTATTGGTAGCCGCCGCTAGTCCCCCGAACGCCCTATCCACCTGGACTATGGGCGACCGCCTGAGTCGGTGCCCAAGCCACCCACTTGAACGCAAGAGACAAGGGGCTATGGAATCTCACGTGACATTGGTGCGCTCCCTGGTCGCGTCGGTGCCGGCGGGCATGCTATTCGCGGGTTCGCTCGCCTTGTTCTTGAAAGGAAAGGCGCTGTCCTCGCTGCTGCAACTGCTCGGTGCCGGATGTCTGGTGGTCGTCGTTTTTGCTCATGCCTGTGAGGCACTTCATCTGTTCCCGTCGATGGAGTGGGGACTCGAAGGTAGCGCAGGGCACTATCTTGATCAGGGAGTGCTGTTCTTGGGCTCACATCGTTACCCCTCGGCTATTTGCTTCACACGCTTCACCTAAAACCACGATGAGCGAGACCGCGGCGATGGCGCCATTGTCGATGTGGGTGACGAACCGCGGGACGGCGTAGAACTTGCCGTCGGGCGATTCGTCGAACCGTTGGAACATCAGCAAGTCACGTGCAAGATGGCATTCGTGTCAACGGGGGCCTGCCTCAGGGCCTTGATGGCTTGGGTCGTCGGGAAGATGAGCAATTCGACGTGGCGGCGGATGGCTTCGAGCTTCACATCATCCATCACGGGCAGGGCGCCGGTGCCGGTCCCGACGACCAGGCGCCGGCATTTCCAGGGGATCTTCTCCTCCACCGACAGCGGCGTGTGGCCGAACTGGTCGCGGAACTTCTTGGACGGCTTCTTCTTCCTCTTCCGTATCTCTCCGCGGTCGATCACGACATCATGATCGTAGGTGACGCCGTCGATCCGGATCGAGCCAAACGAAAACGCCTCGTACCGCATATTGGTGTCCCTCCACATCAGGCATCGCGCCCGCCTCGGATCCCGAGCCATCCTGCGACACCGGGGGATGAGGGCCATCGCACCTGAGACACACGCGTGATTGCTCGGCCGCGACCTTACGGAGACGGCTTTACCCGCCGCCGCAGGTAGAGTCCCGCCACGATGACCAGAACGCCGATGATGACTCCAAGCGCCTGCCTCCACCCGAAGCCAGGAGACCGACCCAGACCCAAGGGATCAGCCAACCCTGAGATGAGGACAATGAGGATGCCAACGATCATCAGGGTCTTGGCGAGTGCCGGATTCTGCATGATCGCCTCCTTTAGGGTTCTCCTCAGGCTGACCCGCCCGCAGCCCGTCGGGTTCCGTCGTAGACGCTGCTCTCAGTATTGAAGCGCCTCGCCCTTGCCGGCGATCTGGAAGCCCAGCGCCTTCGCCACCTGACTAGGGCTGGCGTTTCGGAAGTTCTGGACGATGTCCGGGCCTTTCATGAAGCCCTCGCCGGCCCTGGGAAGTCCCTGCCGGAAAGCGTCGAGGGCCGCCTGGGACTCGAGAGCATCGAGCGGACCGAGTACGAGGTAGCCTACCGTGGGACTTTCCCCGCTTGCTGCGTCTCGGCGGCGAGCGGCGCGGCGAGGAGTACCGCCCCCGTGCCAGCGAGGAACGTGCGGCGATCCACTACTGAATTACCTCATCTGCCCGCGCTAGTAGCGACGGCGGGATCGTCAGGCCGAGAGCCTTGGCGGTCTTGAGGTTGATGACCAACTCGAACTTCGTGGGCTGCTCGAATGGAAGGTCAGCGGGCTTCACACCCTTGAGAAGTCTATCTACGTAGAACGCCGCGCGCCGGAACATCTCAGGATAGCTCGGACCGTACGCTAGCAGCCCAGCACCTACGACCATCTCCCTCGGCTCGAAAATGCTGGGCAGGCGAGCATCCAGAGCAAACCGAGTAATCTCCTGGCGATGCCGAAACATGAGCGAATCGCTCGGCACCACCAGTGCGTCCGGGTGTTGCTGCGCAATCGCTACGAAACTGCCGGTGAAGTCGTCAGGACCCCGGACCTCGTGATGTTGGAGCACGACTGCCAAGCGCCGCGCTGCGTCACTCATCTGCTGCAGCACGAGCGAGTTCGCGGAATTAGCGGCATTCCAGAGCACGCCAACACGTGACAAGTGCGGCACGACCTCTTTGATCAGCTCGAGTCGCTTCGTGCTGAGCTCGGGAGACAGCGTAGTAAGGCCTGTGACGTTGCCACCTGGCCGGGCCAAGCTCACCGCGAGTCCGGTTCCTACCGGATCAATTGCCGTCACAAAGAGGATCGGGATGGTTGTCGTAGCGCGTTTCGCCGCGAGAGCCGCTGGTGTTGTAAAGACCATGATCAAGTTGACCTTCATACCGACCAGTTCGGCCGCCACTTCGGGGAACCGCTCGCTCCGGCCTTCCGAAGACCGTTTTTCGAGGACGATATTCTTGCCCTCGATGTATCCAAATTCGCGGAGTCCTTCGAAGAATGCGTCCCAGAGACGCTGGAACTCTGGGGGCACAGTTGACGTAACCGTCATGGCGCCGATTCGGTACGTTCTGCCTGTCCGCTGCGCCTCAGCGGCGAGCGGCGCGGCGAGGAGGCCGCCCGTGAGCACACGCATGAACGCTCGACGCTCCACTACTCGATCACCTGATCCGCCCGTGCCAGGAGGGTCGGCGGGATCGTGAGGCCGAGGGCCTTGGCGGTCTTAGCGCCGTCAGCTTCTCCACCGATTGGGTCAGCTCGCCCGTCCGCGCCTGCAGCTCCTTGAACAGGCGCACGTTCTCGATTGCGATGACCGCCTGGTCGGCGAAGGTCTTTAGCAAGGTGATCTGCCTATCCGAAAAGCGTGTGGCCTCGGCACCTGCGACGGTAATGGCGCCGATCGGCATCCCGTCACGAAGCATTGGCACCGCGAGCATGCTCGGAAAGCCGAGATCGCGGGCTAGAGACTGGTGTGCGTACTCTGGATCGAGGCGAACATCCGGAATATGGACTACTTCGCGTGTCATGACTGCCCGGGCTGTCGCTCCACCGCGGCTGGGCGGCATTGGAAAGGCGCGTCGTGCGGCAGCCAGCGCCGCTGGTGAGAAGTTGTGGTGAGCGACGAGATGAATGAATTCTCCATCATAGCGGTACACGGCGCTGAAGAGACCATTACGCAGTCGTGTCGCACTCTCGACGATCGAATCGAAGACCGGCTGAGCATCGGTCGGTGAGCACGAAATCACGCGGAGGATGTCGCTTGTCGCCGTCTGCTGCTCGAGAGTCTCGCCCAGCGCGTGCCGCAGGCCTTCGATCTCGTCCTTCAGATCGGCGTACGACCGGGGAGCGGTTCCAGTGACGGGCGCGGCACACTCGAGACAGAACTTGGCGTGCGACGGGTTGTCCTGCTGGCACCGGGGACACTTCATGCCGGAGCCTCCAAGCAGTCGACGAAGCTGGAACTCGTGCGCCGAGACTACTCGCCTGAGACTCGCGTGGTCAAGACCATCGGCCCACCCCGTCCATGACAGCCGTCCGCAAAGCTATGTGTTTGCAAAGCAGCGTAGCAATGATGGCGTTCCCCGAGACCTTCGGCCGCTCTCGCCCTTCCACACGAGGAGAGGGGTCGGCGGCCAGCGCATGATCGCCGACAAGGCTCCGTGGGGGCGGCCATGGTGCGGGAGCGTAGTACCGCCGGGACGCTGGCGCCGGATCACGAGGTGCGCCAGATTACATCAGGCGACCGAAGGCCGCTCCCGGGGCGACTGCCATGGGGAATGGGCTAGTGTTGCCTACGCTCTATGTACCTGATCCGTAGCATGCGCATGCTGCGCTTCCTCCTGATCACCCGCGCCGGTCGGCTGACCCGTATCGGCCGCCGCCACGTCCTGCGTCTCTCCCACAACCCGGCCGCGGAGACCCTCTATGCGTCCATCAATAAGCGCCTGGCCGCCTAATCTATTTTCAGATTAGGCGCCAAGTGCCACAACCTCTCGGTCAGGCAGGTGTCAGAACCTCTCGGTCACGAGGCTGTCATAAATTGCTGCAGGTGAGCAACCCGGGAATAAAGGGGCGCAGTCTCCGGAGGACAAATGGCACCGCCGGCCGACGGGAGCCGAACACCAGCGGCTCCTCGCTGAATCATCCGACAACCCGCGATGAAGCCCTTGAAGGGTGACCGAGAGGTCATGACACCTCCCTTCGAACCGTGGTTTTTCTGACCGAGAGGTACTGACACCTGGCCGATTAGGGTTAGTAGCGGAGCTGCAAGCACCCTTGTCTTCTTGAACGATGGACCTGATGCGGTTGTCGGCAGCATCGGTGCTGGCGCAGCGCATGCGCTCGGAACTTGGACGTGCTCAAGGGCGGCAGAAGGGGCAGACCGCGCGGCAGGCCCCGCCGCCGCAGGTGAGTCGTTCTTTCTGTTGCAACGGCAGTTCGGCAATCGGTACGTGCAGCGCGTGGTGGCGTCTGCGATGAGCGAAGAGTCCGATGGTGGCGTCAAGCCTCACGTCGAGCGTGCCATCGAAAGCAGCCGTGGCGGTGGGCAGTCCTTGGACAGCGGCATTCAGGCGCACATGGGCCGAGCCCTCGATGCCGATTTCAGTGGCGTCCGCGTCCATACCAATTCTGACGCCGACGCATTGAATCAAGCGCTCGGCGCGCGCGCGTTCACCACCGAACAGGATATCTATTTCCGGGAGGGAGACTACAACCTGGGGACCTCGAAGGGGCGTGAGCTACTGGCCCATAAGCTC
>JBKOVG010000224.1:0-19340 GCA_046723845.1 Candidatus Methylomirabilota bacterium | reverse complement strand
GGGTGATCCCGCTCATCATGGGCCACGAGATCGCAGGCGAAGTGGTGGAGGTGGGGCGCGAGGTGCCTGGGTTCACGGTGGGCGACCGGGTCATCGTGAACTTCTACGTCACCTGCGGCCGTTGCCAGTACTGCCGGGCGGGTCGAGACACGCTCTGCACCAAGGTGCGCCAACACGGCTTCAGTATGGACGGGGGCTTCGCTGAATATCTCAAGACGCCCGGCGTGAACCTCTGCAAGGTTCCGGCTCACGTTCCCCTGGAGCAGGCCTGCATCCTCGGAGACGCCGTGGCCACCTCCTATCACGCCATTACCAAGCGCGCCCGCGTCGTGCCCGGCACCACGCTGGCGCTGATCGGGGTGGGCGGCGTGGGGCTGCATGCTCTCCAGTTGGCGCGGATGGCCGGGGGCTGGGTCATTGCCGTCGATGTCAACGAGGCACGGCTCGAGCTCGCCAAGTCGCTCGGGGCCGACGCCGTGATCGATGCTCGCCGCGGCCCCTTCCACGAGACGGTGCGGGAGCTGACGGATGGCCAGGGGGTCGATGTGGTGATGGAGTTCGTGGCCAACGAGCAGACGCTGCCCTCCAGCTACCAGAGCGTGAAGCGCGCCGGGCGGCTGGTCTTCGTGGGCTACACGCCCCAGCTTCCCCTGTCGGTGATGCCGCATGAGCTCGTGCGCAACGAACTCGAGATCGTCGGCTCGCGCGCGAACACCAAGCAGGAGCTCCAGGAGACCATGGACCTGGTCGCCCGCGGGCGGATCACTCCCATCGTCGACCAGATCTTCCCCCTCGCTGAGGTCGAGTCGGCCTTCGACGCCCTCAGAGAAGGCCGGTCTCTCGGTCGCAACGTCCTCGTCATCAACTGATCGCAAGAACGGGAGAGCCGAATGGCCGCGTTCGTGATTGCCCATGGTACCCAGCGATGAAGCGGAGCACTGAGCGGATCCTCACGACCCATGTGGGCAGCCTGGCGCGGCCCGACGCCCTCGTCCCGCTCTTGAAGGCCAAGGACCGCGCGCAGCCTCACGACCGCGACGCCTACGCGCGGCTGGTGCGCGAGGCGGTGGCCGATGTCGTCCGCCGGCAGACCGAGGCCGGTGTCGACGTCATCACCGACGGCGAGCAGGGCAAGGCGAGCTTCTTCGGGTACATCGTGGAGCGCTTCACCGGCTTCGAGCGCCAGCCGGCTCCGCCCGGGCAGGAGGGGAACACCCGCGCGGGCAGCCGCGAGTTCCTGGACTTCCCCGACTACTACGCGTGGTCCGATCGCATCGCGGAGTGGGCAGGGGGACGCGGGAACACTCGCCAGTTCGGCGTCGACGTCTGCACGGGCCCGGTCACCTATCGGGGCCAGGCGGCGGTGCAGGCCGACACCGATACCTTGCGAGCCGCAGCAAAGGGCCGGCCCCACGAGGAGGTATTCCTGCCGGCCATCGCGCCGTCCTACATCTTCGCCACGCTACCCAACCGCTACTATCGGACCGACGAGGAGTACGAGCAGGCCCTGGCCGATGCGCTCCACCAGGAGTACCGCGCCATCGTCGACGCCGGCTTCGTGCTCCAGGTCGACGACCCGCGCCTGGTGACCTACTACATGATGAATCCCGGCCTCAGCGTGGCGGAATGCCGGACGTGGGCGGCCCGACGCGTCGAGGCGATCAACCACGCCCTGCGCGGCATCCCGGCGGACCGGGTGCGCTTCCACACCTGCTACAGCATCGACGTAGGCCCGCGCGTGCATGACATGGCGCTCCGGGACATCGTCGACGTGCTCTTCCGGATCAAGGCCGGCGCGTTCTCCTTCGAGGCGGCCAACCCCCGCCACGAGCACGAGTACCACGTCTTCGAGGAGTTCAAGCCGCCGGCCGGGATGGTCCTGATCCCCGGCGTCATCAGCCACACCACCAACCTGGTGGAGCACCCCGAGCTGATCGCCGAGCGCATCGTCCGGTTCGCCCGGATCGTGGGACGGGACAACGTCATCGCCGGCGCCGACTGCGGCTTCGCCGCCTCCGGCATCCGGTTCAACGACGTCCATCCCAGCGTGGTGTGGTTGAAGTTCGCCGCCCTCGCCGAGGGCGCCCGGCTGGCGACGCGTCAGCTCTGGGGTCGTGCAGGATAGCGGCTGCGTCCGCCGCGCCGAGATCGGCATTCTCCTTGACAGCGAGATCCGGGCGCATCTATCGTGCTCGGGATTATCGACAGACAGGAATACTTCGGAGAACTCGCGCTCGGACCGCCCCGCTTGGCTATCGCTTCTCGATGGTGCGGATCACTGCCGTATAGTACGCGTCGCTCCATCCCGCGGCGGCGGTGGCCTCGAGCAGCCGCCGCGTCGTGGCCGCCTGCTCGAGGGTCACGCCCGCGGACTCGGCCAGCTGGATGGCGTACGACAGGTCCTTCAGGATGTACCGCGTCGGGAAGGCGCCCTCCGTCGGATGATGGTCGGGAAGGAGAGATTTCATCCCGTGACTGCGGAGGACGAAGCTGTCCGCGGACCCCTTGGCGAGCGTCTCGAAGAGCACGCGCGGCTCCACGGCGCCGGAGGCGCGCGCCACCGCGAGGGCCTCGGCGAGGGCGACCACCGTCTGGGCGACCACCATGTTGTTCATGAGCTTCACCGCCTGCCCTGCGCCCACCGCTCCGCAGTGGGTCACCTCCGAGCCCATGCACCCCAGGAGCGGGCGGAGCCGCTCGAAGAGCGCCGCCTCCGCCCCCACCATGATGCTGAGCGTGCCGTCTCGGGCGGCCTGCGCGGTGCGCGCGATCGGCGCGTCGGCAAAGGCAGCGCCGCGCGTTCCGAAGGCGTGGCCGAGCTCACGTGCGAGCGCCACCGGACAGGTGCTCATGTCGACCACCGTCTGGCCCGGCTTCACGAGAGCGGCGAGGCCTCCGCCGGCGCCACCGCCGAGGCAGACCGCGCGCACCTGCGGCTCTCCCGGCAGGCACAGGAACAGGATCTCCGCGCGGTGCGCCACCTCGGCCAGCGAGGCCGCGGCCTGCACGCCGTCGGCCGCGAGCGCGGCGAGGGGCGCGGGCCGCTCGTCGAAGGCCACCACCGTGGCCCCGGACTTTCTCGCGAGGTTTCGACACATCGGCTGGCCCATGACCCCGAGGCCGACGAATCCGAGCACTCCTGCCGTCGCCATGCCTGCCTCCCTGTTCCCGATTTCGCCTGCACGCGCGGAACGCGCGGGTCTCCTCGAAGACTGCTCCCGGTGGAAGACGCCCCGTGAACGAGGCGGGCCGCCCGATAGTATCGCGGGTCATGAGGGATCGCACGCCGCGTGACCCTGAGCGTGCGGAGTGGAGGGCGCCAGGGCAGAGAGCGCTCAGGTGCCCACGCTCTGGTAGTCGAGCGGAGCACGCGCGCTCCGAACGGCGCCGGGTGTGGCAGAGACGCTGCTCCGCTCGCTTCTCCTGACGACGGGAGGTACGCTAGCGCTCACATGCAGGAGGACGAACCGCCATGAGCCCGAGCGCTGCTCAGTACCCGTCCGTCGTCCTGACGATCGGGCATTCGACTCGATCGCTCGAGGAGCTCCTCGAACTCCTGGAGGCCCACCGAGTGGGTCATCTCGCCGACGTCCGGACCATCCCGCGCTCGCGGCACAACCCACAGTTCAATCGCGATCGGCTCGTGTGCGGGTTCCCTCGGGCGGGCATCGGCTACACGCACATGCCGGCCCTGGGCGGGCTCCGCCACGCGCGGCCGGACTCGCCCAACCAGGGATGGCGCAACGCCTCGTTCCGAGGCTTCGCCGACTACATGCAGACGCCGGAGTTCGAGGCGGGACTGGGGACGCTGATCGAGGCCGCCGCGCGCGCCCGAACGGCAATCATGTGCGCGGAGGCCGTGCCCTGGCGCTGCCATCGCTCGCTCATCGCCGATGCGCTCTGCGCGCGGGGCATTCGGGTGGAGCATATCCTGAGCGCAACGCGCGCCGAGCCCCACGTGCTCACCGCGTTCGCGATGGTCAAGGGCACGCGGGTCACGTATCCGCCCGAGCCCCTGCCGCTCGAGCGCGCGGCTTTTCGGTCTCCCTCCAACCCCACGCCGATCCGGGTGGTGGTGACAGATCGAGGTCGATCACCGGCCTAAGCGCGGCGGATGACCACGTCCGAAAACCGCTAGACGCGCCCGTCTTGTCGGGCGGTCACTCTCTCCGCAGTGGCGGCTGCCTTCGTCGCCGGCGGCTGGCTCTTCGACGTCACGGGAAGCTACCGGCTCGTGTTCCTGGCCGCCGCCGTCGCGGTGGCGGGATCGGCCGTCGCGGCGTGGGTCGCCGCCCGGCCTGTGGCGGGAGAGCTGGCGCGTGGCGGCCGCCGCGCGAACCCCGTCCTCGCGTGAGGAATTTGGGCGCTATTCCCGCAGGCGCGGGTCGAGAGAGTCGCGGAGGCCGTCGCCGAGGAGGTTGAAGCCGAGGACCACCAGCATGATGGCCAGACCAGGAACGGTCGCCACGTGCGGCGCCGTGATCATGTAGCTCCGGGCGTTCGAGAGCATGGCACCCCACTCGGGGCTCGGGGGCTGGACGCCCAGGCCCAGGAAGGAGAGCCCCGAGGCCGTCAGCAGCACCGTGGCCATCCGGAGGGTCGTCTGGACGATGATCGGCGCCAGCGAGTTTGGCAGGAGGTAGCGGGCGACGATGGTGACGTCGCGCTCGCCCAGCGCGCGGGCCGCCGTCACGAATTCCATCTCCTTGAGCGTGAGCACCGAGCCGCGCACGACACGGGCGAACTGCGGCACGAGGAAGATGGCGCTGGCGACGATCACGTTGGCGAGGCCCGTCCCCAGGGCGGCGATGATGGCGAGCGCGAGGAAGATGCCGGGGAAGGCCATCATGATGTCCACGAGCCGCATGATCAGCATGTCGGGCCAGCGACCGACGTAACCTGCCGTCACGCCGAGCGCGGTGCCGAGGAGGAGGGCGAGGCCGACGGCGGCGAGCTGGATCTGGAGGGAGATCCGCGCCCCGAACAAGACGCGCGAGAGCACATCGCGGCCCAGTTCATCGGTGCCGAGCCAATGCGCGGTGCTCGGCCCCTGGAGCCTGTCCACCACCCGCCCGCGCAGGGGCTCGTAGGGCGCGAGCACCGGCGCCAGCACCGCCAGGAGGACGAAGAGGCCGACGATCAGGCCGCCGCTCACGGCCGCCCGGCTCTTCACGACCCGCCGCAGGGCGTCGCTCCAGAAGCCGGGCGAGCGCCGCCGCGCGATCGGTGCCAGCTCAGCTGTAGCGGATGCGGGGGTCGAAGTAAGCATAGGCGACGTCGGTGAGGAGATTGACCAGCACGAAGGTCGTGGCGACCACCAGGAGCGCGCCCTGCACCACGGGATAGTCGCGCGCGAAGATGCCCTCGACGATCAGCCGTCCCACCCCCGGCAGCGAGAAGACCGTCTCGGTGAGGACGGCGCCGCCCAGGTTGTAGCCGAACTCGAGGCCGAAAACGGTGAGGATCGGGATCATGGCGTTACCGAGGGCGTGGCGATAGACGACGAGCCGATCCGAGACGCCCTTGGCACGCGCCGTGCGCACGTAGTCCTGACGCAGCACCTCGAGCATCGAGGCGCGCGTGGTGCGCGCGATCACGGCGGACGAGGCCGCTCCCAGCACGAGGGCGGGCATCACGAGGTGGGCGAGCGAGCCCGTACCTCCCGACGGCAGCCAGTGCAGCGTCACCGAGAAGATGAGGATGGCCAGCAGCCCCAGCCAGAAGATCGGCAACGAGATGCCGACGAGCGAGCCCAGGAGCGCCGCGATGTCCAGCGACGAGTTGCGGTGGGTGGCCGCGATGATGCCGGCGATGACGCCGAGCGTGGCCGAGACGAGGATGGCCAGGAAGGCCAGCTTCAAGGTGAAGGGGAAGCGCTGCTTGAGGAGAGTCGACACGGGCTGACGTGACTGGATCGAGACGCCGAGATCGCCCACGACGGCGTGCCGGAGGTAGGCGAGGAACTGCACGGGCAGCGGCCGGTTGAGCCCGTACTCCTGCCGGATCCGCGTCAGGACCTCTTCCGTCGCTTCCTCGCCGGCGAGGATCAGCGCGGGATCACCGGGGACGAGCTGGAGGAGGGCGAAGGACACCACGCTCACCCCGACCAGCACCGGGACGAGGAGGAGCAGGCGCCGGACGATGTAAGCCAGCATGCCGAGCTCGCGAGGCTGCGGCTTCCCCGGAGCCTACTTCTCCTTCCAGCTCTTCTCGGTGAAGTAGGTCAGCTCGAGCGGCAGGTTCACCACGCCATGCACCTTCTTCGTCTGGCCGACGACCATGTTCGGCGAGAGGAGGAAGATGGCTGGCGCCTCCTTGATGATCACCTGCTGCGCCTCGCTCAGTGAGGCCAGGCGCGCCTGGTCGCTCGTCGCGGTGGTGGCCCGGTCGAGGGCGTCGTCGAGAGCCTTCGAGCTGAAGAAGCCCCGGTTGTCGCCCTTGGGCGCCATCTGCGAGGAGTGCAGGAGAGGGAAGATCCCCCACTGTGCCTCACCCGTGGAGGGCGACCAGCCGAGCAGGAAGAGCTCGCGGTCGGTCTGCTCCGGGCCGGTCTTCGTCGCGGAGAGATACGCGCCCCATTCCATGGTGGAGAGCGCCGCGTCGACCCCCACGGCCGCGAGATCCTGCTGGACCGCCTGCGCCAGCTCGAAGTCCTTCACGTAGCGCCCCTTGGGCGACCAGAACTTCACCTTGAGCGACGACGCGCCCGTCTGGGCCAGGAGCTCCTTGGCCTTCTTGGGGTCGAACGGATAGCCCGGCAGCTTGGCGTAGCCGTTCTGCAGCGGCGCCACGATGCCGGAGATGACCTCCGCATTGCCCTGAAAGAGGCTCTTGACGATGGCTTCGCGATTGACGGCGTAGTTGAGGGCCTGCCGCACGCGCACGTCGTCGAAGGGCTTCTTCTTCACGTTCATCGTGACGTACAGGGCCCGGGCGGTGGGGATGGACTCCACCGAGAAATGCGCGTTCTTGCGCAGGCGCGGGATGTCTTCCGGGGGAATGTTCAGGATCAAATCCGCGTCGCCTGACTCCAGCATGAGCACGCGGGCCGCGTCCTCCTTGACGGTCTTGACCACCACGCGATCGAGGAGCGGCCGCCCGCCCCAGTAGCCGTCGTTGCGCTCGACCACCACACGGTCGCCCTTGACCCACTCGACGAACTTGAAGGGTCCGGTGCCCGAGGGATGCAGGGCGAAGTCCTTTCCCCACTTCTGGTGCGCGGCGGGCGACGGGATGCCGCCCGCGGAGTGGGCGAGCCGGAACAGGAAGGCGGCGAAGGGCTGCTTGAGCGTGACGCGCACCGTGGCATCGTCCACGACCTGGGCACCCTGGACGAAGGGCGTGTACAGACTTGACTTGAAGGGCTTCTCGTCGCCCAGCACGCGATCGAAGAAGTACTTGACGGCCTTGGCGTCGAAGGCCGTGCCGTCGTGGAACTTGACGCCCTTGCGCAGCTTGAAGGTCCAGACCAGCCCGTCCTTGGACTGCGTCCACGACTCGGCGAGCGCGGGCTCGATCTGCATCTTCGTGCTGAACCGGACGAGGTTGTCGTACATCATCCGGTTGACCTGCTCGCCCGGGTTCGACTGGGTGTTCTGCGGGTCGAGGCTGTCGGGGTCCGCGCCGGCCGCGAAGATGATGGTCCCGCCGGCCGCCGGGGCCTGCGCCCACGCGATCCCCGCCGCCACCGAGCCTACCGCCGCCAGGATTCCCACCAGCCAAAGCGCCGTATTCCGCCGCATCGCGCACCTCCTGTCGGGTCGAACGAGCCCCTCCACCACTGAGCCGACGGGCAGGAGAATCCGTCCAAAGGAAGGGAATGTCAAACGACACGCGAGCGATGGGGTGCCGCTCGATAGCCTCGCGCCGCTGGTCCACTCTCTGCGCCATGGCCGACGCGGATGCATGACGTTGTTGAACTCCGGCGAGACATGCTGAGGCTTGCTCGAGTAGCTGTCGCTCAGATTGTCGAGTGGAATATCGACCACGAGACGGTCAACCCGCCGCAGCTGCTGCATCGCCTTGGCCTCCTTAGGAGCTCTCGGTCATCGACTTGATTCGGCCTCTTGAACGACTGTCCGTTGAACATCACGATCGGCGCGAAGATCCGGTCGATGGCCCACGTATCCTATGCTCTGCTCATTCTGGCGCAACCAAGCGGAGCGGAGCGGGGAGACCGCGTGTCCTGTTGACAAGCGCTCGGAGCAAGCCTAGCGTTTCCACCTTCGAGCTCGTCATCAACCTCAAGACCGCGAAGGCGCTCGGCCTCACGATCGCACCGTCGCTGGTGGCGCGCGCGGACGAGGTCATCCAATAAGGGAGGGAACACCGCATCCTGATCGTGGTTCTTAAGGCCAGGAGGCTGGCGTAGTGACGAGCTGGATCGCCCGCATTGGCTTGGTGGCTTGGCTCATCGTCGTCTCACTCTCGCTCGTGAGCGCGCGGGGAGCTGCCGCCGCAGACGCCGAGCAAGCGTGGGCCGCGCTCGTCGCGGGAGGCCACGTCGCGCTGATTCGCCATGCCAACGCGCCTCCCGGCTATGGCGGGGATCCGCCGGGCTTTCGCATGGACGACTGCAAGACGCAGCGGAACCTCGACGAGCTCGGGCGCCAACAAGCCCAGGCGCTCGGCGAGGCCTTCCGGCAGCGCGGCGTTCGGGTCGATCGAGTCCTGGCTTCGCCGGTCTGCCGCTGCGTGGACACTGCGGAGCTGATGGCGGTGGGGCCGGTGGAGAAGTCGGCGGCACTCCTTCCCGACCGGGGCGAGCCGCGTGTCCGCCTCCTCGAGCTCCAGGCGATCGTGAGCGGTTGGCGCGGCCCCGGCACGCTCGTGCTCGTGACGCACGGCTTCACCATCTCGCCCCTGCTCCGCACCCACCTGGAGCAGGCCGAGACGCTGGTGCTCAAGCCGGGAGACGGGGGCGGCGCGGTCGCCGACATCGTAGGGAGAATCCCGACGCCTCAGTGACCGTACGGCGATAGCCCGTCGGCGTCACGGCGGCGTCGGCCGTCCGCCGCTCGTACCGGTGGCGCGTCAGCTCGCGAACCAGAGACGGGCGTCGCTCGCGCGCACGCGGGCCTCGGGCAGGCCGAGCTCGCGGCGAACGATGTTGGTGCCCTCGACGAGGGAGACACACTTGTAGTAGGCGATCCGTCGGCTCAGCCCCTCGCGTCCGAAGCCGCAGTCGGTGGTGATGACCAGCCGCTCGGGCGGAATGTACTCGAGGGCCTTCCGGATGAGGGCGGCGACATGCTCGGGCGGCTCCACCACCGTGTTGCAGTGGCTGATCACGCCGATCCCGATCTTCTTGTCGGTCCGGTACTTCGCGAAGAGCGGCAAGTCCATGCCGCCGCTGCTCGCGCACTCGAAGGTGATGACGTCGGCGTCGAGCTGGAGCAGGTGCGGGAGGGCGCGCTCGTAGCTCGGCGTTTTCCAGTACACGCGCTGCTGGTTGGGATTCCCCCAGCAGGTGTGCGCCCAGATCTCGGAGTCGACTCCCACAAGTTGCCGGTTGAACGCCTGGGTGAAGAACTCGAGGTCGGCGTCGGTGCAGTCGGGCCGCGTGGTGCGCCCGTGGTGGGGCGGCTCCTCGACCTGGATGAGCGGGCAGCCGGCGGCGGCCAGGTCGCGGAACTCGGCGTTCATGATGTCCGAGAGGTCGTTGATGAGGGCCCGATCGTCGCGGTAGTGCTCATCCCAGAGCATGCTGGCGAGGGCAGGGGCGCAGATGGCGCCGAACTTCACGGGCTTGTCGGTGAGGCGCTGGGCCACCTTCCAGAGCGCGGCGTACTCGAGGGGCCCGCGCGTGAGCCGGTCCTTGACGACCGCCGGCTGATACGCCTCCTGCACCTCCCACAGGATCTTGCCGGGGCGAAGGTCGTGCCGCTGCATCCAGCCCCGCGACGTGTCCTGATGGCCGCCCAGTCCGCCGAGACGCTCGATGGGGTAGAAGAACCAGGACTTGCCGCCGACGGCCAGGTCGAACCGGCTGTCGCCGTCGGTCACGATATCGAGCCCGGCCGCCTCCTGGGCATTGATGATCGCGGCCACGGCGTCCTGGTACTGCTCCCGGAACATCGAGTCGCCGAGCGCGGCCTTGAACGAGCGGCCGAAGAGGTTCTGGTCGTACCAGAGCGGGCGCGGATAGGAGCCGGTAATGGAGGTAGGCAGCATCATGTCGCGCGTGACTCGCAGCATTCACTCCTCCGCGGATGGGAGCGACGAGGGTCCGCCGGACTCGGGTGGTGGCCGGGCTCAGTGGGAGTAGACGAACCTCAGGCCCCCGACGCCTTGAGCGCGGCCAGGATCTCCTGGGGCTCGAGCAGGTCGAGGGAGTTGGTCATGACCTTGGCGAATCTCACCACTCCGTTGCGATCGATGATGAAGTAGGCGCGGCGTGGATAGCGAAACATGGGGTTCTTGCCGTCGGTGATCATCGCGTCGTAGGCCGGGAGCATCTGGCGACGAATGTCGGAGAGCTGGAGATGCTTGATGTGGTTCTGGGTCCGCCAGGCGGCGAGGGCCTGCCAGGCATTCGCGCTCACGCCCACGACCTGGGCGCCGGCCGCCTCGAACTGCGGCAGAGCCGCGTCGAGGCCCGCCACTTCCTTTGTTCAGGTCGGAGTGAAGGCGGCCACGAAGGTGTAGATGACGACGGGACCCCGGGCGGTGAGGTCGGTCAGCTTGACGGGCTTGCCATCCGGGTTGTTCAGGGTGAAGTCCGGAGCCGGCTGACCGACCTCCAGGGCGGGGAGGATTCCTGGCGTGAGCAGGACGAGGGAGCCAAGCAGGAGGGAGCCACAGGAAGCTGAGAATCGTCTCCCACGGATATCGTCGCAGGTACAGGCGGAGGCCCTTGCCAAACTCGATCCCCCACGACTGATTCACCTTGACGAGGAGCGAATCCGGCAGAAACGAGCCTAGATACACCCAGGAGAAGAGATACCACGGAGCGATGCTCGCGCAGAAGACGAGCGCCGCACGCAGGCGGGCGCTCCGCCCAGGCAGGAAGGGTAGGATGACGACGAAGAGCAGGATGCAGTCCGGCCGGGTCAAGGTCAGCAGCGCGCAGAGGACGGCGCATCCATCCAGGCGCTCGACCACGTAGCAATAGAGCGCACCGACGAGGAGCGTAGCCAGCAGCACGCTCTCGAGCCCGAGCGTCGACATCAGCAGGGGATTCGTCACCATCGCCGTGAAGGCGAGCGGCGCGAAGCAGGGCAGCGCCAGCACCCTGCCGCTGCCTCGCACGCACAGCGCCATCGCGAGGAATTCGAGCCACGTCAGCACGAAGACGGCAGCGACCGGATCCCGGACGACCAGGCTCACCAGGGTCAGCAGCGTCACGTTCAGGGGAGAGGTGGCTGTGTTCGAGACGTGCCCCGGGTAGAAGCCCCAGGTCGCGCTGGTCATCAGCGATCGGACGTAGCTCAGCGTGATGAACGCATCGTCGATGAGCGCGTCCCGGAAGAGGAGGAGATAGAGGGCCAGCCCGACGGCGAGCAGGGCGAGGCTCGCCAGCCTTCGGCGGTCCCTCGGAAAGAACGAGGCGTCGGTCGTCATCGATCAGAGACCGACTATGCCTCGGAGGGGCGCGCGAGGCCAACCCCGGCGGTGCTTTGTCTCGTCGCCGATGTTGCCGAGCGATCCCGGACAGGCTAAGTTGGCGCCACGCATGAGCCGCTCCCTCGTGTCACTCGTCGGCGTGTCGAAGATCTATGGCCGCACCGTCGCCGTCAACCACCTGTCGCTCGAGGTCGGCGAGGGAGAGTTCGTCACGCTGCTCGGGCCGAGCGGCTCAGGCAAGACCACGACTCTCATGCTGGTGGCGGGCTTCGAGCAGCCAACGGGTGGCGAGATCCTCATGCGCGGCAAATCGGTGGTCGGCCGGCCGCCGGAGAAGCGCGACATCGGCATGGTCTTCCAGAGCTATGCCCTGTTCCCCCACATGACGGTCTTCGACAATCTCGCCTTCCCACTGAAGACACGCCGGGTGGCCGGCCCCGCGATCGCGAAGCAGGTCGAGGAGGCGCTGGCCGCGGTGCGCATGCCTGGCCTGGGCGGTCGCTACCCGCGCCAGCTCTCGGGGGGACAGCAGCAGCGAATCGCGCTGGCCCGCGCCCTGGTGTACCGCCCCTCGCTGCTACTGATGGACGAGCCGCTGGGCGCGCTGGACAAGAAGCTCCGCGAGGAGATGCAGGGCGAGATCAAGACCCTCCAGCGCGAGCTGGGCATCACCACCCTCTATGTCACGCACGATCAGCAGGAAGCCCTGGCCCTTTCCGACCGCATCGCCATCATGAACGGCGGCGACGTCATCCAGGTCGACTCGCCTCTCGCCCTCTACGAGCGTCCGGCCACCGAATTCGTGGCCGGCTTCCTCGGCGACGTCAATCTCGTGGAAGGTGTCGCCGCCGAGACGGGCGGGAACCTTGCTCGGATCCAACTCGTGGATGGGCCCGAGGTGGTGACGCTCGTCGAGCCATCCCTGTCGCCGGGGAAGCGGGTGCGCCTGACCATCCGTCCCGAACGTCTCGAGATCTGGACCACGGCCCCGGCAGGTCTCAATGCCTGGCCCGGGCGCATTCGTGAGGCGGTGTTCAACGGAGAGCTCGTGCGGTACGGGGTGGAGGTGCCGTCGAGGGTCGTCCTCCGGGTGACGCGCCCCTTCCGAGGGCCGGATGCGCTGCTCGCCGTCGGCCAGGAAATCTGGCTCGTCTCGCGGCCCGAGGACTGGCGGCTCTTCGCATGAGAGCGTGGTCCCGCGCGCACCAGGCGCTGGTGCTGGTTGGCCCCGCCCTCATCCTGCTCCTCGCCGTCTATCTCTATCCGCTCGCTCGATTGCTCCTCCTGAGCTTCACGGGAGGCGCCGACGGCGCTCTCGGATTCGGCGCCTATGGCCGTTTCCTCGAGAGCACCGTGTACACGAGCGTCCTGCTGCGTACGTTCCGCATCAGCCTGACCGTCACGCTGGTGTGCCTGGTGCTGGCCTACCCCGTGAGCTACGTGCTGAGCCGCGCGGGGCCGTTGACCCTTCGAGTGGCCATGGTCTTCGTCCTCCTGCCCCTGTGGACCAGCATTCTCGTGCGGAGCTACGCCTGGATGGTGCTCCTGCAGAACAACGGCCTGATCAACCAGCTCCTGCGCCGGCTCCACGTGATTGATGCACCGCTCCGACTCATGTACAGCGAGACGGGAGTGGTGATCGGCATGGCCCAGGTGCTGCTGCCGTTCGCCATCCTGCCCATCTTCGCGTCGCTCCGGAACATCGATCCTCGCTTGCCCGCGGCCGCGCGCGTCATGGGCGCCGGACCGTGGCGGCGCTTCCGATCCGTGACGTTGCCGCTCAGCCTGCCCGGGGTGGCGGCGGCGGGCCTGCTCGTGTTCGTCCAGGCCCTGGGTTTCTTCATCATTCCCGCCCTGCTGGGCGGGTCGCGGGTCATCACCCTCGCCATGGTCATCGAGTCCCAGGTCGTGGACCTGCTCGACTGGAGCCTGGCCTCGTCCATGGCCATGGTCCTGCTCGCGGTGACGGTACTGCTCGTGGTCGGCTTCGAGCGGCTGCTCGGCCTCGAGAAGGTCTGGGTGTGACGGGCGAGCGGCTGCACCCCCTGCTGTGGATCGTCACCGGCCTTGTCCTCGTCTACCTGGCCGTGCCCAGTCTCCTCGTCGTCATCATGTCGTTCAGCGGCGGGCTCTTCCTGGAGTTCCCCCCGCGCACCTGGTCCGTGCGCTGGTACCAGGCGTACTGGTCCAGTGGATCGTGGAAGGACGCCACTCTGCGGAGCTTCGAGGTGGCGTGCGCGGTGACCATGCTCGCCACCTCGCTGGGGACGCTGGCCTCCATCGCTCTCGTGCGGCTCGTCGTGCCGGGCCGGAGCGCGCTCCGGGCCCTCATGGTCTCCCCGGTGGTGGTGCCGACCATCGTGCTCTCGATTGGCCTCTACAGTGTCTACGCCCGCTGGCGGCTCATCGGTACCGCGGCAGGCTTGATCCTCGCCCACACCGTGCTCGCCCTGCCCTTCGTCGTGCTCAACGTCACCGCCGTCCTGTACAAGCTGGACCGATCCCTGGAGCGCGCGGCGCGCATCCTGGGGGCGGGCCCCCTTCGCACCTTCACGGAGGTGATGCTGCCCCTCCTGTGGCCGGGCATCGCCAGCGGGGCGATCTTTGCGTTCCTGATTTCGTTCGACGAGATCGTGGTCGCCATGTTCATATCGGGCTCGCACCCCACGCTCCCCAAGCTGATGTTCGACGGGATTCGGTACGAGCTGAATCCGGTGGTGGCGGCGGTTTCGAGTCAGTTGATTCTCGTGACGTCGCTGGCCCTGCTGGGGTCGGCGTGGGTGCGACGACGGACGGAGCGGGTGGGCGGGTGAGCGGACGTGCACACGTGGCGGGGCAGGCCGACGGCGCGCGGCGGCCCGAGGAGGAGATGCACATGAGACGGAGCGTGTCGCGACGGGAGTTCCTGAAGACGGCGGCGGGATCGGTGGCGGCCGCCGGCGTCATGACGCGCAGCCGGCCGGCATCCGCCGCGAGCGAGCTCGTCGTCGTAGGCTGGGGGGGCGCCCACGAGGAGTCGCTCAAGAAGGCGGTGTACGACCCGTTCACGGCGGCCACGGGCATCAAGATCAAGCAGATGAGCGCCACGAACCAGCTGGCCCTCCTCAAGGCGCAAGTCCAGAACAACAACCCGGAGTGGGACATCGTCCAGCCCGGGAGCGCGTGGCTCTGGCGGGGCGCCCAGGACGGGCTGTACGAGAAGCTCGATGCCGGCGTGGTCAACCGCGCCGAGATGTATGCGCCGGCCCTCCACCCCTACGGAATCGCCTTCGAGGTCTATGCCGTCGACATCACCTACAACTCGAAGCGCTTCCCGACCGGCTCACACCCGAAAAATTGGGCCGAGCTGTGGGACCTGAAGCGGTTTCCCGGCCGGCGCACCGGCCCGGGATGGACGCCGCGCGACAACTTCGAGGCCGCGGTGATGGCGGCGGGAGTGCCGCCCGCCAAGGTCTACCCCATCGACACCAAGGTCGCCTTCGCGAAGCTGGCGGAGATCAAGCCCGAGATGGCGTGGTGGCAATCCGGCGCGCAGTTCGCGCAGCTGTTCTCGGACGAGGAGGTGCTCCTCGGCTATGGATGGGGCGCGCGCGTGGTCGTCCTCGCCCGCGAGGGCAAACCGCTGGCCGTCGAGATGAACCAGGCCATCCTGGACCAGACCTTCTACGCCATCTCGAAGATCTCGAAGAACAAGGACGCCGCCATGAAGTTCATCACCTTCGCCTCCCAGACCAAGCCGCAGGCGGAGCGGCCGGTGCTCTACCCGCACGGCCCCACCAATCGCGCCGCCTGGGCCCAGCTCGACGCCAAGGCCAAGCGCGAGGTGGTGAACTACGACATGCCGAACGTGCTCCTGCGCAACCCCGAGTGGTGGATGGAGACCGAGGCGCCCATGCTCGAGCAGTGGAAGAAGTTCCTCGCCACCTGATCGGGAGCGCGCGCATGCGATTCGGGCTCTTCCTGCTGTTCGAGTGGTCGGGTCCCGGCCGCTCGTTCGACGCCATGTACGGCGATCTCCTCGAGGAGATCGCCTATGCCGAGGAGCAAGGGCTGGAGACGGTGTGGCTCGCCGAGCATCACTTCGTGAGCTACAGCGCGTGCCCACAACCTCTCATGTTCGCCATCAAGGCGGCGGCGCAGACACGACGCGTGCGGTTCGGCACCGGCGTGCTCGTCCTGCCCTTCTACCATCCGCTGCGGCTGGCCGGGGAGATCGCGGTAGCCGACGTCCTCACGGGCGGGCGGCTAGAGATCGGAGTGGGCCGCGGCGCCTATCCCTACGAGTTCGCGCGCTACAACATTCCCTTCCACGAGGGCCGCGATCGCACCCAGGAATGCCTCGAGATCATGGTGCGGGCCTGGCGCGAGGACGACGTGGCGCACGCCGGGCGCTTCTTCAGCTTCCCCGCGGCGACCGTGCTGCCGCGGCCATCCCAGCGCCCTCACCCCCCGATCTGGATCGCCGCCCTGAACCCGGAATCGTTCACCTACGCCATCGACCACGGGCATCGGTTGCTCAGCACGGTGTTCCGCGATCCCGTGGACAAGATAGTCGAGAAGGTCGAGCTCTACCGGCGAACGCTCAAGGAAGCCTGCAAGTCAGAGGCGGACAGCGACCTCGGTCTCCTGCGCATCGCTTACGTGGCGGAGACGGACACCGCGGCTCGGGAGGCCCTCGCCCATGTGACGAAGACGCATCGCACGTGGCACCACCTGCACTTCGGCAGCGAGAGCGTGCGGGGCGGAGTCGTCCGCTCGGATCCCGTCGAGCACGAGCCGTCTCCGGAGGAAGCGTGGGAGCGGCTGATCATCGGCAGTCCCGAGCGCTGCATCCGTCAGATCCAGGCTCTGGAGGCGGTGGGAGTCGATCTGCTGCTCTTGAACATGAATTTCGGCAACATGAGCCATCGCGAGGCCATGCGCTCGCTCCGTCTCTTTGGCCAGGAAGTGCTCCCGGCGTTTCGACGCTAGTCACCGCCCGTGTTGCTTCTCGGGCGAACCAGCTTACACGATCAGGCGTATCTTGTTCGTGGCGGACTTGACCCGTTTGCGGACGGGTGTCTTGACTCCCGCCGTGATGCTTCGGGGTGTCGCTTCGATGGCCGTCCGAGGGGGGGCGCGCGTGAAGACTTTCAAGGACCGGGTCGCGGTGGTGACGGGGGCGGCGAGCGGGATCGGGCTCGCGCTGGCCGAGCGCTTCGCCGCCGAGGGGATGAAGATCGTCCTGGCCGACATCGAGTCGGCGGCGCTCGCGACCGCCGAAGCGACGCTGCGCCGGAAGGCGCCCGCCGTGCTCGCGGTGGAGGTCGACGTCGCCCGTCCCGAGGACGTGGAGCGGCTCGCCCGCGAGACCTATGCAGCGTTCGGGGCCGCCCATGTGCTGTGCAACAACGCGGGGGTCGCCGTGATCGGAGCGGCGCACGAGCATTCGCTTGCGGACTGGCAGTGGGTCATCAACGTCAACCTCTGGGGTGTGATCCACGGCGTGCGGGCCTTCCTGCCGCGCATGCTCGCGGGCGGCGACGAGGGCCACATCGTCAATACCGCGTCCATGGCGGGCCTCACCACTGCCCCGTTCATGTCGGTGTATGACGTGACCAAGCACGGGGTGGTGGCACTCTCCGAATCCATGTACAAGGAGCTGCGCGTGACGAGCGCGCCCATCGGCGTTTCCGTGGTCTGCCCCGGCCTCATCGACACCAACATCATGCGCTCATCGCGCAATCGTCCCGCCGAGCTCTCCGAGGAGGGCAAGGCGGGACCGATGGCTCAGGCCTTCGGGCAGGCTCTCTCCGACCGGCTCGCCGGCGGCTACCCGCCCGCGGAGGTGGCGGAGCAGGTCATTGCCGGTATCCGGGAAGATCGCTTCTACATCGTGCCCGCCCAGCCCGAGGTGAAGAGCGGTATCGGGGTCCGCGCGCAGGATCTCCTCGAGCTCAGGAATCCGACCTTGCGCCTCGCATAGGGGGGATGCGGGTGTAGCGGCCCGAGATGACTGATCGGGTAGAGTGGGGCCCCGAGGAGGTCCGCATGGATGCGCATCGTACCGAGCGCCGTAGCTTTCTGAAGCAGATGACCGCGCTGGCAACGGCCGCAGGCTTGCCGGCGGTCCTCGCCGGCAAGAGCGAGGCCCAGGGGAGGTCAGGCATGAAGATGTCCTACGATCCCGCGGCGAAGTTCGAGCTCAAGGTGAGCGAGGTGGACTTCCGGCGCACGCCGGGTGGGCGACAGTTGATGGCCCGCATCTACCAGCCGCAGGGTGCGGGGCCGTTTCCCACCGTGCTCGATCTGCACGGCGGAGCGTGGCGCCGCAAGGACCGCTTCGCCGAGGAGCCGATGGACCGCGCGATCGCGGCCAGCGGAGTCGTGGTGGTGGCCATCGACCTGCGACTCTCCGAGGAGGCGCCGTACCCGGCCTCCGTCCAGGACGCCAACTACGGGGTGCGCTGGCTCAAATCCCGAGCCGCCGAATGGAATGGAGATCCCTCGAGGATCGGCGTGTACGGCAGCTCCAGCGGCGGCCACGTCGCTCAGCTCCTGGCCATGCGCCCCGGCGACCCACGCTACAACGCGATTCCCTTGCCCGCGGCCCCGAATGTCGATACCACGGTGGCCTATGTCGCGACGCGCTCGCCGATCAGCGACACGTACGCGCGCTTCCAGCAGGCGGAACGGACGAAGCGCGACGCGATGATCGAGAACAACCGGATCTACTTCAACCCGTGGGAGACGATCCACGAGGGTAATCCGCAGGAGATCCTCGAACGCCGCGAGGCGGTGAGCCTGGTGCCCATGCTCATCATGCAGGGCGCTCTGGATGACAACGTGCTGCCTGCCGTGCAGGAGAAATTCGCGGCGACGTACCGAGCGGCCGGAGGCGTGTGCGAGCTGACCATCTTCGAGGGCTGCGAGCACGAGTGGGTTGCCCAGCCGGGCCCCCAGACGGATCGCGCCCGTGAGATGGTCAAGGCCTTCATCGCGCATCAGTTGAAGGCTGGGTAGATCGCGCGCTCTCAGACGCGAGTCTCGCCCCCGACGAGGTTATTGGCTTGGTGGAGCGGGAGGCGGTTCCGGCGGACTCGGTATCCAGATCCATCGGTAGGCGACTGTCACGCCGTCACCCTCGAGGTGGTAGCACCCGCCGACATAGCAAACCTCACGCTGACTGGCCGGGGCTTCCTGATAGACGGGCGGGTAGGCCGGATACGTATACGGATAGGGAGAGTAGTAGGGGTAGGCATAAAACGGGTATGCGAGCGGCGCCGCCACGAAGACCCCACCGAAGAAGGCAGTCGTGAAACAGCAGTGATGGAAGCCGTGATGGTGGAACCCGTGGTGTGATCCTCCATGGAATCCGCCGCCGCGCCCTCTGCTTGCAGAGGCCGGGGCGGTGAGCGCGACGGATAGAGCGACGATGAGCGCGAGACCGAAGAGCTTCCGCATCATGTGGGCACCTCCACCAACGACCTCTCCCCCGGCATCGGCCGTAGCCCCCGAGCGGCGGCCGAAGGCCGCGTCTGGTACCTTTCGAACCTCGACCGCTCGATCCGACGTCGACAGCAACCTAGCCCGAACTACTCACGACCACGCGGAGCGCGAGGCGGGTCGGGGCCCGTCGTCGGGGGCGGGGGAGCGCTCCAGCTGCGTCACCCACTCGCCTGAATCGCAGCCCTTCGGGCTGCGCGCAGGCTTCGGGGGTCCCACTCCGCCGTCGGCGCCGAGCGACCCCCGGCGCCACCCACCCGGTCATCGTGGACGGTGGTCATGAATGATTC
>JBKOVG010000302.1:0-13232 GCA_046723845.1 Candidatus Methylomirabilota bacterium | reverse complement strand
GTCAAGACTCGTCCAAGGTTTTTTCTAAAGGGTTGAAATATAGGGCAGGTGCTATGGTCAGAGGACGATGAGGCTGGGGTGCTTCGGCTGCCTGTTCCTGACGGTAGGCCTGATGTTTCTCGCCATTGTTTCCGGGGGTTTCCTGTTCCTTTCCGGGAACATCTTCGAGGACCCTCGATTCGATCCCCAGGAATGGAGCCGGGCGGACGCCTCCGCGGCAAGGGCCAAGCTCGCCGAGATCGCTCAGAGGGACAATGGCCAGTCGAGCCGCCGGGACCCTATCCTATTAAGTGAGCGGGAGGTGGCCGCCCTGGTAGCCCGGCATCTGGCCGAGGAGGGGGGCATCAAATTCGAACCATTTGCGCTGAGGCTGACTCGTGGGCAATTCGTGCTTCAGGGACGGACCGTGATCGGCAATCTGCTCCAGGGCCCCCCCTTCGCTCAGCTCGCCTCCCAGCTCCCGGCCGCCCAGCTCAACCGGCCCATCTGGATCACCGCTCGGGGGGACATCACGGTCGACCCGGGAGACCCAGGACGTCGGCAGGGTAGAGCGCGCATCACCCTGACGGAATTCACGCTGGGCAAGCAACCCGTAGGCACGTGGCCGTTCTACATCGTGATGGGGCCGACGGGCGCCGGCCTCCTGAAGTGGTCCGTGCCGGGAACGGTGCGCGACGTGGAGATCGACGACCGACGCTTGGTGATCCGGACGCACTAGCGCCCGGTGGCGTGCCTCGCCGCGTTCACGAAGCGTAGCTGGAGATCGTAGAGCATCTCCTCGAGCAGGTGGGTCTCCTGCTCGGTCCGATTGCCGCTGGTCTTGGTCTTGAGCAGGGCCAGCAGATCGATGGCTTCCTTGGCCTGCTCCAGATCGAGCACTCGCTCGCCCGTGGCCGGATCCGCCGCCTCGCCCAGATTCACGAGGGCAGAGCTTGCCAGCATGATGAAGAGCCCGCGGAGATCAGTCCCCTCGGACGGCGCGGCGGAGCCCGACGGACTGGCCGCTCGCGGCCCGGGAGTCTCGATGCGCGGCGGCGGGCTCGCGGGCGCCGCGGCGCGGGGCGCCTCGACAGGAGCCGGGGCGGGCGTCGTCTCATCGTCGGCGTCATCACGCCTCCGACGATCACGGACCTTGAAGGTTTCGTCCTCAGCCATGGAGTCTCTTCATGGAAGGCGGGCAGAGCCTAGCACGCGGTCCGGACACCTTCAAGGAGCGTCGCCCCTCTATGTATAATGTCCTGGCGATTCCGGGATCGCCCATGGCTGACTCCACCGGCCCTCTCTTCGAAGCCCTGCTCACGCTCATGGGCCGCCTGCGGGCAGAGGGAGGATGCCCGTGGGACCGCGAGCAGACGCGAGCCTCCCTCAGGCCATACCTGATCGAAGAGACCTACGAAGCGCTCGAAGCCCTCGATGCTGGTGAAACAGGGCATATCCTCGAGGAACTGGGCGACGTCCTCTTCCAGGTGGTCTTCCATTGCCAAATTGCCCAGGAGCAGGGCGAGTTTACGATGGCAGACGTCTTGCAAGCCGTTTTGCAGAAGATGACCCGGCGGCACCCCCACGTGTTCGCGAACGCAGAAGTAGCGGACTCGGGGGAAGCCTTGAGACAGTGGGAACGTATCAAGAGGGCGGAAGGCGACGGCGATGAGGCGCCCCGGTCGGCCCTCGATGGCGTGCCGAAGAGCCTGCCGTCACTGCTTCGGGCTCAGCGCTTGCAGGTCAAGGCGGGGCGCGTCGGCTTCGACTGGCCCACGTGGCGGGAGGCGTGGAGCAAAGTACGTGAGGAGATCGCGGAGACCGATGAGGCCATGGCGGCGGGCGATGCGGCCCGGGTCAAGGCCGAGCTCGGAGACCTGCTTTTTTCCCTCGTTAACGTAGCCAGGTTGCTTGAAATTGATGCCGAAGGCTCCCTTCGGCAGGCTGCAGACACGTTCACTCGTCGCTTCAAGGAGGTGGAGGCCGCCATGAGGGCCGAGGGCCGGCAGCTCGAGGAAGCGTCCGCAGAGGAGCTCGATCGGCAGTGGCTGGCGGTGAAGTCGCGTGAAGGGCTGGCACGCAGTGGAGAGGAGTCATGAAGGTCAAGGTCGGTAGCACGGTGTTCTCGATCGAGCGGGGTGACATCACGGAAGCCGAAGTGGACGCCATCGTCAACGCCGCCAACGCCGCGCTCTCCATGAGCACGGGCGTGGCGGGTGCCATGAAACGGAAAGGCGGCACCGTCATCGAGGAAGAGGCGATCCGGCAGGGGCCGATCGAGCCGGGCGAAGCAGTGCTCACGGTGGCGGGCAACCTTCCCGCCACGCACGTGATCCACGCCGCCGCTCTCGGTCCCGATCTCAAGAGCAATCCCGAGCGGGTGGCCGCGGCCACGCGCTCGTCCCTCGAGCTCGCCGAGCGCCACAAGATCTCCTCGATCGCCTTCCCTGCCCTGGGCTCAGGAGTGGGCGGCGTGCCGCCGGGGCAAAGCGCGGAGGCCATGGTGTCCGCCATCGTCGAGCACGTGCGCAAGGGCAATACGAGCCTGCAGAAAGTGGTGTTCGTCCTCTACCAGGACGAGGCTTTCAAGGCCTTCTCGGACGCCCTCAAGCGATTGGGCGGGGCGGCCTAGGAGATCACCCGAGACCTCATGGCCGACCCCAAGATCGGACAGCCCGTCAGCCGACGCCTCGGCGATCTCCTCGTTCGCGAGGGGTTGCTCGACACCGAGCAGCTTGCCCGGGCCCTGCAGGAGCAGAAGGGCTCCAACGACAAGCTGGGCGGCATCCTCGTCAAGCTCAACTTCGTCACCGAAGACAAGCTGATCGCCTTCTTGTCGCGCCAGTACGGCATCCAGTCGATCACGCTCTCCCAGCTGGACGTCGATCCCGAAGTGCTCAAGCTGGTACCCGAGCAGATCGCCCGCAAGTACGAGGTGCTGCCCATCCAGCGCCAGGGCAATCAGATCACCCTGGCCATGGCCGATCCCACCAACGTCTTCGCCCTGGACGACGTGGGCTTCATGACCAACCTCCAGGTGGTGCCCGTGGTCGCCTCCCAGGCCGCCATCCGGGCCGCCATCGACCGCTCGTACGACACCAAGGGCGATATCGCCGAGATCGTCTCCGAGATGGAAGGGGCCGCCGACGTCGAGCTGGTGGGAGGCGAGGAGGAGACCGCCGGCAAGGTCGACGTCTTCGAGCTCAAGGAGTCGGCCGACGAGGCGCCGGTGGTGCGCCTCATCAACATGATCCTCGTGGATGCCATTCGCCGCGGCGCCTCCGACATCCATCTCGAGCCCTACGAGAAGGTGTTCCGCGTCCGCTTCCGCGTGGACGGCGTGCTGCACGAGATCATGACGCCGCCCAAGCGCCTGGAGGCCGCCCTCACCTCCCGCGTGAAGATCATGGCGAGCCTCGACATCGCAGAGCGCCGGCTGCCCCAGGACGGCCGTATCAAGCTCCGTTTCAACCAGCGCGAGATCGACTTCCGCGTCTCCACCTTGCCCACGATCTTTGGCGAGAAGACGGTCATGCGCATCCTGGACAAGGACTCCCTCCAGCTCGACCTGACCATGCTCGGCTTCGACTCCTGGAGCCTCGAGCAGTTCACCAAGGCCATCAACAGCCCCTACGGCATGATCCTCATCACGGGGCCCACGGGCTCCGGCAAGACCACCACCCTCTACTCGGCCATCCACACCATCAACTCGCCGGACATCAACATCATGACGGCCGAGGATCCCGTCGAGTACAACCTCAAGGGCGTCAATCAGGTGCAAGTCAACGAGGAGATCGGCCGCACCTTCGCGGGCGCTCTGCGCGCCTTCCTGCGCCAGGACCCCGACGTCATCCTCGTGGGCGAGACCCGCGATCTGGAGACGGCGCAGATCGGCATCCGCGCCGCCCTCACCGGCCACCTCGTGCTCACCACGCTGCACACCAACGACTGCCCGTCCACCGTGGCCCGCCTCCTCGACATGGGCATCCCGCCCTTCCTCGTGTCCTCCTCCCTCATGCTGATCCTCGCCCAGCGGCTGGGACGGCGCGTGTGCAAGGACTGCAAGCAGCCCTTCGAGGCCGACGAGGAGACGCTGGTGCCCTACGGCCATACCCCGCAGGGCCTGGGCAAGATCACCCTCTTCAAGGGCAAGGGCTGCGCCACCTGCAGCTTCACGGGCATGAAGGGACGCGTGGCCATCTACGAGGTCATGCCGATCAGCCAGGAGCTTCGCGATCTCGTGATCCACAATGCGCCTACCGCGGAGATCCGCGAGATGGCGCAATCCCAAGGCATGAAGACGTTGCGACAGAACGCGCTGGCGAAGGTCCTGGACGGCGTGATGACCGTGGAAGAAGTGCTCCGGGTCACCCTGGGCTAGCCTCACCCTCACAGAGGAGACGACGAAGGCATGGCTGCGACGATGCACGACCTGTTGACCATCATGATCGAGCGGGGCGCCTCCGACCTGCACATCACCACGGGCACCCCGCCCCAAATCCGGCTCCACGGCAAGCTGACCCCCCTGACCCAGTTCGAGCGCCTCACGCCCCAGGACACGCAGCGGCTCGCCTACAGCGTGCTGAACGAGGCGCAGAAGCAGAAGTACGAGGAGGATAGCGAGCTCGACCTGTCCTTCGGCATCCAGGGCCTCGCCCGCTTCCGCTGCAACGTGTACCGGCAGCGAGGGGCGGTGGCCGCGGCCATCCGCGTCATCCCCATCAAGATCCGCTCCTTCGACGAGCTGGGCCTGCCCCCCATCGTGGAGCAGCTCGCGGACCGCCCCAAGGGCCTCATCCTCGTCACCGGCCCCACGGGCTCCGGCAAGTCGACAACCCTCGCGGCCATGGTGGACAAAATCAACAGCGAGCGCGCCGAGCACATCATGACCATCGAGGACCCCATCGAGTTCGTCCACAACCACAAGAAGTGCCTGGTCAACCAGCGCGAGGTCTTCTCGGACACGCAGTCGTTCAAGAACGCGCTCAAGTACATCCTGCGCCAGGACCCCGACGTGGTGCTCGTGGGCGAGATGCGCGACCTCGAGACGATCTCCGCCGCGCTGACCATCGCGGAGACGGGTCACCTCACCCTGGGCACCCTCCACACCAACTCCTGCGCCCAGACCATCAACCGCATCATCGACGTGTTCCCGACCAGCCAGCAGTCCCAGGTGCGAGCTCAGCTCTCCCTCGTCCTCGAGGGGGTGCTTTCGCAGCAGCTCATCCCCACTCCCGACGGCCGGGGACGCGTGATGTCCCTCGAGATCATGGTCACCACCCCCGCCATCCGGAACCTGATCCGTGAGGAGAAGATCCACCAGATCTACTCCGCCATGCAGGCGGGGCAGAAGTTCGGGATGCAGACCATGAACCAGTCCCTCGTCGAACTGGTGCAGAAGCGCAAGATCAGCCGCGAGGAAGCCCTCAATCGCAGCACGCTGCCCGAGGAGCTCGCGCAGCTCACCGCCGCCCTCAATGGTGGCGGCGCGCAGCCGGCGGCCAGCGGCTCGGGTGGTTCGCCCTTCGGGCGCCACTAGCCGATGCCGGTCGAGACGAAACCCGAGCTAGACAGGAGACGGTGATATGGCGGTCTTCAGCTACCAGGGACGCGGATCCACCGGAGTGATGACGGGCGAGATCGAGGCGGCCGACCGCACCTCCGCCGTCGGCGAGCTTCGCCGGCGTGCCATTCTCGTCACGAAGATCAGCGAGAAGGCGGGCGGCAAGACCCCGGCCAAGGCGGGCGGCAAGGTCAAGGACCGGGAGATGGCCATCTTCACCCGCCAGTTCTCCACCATGATCGACGCCGGCCTGCCCCTCGTGCAGTGCCTCACCATCCTGTCGGAGCAGAGCGAGTCGAAGAACCTCCGCGAGGTGACGGGCCGGGTGGCGCGCTCCGTGGAAACGGGTTCCACCCTTGCGGATGCCCTGCGCCGCCATCCCCGCACCTTCGACGACCTCTTCACCAACCTCGTGGAGGTGGGAGAGGCGGGCGGTATCCTCGACACGGTCTTCCAACGCCTCGCCGCCTACATCGAAAAGGCTGCCGCGCTGAAGCGGAAGGTCAAGTCGGCCATGATCTATCCGGCCAGCATCATCGGTGTGGCCTTCCTCGTGGTCGTGTTCATGCTGACCTTCGTCATCCCGACCTTCACCAAGATGTTCCGGGATCTCGGGGCCGACCTTCCTCTCCCGACCCAGGTGGTGGTATGGCTCTCCGACTTCGTGCGCGGCTACATCCTGCTCATCGCCGCCGGCGTGGTCGGGTGCGTGTTTGCTCTCCGCGCCTACTACCGGACGGAGAAGGGGCGCTCCACCATCGACGCCCTCATGCTCAAGCTGCCCGTGGTGGGAACGCTGATCCGCAAGGTGGCGGTGGCGCGTTTCACGCGGACCCTCGGCACCCTGGTATCCTCCGGCGTGCCCATCCTGGAGGGCCTCCGCATCACCGCACGCACCTCGGGCAATCGCGTGGTGGAGAAGGCCGTCATGCAATGCCGCGCCGCCGTCACCGCGGGCAAAACCCTCGCCGAGCCCCTGAAGGCCTCCGGCGTGTTCCCGCCCATGGTCATCCAGATGATCTCGGTGGGTGAGCAGACGGGCGCACTCGATGCCATGCTATCGAAGATCGCCGACTTCTACGACGACGAGGTGGACACCGCGGTGGGCGCCCTCACCGCGCTCCTCGAGCCGATCATGATCGTGGTCCTCGGCGTGATCATCGGCGGCCTCGTGGTCGCCATGTATCTGCCGATCTTCAAGCTGGTCACCCTGGTCAAGTAGCGGCGGCAGTGGAAGACCGGCAGCTCCTGCGGGCGACCCTGCGCGGGCTCGGCTGGGCACGGCTCATCGCCGCCGCCCTCGTGCTGGTGGCGGGTGTCCTTCTGCGCTTCGCGGACGCCTTCCGCTCGGACTTCCTGCCCTTCGTGGTGACGGTCACCACGGCGGCCCTCGTGGCGTGCCTGCTCCTCCTGGGCACCGCGCGCAGCGCGGAGCTCCGCGGCTTCGCGTGGATGCAGATCTGCCTGGACGTCGCCCTCGTCACCGGCATCATCGCGGCGAGCGGCGGCTCGCGCTCCGTGTTCACGTTTCTTTACATCCTCACCGTGCTGGAGGGGAGCTTCCTCCTCGCGCGGCCCGGGGGTCTGGTGGCGGCGGGCCTCGCCGCCCTCCTCTACTCCAATGTGGTCCTCGGCCAGCACCTCCTCGCCCTCCTGCGCCTGGGCGAGCCCGTGGAGTGGACGTCCCTCGACGGGCTCACCGTGCTCCTCAACGCCGGGGTGCTTCTCAGCATCGCCATGCTTGCCGGCTCCCTCGCCGACCGCTACCACCTTGCCCAGCGGAGCCTGGAAAGCCAGCGCAAGGACTTCTCGGATCTCCAGGCCTTCCGCGACCTGATCTTCCACTCCGTCGGCTCGGGTCTCATCGCCGTCAATCCGGACGGCCGCGTCACCGCCTTCAATCGCACGGCAGAGGCCATCACCGGCGTGACGGAGCGGGAGGCCCTCGGCCAGACGTGGGAGGCGCTGTTCGGGAGCCAGGTCGATCTCGAGGAGGTGCGCCTCGCCGTGGCGAGTCCCGCCGGCACCTCGCCGCGCTACGAGATCCGCCTCAAGCGCCGCGACGGCCGCGAAGTGCCCCTCGGCGTCTCCTTCCGCTCGCTGCGCTCGGGCGAGGGAGAAGCGGTGGGCCTCATCGGCGTCTGCCAGGACCTCTCGTCGATCAAGCGCATGGAGGAGCGGGTGCGGCAGGCCGACCGTCTCGCCACCATCGGCCGTCTCGCCGCCAACATCGCCCACGAGATCCGCAATCCCCTCGCCTCCCTCTCCGGCGCCATCGAGGCGCTGGTCCGCGAGCTCCCCGCCGACTCGGGGCGGGAGCGGCTCGTGGAGATCGTGCTACGCGAGTCCGATCGCCTCAATCGCATCATCCGGGACTTCCTGGAATACGCGCGGCCCGCCCCCGTCTCTCCGCACGCCGTCAATCTCGCCGACCTCCTGGAGGAGGTGGTGCTGCTCCTCGAGCACCGCTCGCTGCCGCCCGAGCTCAAGGTGGTGCGGGAGTTCGGCGAGCGGCTGCCCGGGCGTGTCGATCCCCAGCAGCTCCGGCAGGCGGTGTGGAATCTCTGCATCAATGCCGTGCAGGCCATGCCGGAGGGCGGCGAGCTTCGCCTCGGTGGGCGAATTGTGCCGAGCGGCAATGCCGCCTCCCTGCAGCTCTGGGTGACCGATACCGGGCACGGCATCACGGAGAACGACCTCCCGCACATCTTCGAGCCCTTCTTCTCCACCAAGGCGGAGGGGAGCGGCATCGGCCTCGCCCTCGTCTATCGCGTGGTACGGGATCACGGCGGCCAGATCGAGGTGCGCAGCCAGCCCGGGGCGGGCACCACCTTTCTTCTATCCCTTCCGTCCTCAGACGGCGGCGGTGTAGCATCGAACTGATGGCCAAGACGCGGGTCCTCATCGTCGACGACGAAAAGAGCATGCGGGATCTCCTCTCGATCACGCTCGAAAAAGAGGGCTACGATGTCGACACCGCCGCGGGCGGCGAGCTCGCCATCGAGATGCTCCATCGCGAGACGGTAGACGCCGTGATCACCGACCTCCGCATGCCCAAGGTCGACGGGCTGCAGGTCCTCCGCGCGGCCAAGGAGATTTCCCCCGACATCGCGGTGATCGTCATCACCGCGGTCGCCTCCACGGAGACGGCGGTGGAGGCCATGAAGCTCGGGGCCTACGACTACATCACCAAGCCCTTCAAGCTCGACGAAGTGAACCTCATCGTCCGCAACGCGCTGGAGCGAAAGCGGCTGCGCGACGAGAACCTCTATCTCCGGCGTCAGCTGGAGACCCAGCATCGCTTCGAGAACATCATCGGCAAGAGCGGTCGCATCGCCGAGGTCTTCGACACCATTCGCAAGATCTCGGACAGCCCCTCCACCGCCATGATCACGGGGGAGAGCGGGACGGGCAAGGAGCTGGTGGCGCGCGCTATCCACTTCAACAGCTATCGCCGCGACAAGCCCTTCATGTCCGTCAACTGCGGAGCCATCCCCGAAGGCCTGATGGAGTCCGAGCTGTTCGGGCACGTGCGCGGAGCCTTCACGGGCGCGGTGGCCAACAAGGTCGGCCTCTTCTCGGCGGCGGAGGGGGGTACCCTCTTCCTCGACGAGATCACGGAGATCCCGCCCTTGCTCCAGGTAAAGCTTCTGCGGGCCATCCAGCTCCGCGAGATTCGCCGCGTCGGCGACACCAAGGACATGAAGACCGACGTGCGGCTCATCGCCGCCTCCAACCGGGACCTCGAGGGCGCCGTGCAGGAAGGCATCCTGCGCGAAGATCTCTTCTATCGCCTGAACGTCATCCCCATCCAGCTCCCGCCGTTGCGCGAGCGCCGGGAAGACATCCCGCTCCTCATCGCCCACTTCCTGCAGAAGTTCACCAAGGACCTGGGCAAAGATGTGCGGGGAGTGACCCCGGAGGCCATGGGCGTGCTCGAGCGCTACCACTGGCCGGGCAACATCCGCGAGCTGGAGAACGTGATGGAACGGGCCATCGTGCTCGGCGGGGGCGACATGGTCGGCCTGGAGTCGCTGCCCGAATCCGTACGGCGTGAGCGCCCGGTGAAGGGGCTGGAGAACGTGGACATCCCCGAGGACGGTCTCGATCTCGAGGCCACCCTCGACGCCATCGAGGGCCGGTATCTGCAGCGGGCGCTTGATCGCACGGGCGGCGTGCAGACCAAGGCCGCCGAGCTCCTCAAGATGACCTTCCGCCAATTTCGCTACAAGCTCCAGAAGCATCAGACGATGCGCAAGAGCCAGAGCATCGACGCCTGACACTTTTGGGTTTCTACGCTAACAGCCACCGTCAGCTACAGAGCATTGGCAATTCCCTCGTCGGGAATCTCCTGAGCGCGGCACGAGTGGCCACCACCTTTGTTTTCACTCATTTCGTGAAGCCGGTGGCCCCGTCGCGGCCATCGTTCGAGCCGTCTGACAGCTGTCAAGGGATCGGAGGGGGGGTGGCACCGAACGTGCTTCTTTGAGGGGCGAGAAGGCTAAGCTTCTATACCGGGGCCGAAGGAAAGCGGCCCGTACCTGACAAAGGGGGAGACAACGCAATGATCGGTCTGTGGCACAAGAACCGGAAGATGCTGGGCAACCAGCGCGGCTTCACCCTCATCGAGCTCATGATCGTGGTGGCCATCATCGGCATCCTGGCCGCCATCGCTATTCCGCTGTACGCCAACGTCCAGACGCGTGCCCGCATCGCCAAGGCCCAGGCCGATACCCGGACCCTCGCCTCGGCCGTGAGCATGTACAACGCTCACATGGGGTCGCTTCCTGCAGGTCTCGCCAACCTGACCACCGCCGCCGTCAACGGTCTCAACCAGAGCGCCGGTCCGTTCATGGCCTCCGTGCCCCTGCCGCCTCCCGGTGGGTCACCGGCCTGGGGCGCGTACTCCTACACGTCGAGCACCGCCGGCACGTTCACCATCACCGCAACCGGCGACGGCACGACCATCACCGTGCCGTAAGCAGCCCGACGCCTCCATCGAGAGGCGTGTCGTTCGAGCGGGGGGAGGCCTAGGGCCTCCTCCCGCTCCGCTTTTGTCGAGCCCTCCCCCCCGACGATCCTCGGCAGTCACGCTCACAATTGTTGTCAAGCCGCTCCTGACCCCTACAAATTCTGAGGCTTTGGGCGGCTCCCGGCGGTATATAAGTTATTGGGAAACTTGCATTTCCGGGTCGCCCGGGACTCTGGCATCAGGGATGCTTCCTATCCGTTCGAGGCTTCGTAATCTTACTCGTTCGAAGCACCTTCAATCAACGGAGGAAGTGATGATCACCTTCTGGCACAAGAAAGAACACACGCTGGGCAATCAGCGCGGCTTCACACTGATCGAGCTCATGATCGTGGTCGCCATCATCGGCATCCTGGCGGCCATCGCGATTCCGCTGTATGCAAACGTTCAGAGCCGGGCCCGCGTGGCCAAGGCGCAAGCCGACTCGAGAACGCTCGCCTCGGCCGTGAGCTTGTACAACGCTCACATGGGCTCCCTGCCCGCAGCTCTCACTGACTTGACCTCAGCCCAGACCAACGGCCTCAACCAGGTCGCAGGGCCGTTCATGGCGAACGTGCCCACTCCGCCCCCGGGCGGCTCGCCGGCCTGGGGCGTGTACACCTACGTGTCGAGCACGGCCGGTACGTTCTCCATCACCGCGACCGGCGACAACACGACCATCACCTTGCCGTAGCAGGCAGCTTCGTCTCACACGTTACCAACACCGACGAGGGAGGGGGACCACCACCCCTCCCTCGTCGACATCTTCCAGGCGGGAAGCCGACGGTGTGGCGAGCATAGCCCGTGAACGATCACTTCGTGCTGCCGCCCTTGTTCTTCGAGACCGCGTGCTTTCTCTTCGGGCTCGTCATCGGCAGCTTCCTCAACGTGGTGATCGGACGGCTCCCCGCGGGGCGCAGCATCGTGCATCCGGGCTCGGCCTGTCCCCACTGTGGGACGGCCATTCGCTGGTACGACAACGTGCCCGTGCTGTCTTGGCTTCACCTCCGTGCGCGCTGCCGCAACTGCGGAGTAGCGATCTCCTGGCGCTATCCAACGGTGGAGCTCATCACCGGCGTCCTCTTTGCCCTGGCCGCGCACCGCTTCGGCCCCACCCTCGACCTCGGCCCCGCCCTGCTGCTCCTGGCCGCCCTCGTCGCCATCGCGGGCATCGACGTGGATCACCAGATCATCCCCGACGTGATCACCCTCCCTGGCGTCATCGCGGGCGCGGCGCTCAGCATCGCCATTCATCCCGCGCGCTGGCTCGATACGCTGCTCGGCATCGCCCTCGGCGGCGGACTCTTCTTCGTGATCATCCTGGTCAGCGGCGGGGGCATGGGCGGGGGCGACATGAAGCTGGGCGCCATGATGGGTGCCTTCCTCGGCTGGAAGCTCGTGCTCCTGGCCATCCTGCTGGGGGTATTCGCCGGCGGGGCGGTGGCCGTCGTGCTCCTCTGGACGGGTAGCCGTGGCCGCAAGGATCCGGTGCCGTTCGGGCCGTTCCTGGCCCTCGGGGCTGTCCTCAGCCTGCTCTGGGGCAACGGTCTGCTCGGTTGGTACGTGAGCCGCTTTTTCTACTAGATCATCGGAGGCCCCGCCGGCCGCTGGCGTTCTTCTTGCTCCTCCCTGGGCGCATGAAAGGCGTGCGATCCCGCGAGAGGAGACACGATCAGAGAGGCTTCAGCGTGGCTGAGCTCTCGGTGCTGCTGGCCGCGATCGGCAGCCTCTGCGTCCTCGTCTTGCCTGCATTTCTCAGCTATTACCAGACCGCGCAGGTGCGGGCCGCGGCGTACGACGTGGCGTCCCAGCTCAACCTTGGGCGCCAGATGGCGATCCAGCGAAACCAGAGTGTGTGCGTGAGCATCGGAACCAGTGCACCGCAGTACTATCTGGGCAGCTGCTCGGGCTCACTCCTGACGAGCGTGACCACCGATGGATACGGCAACGCTTCGTCCCATCCGGGGGTCACCCTCACGAGCAGCGGCAATCCAGTCTTCAGCAACCTGGGCGCCGCGGCTCCAGCGACCACGGTCACGGTGAGCCAGGGAAGTCAAACCCTCACCGTGACCGTGTCGGCCTCGGGCCGCGTCAGCGTCGGTCCCTGAGAATCGATGCTCCTCGAGGCCATCGCCGCCGTCGGCATCGTCGCGCTGGGTCTCGTGGCATTCCTGTCCGGTCTCCCCACTGCGGCCATGGCGGTGAGTGAAGGCGCTCAACTCTCCACCGCCACTTTTCTCGCCACCTCGCGGCTCGAAGAGGCCCGCGGGCTCGCGTGGAGTGGCGCGTCTCTCGACGACTTCACGCTCTCCGACGAGCCGGCTCTGGCGGGGCCCTACGCGGGCTACTCGCGCTTGGTGCGCATCGCCGACTGCGGCGCGCCTCCGGGCTGCGGTGCGATCACCTCGCCCCTGCTTCGCCGGATCACCGTCACGGTCGCCTACCGCCCCCTCACCGCCACGGGGCTGGCCGCAGACCGCAAGGCCGTGTCGCTCACCACGCTCGTCGCCTCACGGTGAAGGTGCCCCGCATCACGCGCGACGAGGGGGGCGCGGCGCTGCCCCTGGCCATGATCACGCTGTCCCTTCTTGCCACGCTGCTCATCGCGCTGTCGATCCTGACGGCGACCGAGCCTCTCATCGCCTCGAATCACCTGCAGGGCGCCCAGGCTCAGGGTCTGGC
>JBKOVG010000108.1:0-10657 GCA_046723845.1 Candidatus Methylomirabilota bacterium | reverse complement strand
GGCTTGGATCGCTTCACGAGGTCGAGGAACTCGGGCAGGCTCTGGGCCATATGCGGTGACTCCTTCAGTTCGAGCGTTGGACCCAGGGGCAGCCCACTCGAGCGGCCCCGGGACCGATCAGAGCTTGGGCATGACCTCTCGCGCGAAGAGCTCGAGGCCGGCGATGTCCTCCTGGTCGAGGGTCTGCAGCATGACGCGCTGGAGCCCCGCCGCCTTCCAGGTATGGAGGTCGGCCACGATGCGCTCGGGCGGCCCCGCGAGGAAGGAGGCGGCATGCCAGCCCGCCTCGTCGGCGGGCAGGGCGGGAAAGGTCTCGCGGATGGTGGCGATGCGGCGGGCCACCTCGGCGGGGGTGTGACCGATGGCGCAGGGAATCATGAGCGATCGCGCGATGGACTCCGGCTCGCGTCCGAAGGCGCGGCAATGCTCGGCGAGCACCTGGCGCCGCTGGGTGAAGCCCGCGATGTCCACCCGGGTCACGTTCCACTCGTCGGCGAATTCCGCCACGATCCTGAGGGTGCGCTTCTCGCCGCGGCCGCCGATGACGATGCGGTAGCGCCCCCGCGCTGGACCGGGAAAGCTCTCGGCCTTCTCCAGCTGAAAGTGCGGCTGCTTCAGGGTCACGGGCTGGCCGTGCTCGAGAGCGCGCACGAGCCGCGCACCCGCCTCGAGCCGATCGAGCCGCTCCCTGAGGGTGTAGAAGGGCACGCCGAACATCCGATGCTCGTGCTCGTTCCACCCGGCGCCCAGGCCCAGGTCGAGCCGCCCGCCGGACAGCGTGTCCACCGCGGCCGCCATCTTGGCGAGCAGCGCGGGGTGATAAAAGGTCAGCGGCGAGACCATGGGACCGAAGCGGATGCGCTTCGTGCGAGTGGCAAGGGCGGTGAGCGATGTCCACGTCTCGAGCGACGGCCGCGTGGAGACGCCACCGAGCCCGGTGAGATGGTCCGAGCGGCAGAGCGACTCGTAGCCGAGATCCTCCGCGGCCTGCGCGAGACGGAACCATCGCTCCCACGTGAGACCTTCCTGACCCTCGATCATGATGCCGACCTTCATGCACGGCCTCCTTGGCTTGACACCTTACCGCATCCACGGCCAAATGGAGCCGTCATGTCAGACTCGGCCGGGCCGCGACTGCTCCTCCTGGTGCCGACGACGACCTATCGCACGGAAGACTTCGTGGAAGCCGCGCGCCGCCTCGACGTGGAGCTCGTGGTGGCGGCGGAGAAACCCAACGCGCTCGCCGCGGCCCTGCCGGATCATCTCCTCACGCTGCCCTTCGACGATCCATCCACCGCGGCCGCCGTGATGCGCGAGTACGCGCGGACGCGCCCCATCGCCGCCGTGGTGCCCGTGGACGACGCCACCAGCGTGGTGGGGGCGGCCATCGGCGAGGCGCTGGGCCTGCGCGCCAACGCCCCCGCGGCGGTGCAGGCCACCCGGGACAAGGAGGCGATGCGCGAGGCGCTGTCCCGCGCGGGTGTCCGCCAGCCGCCGTTCCGTGTCTTCCCCGCGAGTGCCGATCCGCGGGTCGTGGCGGCGGGGGGGCGCTACCCGTGCGTGCTCAAGCCGCTCGTGCTGTCCGCGAGTCGCGGGGTCATGCGCGCGGACGATCCCGACCAGTTTGTGGCCATGTGGACGAGGCTCGCGGCGATCCTCGCCGATCCCGACGTGCAGGCCCTGGGGGAAGGGGCGGAGAAGATTCTCGTGGAGGACTTCGTTCCGGGCGTCGAGGTGGCGCTGGAGGGCCTCCTGACCGACGGCGGCCTCACCACCCTCGCGATCTTCGACAAGCCGGATCCGCTCGACGGGCCCTTCTTCGAGGAGACCATCTACGTGACGCCGTCGCGGCTGCCCGAGGCGACGCAGGAGGCCATCGCCGAGTGCGCGGGAAGGGCGGCGCGGGCCCTCGGCCTCTCGGATGGGCCGGTCCACGTCGAGCTCCGGATCAACGAGGCGGGCCCCTGGCTCATCGAGCTGGCCGCGCGCTGCATCGGCGGCCTGTGCTCGCGTACCCTCCGCTTCGGCACCGGCATGTCCCTCGAGGAGATCATCGTGCGCCACGCTCTCCGCTGGCCCGTGGTCTCCCTCGAGCGGGCCCGCCCCGCGGCGGGGGTGATGATGATCCCCATTCCACGCAGCGGCATCCTCGAGGGCGTCACGGGGCTGGAGGCCGCTCGGGCCGTGCCGGGGATCGAGGACATCACCATCTCGATGCATCAAGGCCAGCGCGTGGTGCCGTTGCCCGAGGGCTCCGCGTATCTCGGCTTCATCTTCTCGCGCGGTGCGAGCGCGGCGGACGCCGAGGCCTCGCTGCGCCTGGCGCACGCCGCGCTCGACTTCGCGATTCGGTGAGGCGGATCGCGCTCCTGATCGAGGAGGCGCAGAAGGGAGATCTGGAGGGGTAGCGGCGAGAGGCGCTGCTGCCTCAGGCGGGGCCTCCGCGCGGTCGGCGAACGGGCGCGTGGGAATGGGGCGCCACTCCCGCGCCGTGGGTGTGGCCATAGTGAGCGTAGCCGCCCGAGGCGGGCAGGCTCGGCGCGCTGCTCGCACGATTGAAGTTGGTCGCGGGCATCTCGAACACACGCACGGCGCGTCCGCCATCAGCCGGGCACTGGGCATCCGCAGCGGCCTGGCTCATGGGCCTCGACACCTCGAAGCTCGCTCCGCAGCTCTCGCAGCGAAACGGATAGCGCGGCATCGCGGCTAGCCCGCGCCGTCGTCGGCCACGCGATCCCCGCCGGTGACGTGCGCCTGCCAGTAGTGGTTGGTCTTGGCGAGCACGGTGATGATGCTCTTCACCTCGTCCTCGAGCCGGTAGCCGGGCCCCGCAGGCACGAGCAGCCGATCCTCCTCCACGCGCGCCTCCACGTTCTCGAGGATGATGGTGGCGCAGAGCCAGGCGGCCATCGCGCGCGACTCGCACGTCACGGCAAGCCAGCCGTCGCCCGTCGGCTCTGCATAGAGCCCGGTCGTCTCCCAGATGCCACGCCGCATCTCCTCCACCATCGCCTCCTCCGACGCGGCGTCGGCGGTAGAGACGTCCGGCGCGCGCAGCGGGTTGTCCGGCCCGCGATGCGGCGGCCCGCCATAGAGCGCGAGCTCGCAGAAGCTGCCCCACATGGCGCCCCAGTCCGGGCGGCCGTCGTCGCGCAGGAGGAACGGCGCGGAGGCCATGGGCGATGGCGGCGGGGCGGGCGCGTAGTGTCTGATCCGCGACTCGCGGGCGCGCCCCAGCGTGGGTCGGAGCGCGTCCAGGCAGCACGCGGGAATGCTCGCGAGCGTCACGGGCATGCGTGTGCGATCGGCGAGCCCGGCCGCGAGGTCGGCGCAGGCCGAGTGGACGGCGAGGGAGACGCCGGTCTCGAGCACCACGATGATGCGCGGAGCGGTGGGCTCGTCGGTGTCGGGGCGGGGAGTGATCGGACTCGAATCCATGGGCGATGTCTCGCTCGATCTCGCTGAGGTGCGCGCGAGTATAGCCCGGATTGACCTCGCATGCACCCTCTGGCACGATCGCGCCCATATGCTCGCGCGAGCGCGCCGCATCGGAGTCAGCGTAGTCCTCGCGCTGTGCCTGTGGCCCGCCCTCGCCGCCGGGGAGATCCTGCTCGCTCCCGGGTTCGGGATCCGCGTCTACGTCACGGGCGAGGGCTTCGAGACGCCCATGGGTACGGCGGGCCGCGGCATTCCTTCGACGAGCACGCTCCTGGTGGATCAGCGGGGCACGCTCTATCTGGGACGCACGGGGCGCCGCTACAGCGGCGGCGAGTACGAGTACCTTACTCCCCTCTATCGCATTCCCGCAGGGGGCGCGCGCCTCACCCCCTCGACGGAGTCCCGCTACTTCTACGGGCCGCCGCTCGTCAATGCCCAGGTGGGCGGTAGCCGAAGCGGGCGCGACCTCCTCGTCACCACGTTCGATCGTGATCGGCGGGTGGGCGCGCTCTATCGGATGGACAACGGCCACGCCCAGCTCCTCGCGGGCGGCACGCCCGAGGAAGGCATGGCTCTCCTCCTCGTACAGCCCGAGGGCAGCGTCATCGACAGGGCGGGCACCGTGTACGTGGCCGACCGGGAGCGCGGAGTGGTGCTCAGGCTGGACGCGGGCGGGAAGGTGCTCGATCCCGCCTACGTGCGGGTCACCCGGCCGCGCGTCCTCGCTGTGGACGAGGCGAATCATCTCTGGATCGCGAGTGACGGAAACGCGGAGGCGCCGTGGCAGCCCGGACTGGGCGAGCTCTGGCGCGTGGGGCCGGGAGGCGAGCGCCGCCGCGTCCTCGATGGACCGCTGGCCCAGGGGCTGGCCCCGGGCCCCGGCGGCGCGATCTTCTTCGCCGATCGCCAGGGCTTGGAGATCTTCGCGGTCACGCCCGATGGCCGACGCGTGAGCCTCGCCCGGTTCACGGATGGCCATGCGCCCCGCGGCCTCACCTTCGTGCCCGACACCGCGGAGACGCGCGCCGCGGGTATCGCGGGCGATCTGCTCGTGGTGGTGATCCGGAGCGGTGTCTTCCAGCTCAACGAGATCATGCGCATCTCCGGGCCCTTCCATGACCTCGTCCGCCCGTAAGGAGCTGGTCATGGGCCGCGCATGGAGCAGGCCGCCGATTATGCGGAGGTCCTGCGACGCGCGACCCGGGCGCGAGCGGACTCGGCGATTTGACCTGGCGCACGCCCCCTGGCAGGATCGGCGCGGCCATCTGAGCTCCGGCAGCGACTTCGCAGCTCCGACGCGCTCACCCGGGAGGAGACGATGACGTCGACGAGGCTGTCCGCCGCACGGTGCGTGCCCCGGGACACGACGGCGCTCCTGATTGGCCGGGCGTGGATGCCCGCGGAGGACGGACCCTCCGTCATCGCCGTGCGCGGCGACGAGGCGGTGGACCTGACCCGCACGTATCCGACGGTGAGCCATCTCGTCAACGTGGCCACGCCGGCCGAGCTGCGCGGGGCCATCAAGCGCGCGCCGGTGGTGGCGAGCATGGAGACCCTTGTCGCCAACAGCGTCGAGGGCGCGCGCGATGCCGCGCGCCCGTGGCTGCTCGCGCCGTGCGATCTGCAGGCCGTGAAGGCCAGCGGCGTCACCTTCGTGGCGAGCCTGCTCGAGCGGGTGATCGAGGAGCGCGCCCGCGGCAACCCCGCCCTGGCCGACGGCGCGCGGCGCGAGATCCAGGCCATCGTGGGACCGGATCTTCGCGGCGTCCGTCCTGGCTCGCCCGAGGCGGCGCGCATCAAGGAAGTCCTGCTCGCCCGGGAGATGTGGTCGCAATACCTCGAAGTCGGCATCGGTCCCGACGCCGAGCTCTTCACCAAGTGCCCGCCCATGGCCGCGGTGGGGCTGGGCGCCCGCGTGGGCGTGCACCCCGCCTCCGTCTGGAGCAACCCGGAGCCCGAGCTGGTCCTCGTGATCAGCCGTGCGGGCGCAATCGCCGGCGTCACCCTGGGCAACGACGTGAACCTGCGCGACGTGGAAGGGCGGAGCGCGCTCCTCCTGGGTCGGGCCAAGGACAACAACGCCTCGTGCGCGGTGGGGCCCTTCGTGCGCATGCTGGACGACACCTTCCCGCTCGACGCCGCGCGCCGCTTGAGCTTTCAGACCACGGTGGAGGGCCTCGACGGCTTCCGCGTCTCGCACACCACGCACGTGAAGGAGATCAGCCGCGATCTCGCCGACCTCGCCGAGCAGGCGCTCAGCCGCTATCACCGCTATCCCGACGGCGTGCTCCTCTTCATTGGCACTATGTTCGCCCCCGTGGACGATCGAGGTGCCCCGGGTAGCGGATTCACCCACAAGACGGGCGACGTGGTGAGCATCGCCGCTCCCGAGCTCGGCGCGCTGATCAACGAAGTAGTGCCCTGCGATCAGGCGGAGCCCTGGTCGTTCGGCACGGGTGCCCTCATGGCCAACCTCGCCCGCCGCGGCCTGCTCGGCGCGAAGACCTAGCGCGACCGTGAAGCCGAGCGGCGCGCGCATCCTCACCACGCAAGCGGGCAGCCTGCCGCGCCCCGACGAGCTCATCGAGCTCAACCGCGCCCGCCAGGCGGAGGAGTCCTCCGACGAGGGCGCCTACCAGGCGTGCCTCGGGAGGGCGGTGGTGGAGGTCGTCCGTCGGCAGCGGGCGGCGGGCATCGACGTGCCCGGCGACGGCGAGTTCGGCAAGGCCATGGGCCAGCGGATCAACTACGGCGCGTGGTGGAGCTATTCCTTCCCGCGGCTGGGCGGCCTCGAGCTGGGCATGGAGCTCTACCGCATTCCCGCTCAGCGCTCGGAGCCGGGCCGCGTGCGCCTCACGAGCTTCTCGGATCGTCGCGATCGCGCCCTCTTTCCCGCCGCCTACGCCGATCCCGACTCGGGGGTGTCGACCAATCGCGGCGGGCCCGGCATGCGCCTGCCCGTGTGCCGCGGACCACTCGTCTACACGGGCCAGGAAGCGATCCGCGCCGACATCGCGCACATGAAGGCGGCGCTGGCCGCGGCGGGCGTGGACGAGGGCTTCATGACCTCCATCGCGCCAGGCAGCGCCTCGCGCCTTGGCAACGAGCACTACCGCACCGAGGAGGAGCTGATCTTTGCCTGCGCGGAGGCGATGCGCGAGGAGTACCGCGCCATCCTCGAGGCCGGCCTCGTGCTCCAGCTCGACGATCCCGCCATCGCCGAAAACTGGGACATGATCAATCCCGCGCCCACCGTCGAGGAGTACCGGAAGCTCTCCATGATCCGCGTCGAGGCCCTCAACCACGCCCTGCGCGGCCTGCCCAAGGACCGGGTGCGCTTCCACCTCTGCTGGGGGAGCTGGCACGGGCCCCACGTCACCGACATCCCACTGCGCGACATCGTGGACGTCATGCTCGCGGTGGACTGCCAGGCCTACTCCTTCGAGGCGGGGAATGTCCGGCACGAGCACGAGTGGAAGGTGTGGCGCGACGTGAAGCTGCCCGAGGGCAAGATCCTCATCCCGGGCGTGGTCAGCCACGCCACCAACGTGGTCGAGCACCCCGAGCTGGTCGCCGACCGCATCGTGCGCTTCGCGGAGCTGGTGGGTCGGGAGCGCGTGATGGCGGGCACGGACTGCGGCCTCGGCGGCCGCATCCATCCCGACATCGCCTGGGCGAAGCTGGAGACGCTCGCCCAGGGCGCGGCCCTCGCCTCCCGGCGTCTCTCCTAGCCCGAATTACTCACGACCACGCGGAGCGCGAGGCGAGTCGGGGCCCGTCGGCGGGGGGAGCGCTCCCGCTGCGTCACCCACTCGCCTGAATCGCAGCCCTGCGGGCGGCGCACAGGCTTCGGGGGTCCCACTCCGCCAGAGCGCTCCCCGCCCCGACGCCACCCGCCCCGATCGCACGTGCGCCACTCGTGAATAATCCAGGCTAGCCCGCGGCGGCTACTCCGCCAGCCACACCCCGTCGAGCTGCTGGTTCAGGAAGTGGGACGGGGTGATGGTCCAGCCGCGCACCTTGGCGCTGTGGGCCACGATGCGGTGCCACTGGAGCGTGTAAATGTAGTGCACCTCCTCGTCGAGGAGGCGCTTCTCGAAGGCCCGGAGGTAGCGCTTGCGCTCCTCGGGATCCGCGGCACGCGCCTGCTTCAGGAACAGGTCGTCGAGCACGGGATCCTTGTAGCGGCCGTAGTTGTTGTCGGCGATGCCCACGGACTGGAACTTCGCCACGTCGATGTCGGGCTCGACCACGAAGCTGCACTGGGCGTCGGAAGCGACCTCGAAGTCGCCGCGCCGGAGCACGGAGACCATGGCTGCCGCCTCCACCACCTCCTGCTTCACGTTGAGCCCGATCTGCCGCCACTGATCGATGAGCCAGATGCCCACCGGCTCGTACGGCATGGGGATGCCCCGGTTCTTGAACGTGAAGGAGAAGCCTTCGGGCACGCCGGCCTCGCGCAAGAGACGACGCGCCTCCGCCCGCGCCTTCTGGATGTCCCGTCCGTAGCCAGCGAGCTTCTCCAGCTCCGCGAGCGGGGTGGCCCACGGCGTGCCGGGGACCTGGATGCCGCCAACCTCGCGGACCACGGCGATGCGCGAGAGATTCTTCGAGGCCTCCCAGCGGTCGAGGGCCAGGGTGAGGGCGCGCCGCACCCGCTTGTCGTCGAACGGCTTGCGCTCGTGATTCATGGCCACTAGCGAGAGGCAATCCCACGGGCTCTCCTGCACGATGATCTTGGGACCGAGAGCCTGCACGAGGCTGTCCCGCTCGTTGGGGGTGAAGCCGCGGAACTGCGCGTGGGCGCGTTCGCCGCGGATGGCCGCCACCTGGGCCGCGGAGGCGGAGATGAAGACTACGCGATAGCCGTCGAGGTAGGGCTTGCCCTTGTCCCAGTAGTCCGGATTCTTCTTGCTCACGAGGTGCGAGCCTTTCACGTGCTCGACGAACTTGAAGGGGCCGGTGCCCATGGTGTTCGTCTCGTACCAGCGCATGTCCCGGGCGAGGATGTCCGCCCGGTAGATCCAGTTGAAGGGGGAGGAGAGATTGACGAGGAAGGACGCCTCGGGCCACTTGAGGCGGAAGCGCACGGTGAGGGGATCGGGCGTCTCGATCGCCTCTACCGCCTGGTAGGCGCCCTTGCGCGCGGAGATGACGCCGGCAGGCGGGAAGATGATCTTGTCGTAGCTCGCCTTCACGTCGCGCGAGGTGAGCACGCTGCCGTCGTGGAAGCGCACGCCCGCGCGCAGCTTGAAGGTGTAGGTGAGGCCGTCGGGCGCGATCGTCCACGACTCCGCGAGGTCCGGCGCGGGGCGCGTGCCCGTCCGGTCGGTGGGATCGATGCGGAGCAGCGTGTTGTAGAGGGGAGCGAGCGGATGCACCGTCCCGAAGGTGCCTTCCCGGTGGCCGTCGTAGGAGGGCGGCTCGGAGGGGACGAGGAGGATCAGTTCGCCGCCGGCCCGCGGCCGCTCCTGCGCGGTGGCGGGGTGCGGCGAGAGGCTCCCCCCGAGAAGGGAGGAGAGCGCCAGAGAGACCAGCAGCAGCCACGGAGCACGCATCATGGGTCACCCCCTGAGGCGACGGCACGCTCGCGGAACCGAACGGTGGCGCAGAACGAGGCGACCTTATCGACTCCTCCCTCTTGCTGTCAAGGCGGCTATACTCGTGGCATGCGGGGCGACCGGGCACTGCGCGCGGAGCTGGTCAGGTTCCTGAGCACCGAGGCCCACATGTCGCTGGCGGAGGCCGTGAAGAACTTTCCCTTGAAGGACATCAACCGGCGGCCGCCGCATGTGCCGTACACCTTCTGGCATCTCCTCGAGCACATCCGCATTGCCCAGTGGGACCTTCTCGATTTCATCAGGAACCCGGACTACGAGGAACTCCACTTCCCGCAGGATTACTGGCCCGCCCGGAGCGCGAAGGCGACCAAGAAGGACTGGGACCAGACCATCGCGCGCTACCACAGCGATCTGGAGATGATCGCCCTCGTCAAGAATCCGCGGACCGATCTGCACGCCCGCATCCCGCACGGCGACGGTCAGACGATCCTGCGCGAGGCGATCCTGATCGTCGACCACACCTCCTGTCATGTGGGCGAGCTCGGCATTCTCCGCCAGGTCGTGAACAACTGGAAGTGATCCCGCGCGCCTCCTCCCGGCGCGAGGCGTAGCGCGCGGCGCCATGCGTCGCCGGCGGCTCGGCTCGCCTCGGGTCATGACGGGGACCGAGCGCCGTCGCATCAATCCCAGCTCGGGCCTGATCAAGCTGCTCGAGCATCACATGGACCTGGTCGTGTCGCGCTTTCTCTATCCGCATCTGAGCCGCGTGTGGAATCCCTACGGCTGGCTGCTCCGGCGGCGCTTCGTCCTCACCGAGGTCGCGCTGGCCCCCGCGCGCTGGCCGGGCCGCCTTCCCCCGCTTCGTGTGCTCCTGATCTCGGACATCCACACGGGGATCTTCCTGCGGCCCCACGTCCTCGCGGAGATCGTGGACGAGCTCATGACCCTCGCCCCTGATCTCGTGGCCATCGCGGGCGACATCGTGACGGGACACTCGAGCGAGGTCCGGCCGTTCCTCCACGCCCTCGCCCCGCTGTCACGCGCGCCCCTCGGGGCCTGGTACGCCCACGGCAACCACGACTACTTCGGGGGCGATGCGGCCGAGCTCCGCGCGGACCTGGGCCGCGTGGGCATCACCACCCTCCACAATGCCTCGATCGCCCTCACACACGGGCAGGAGGCGTTCGTGCTGGGGGCCATCGACGATCTGATCTACGGCACGCCGGACTGGTCGCGGGTGCTCTCGGATCACGGGGCGCCCCATCTCCTCCTCGCGCACAATCCCGATCACTTCTACGAGGCGGAGGGCCACGGCGTGCCGTTGACGCTGTCGGGCCACACTCACGGGGGCCAGATCCGGCTCCCCGGCGGGCCGCCGATCATCCGCCACAGCCGCTTCTGCCTCGACGAGGGTGTCTATGCCTTTGGCTCGTCGCTGCTCGTGGTGTCGCGGGGACTCGGGAGCGTGGGACTGCCGTGGCGGTGGGGCGCCGATCCCGAGGCGATCCTGCTCGAGATCAGGCCGCGCTAGCCGGACTATTCACGAGGGCCGTACGTGCGACCGGGGCGGGGGGGGTCGGGGGCGGGGGAGCGCTCCGGCGGAGTGGGCCCCCCTGAAGCCTGTGCGCCGCCCGCAGGGCGGCGATTCAGGCGAGTGG
>JBKOVG010000062.1:0-14691 GCA_046723845.1 Candidatus Methylomirabilota bacterium | reverse complement strand
CGCCTGAATCGCTGCCCGGCGGGCGGCGCGCAGGCTTCGGGGGTCCTACTCCGCCAGAGCGCTCCCCCGCCCCCGACGCCACCCGCCCCGATCTCACGTGCGGCAGTCGCGAATAATCCAGCCTAGGCACGTGGCCAAGCGCCTGTCCGCGGCCGCCATCGCCCAGTACGCGCGCGACGGCTATGTCTTTCCCGTGCCCGTCCTCTCCACGGACGAGGCGCGGCAGTATTGCGAGCGGCTGGAGCGTGCCGAGCGGGACCTCGGCGGGCCCTTGCGCGGCGCCTATCGGATCAAGCCCCACCTCCTCTTCACCTGGCTCGCCGATCTCGTCCGCCATCCCGCGATCCTGGACGCGGTGGAGGACGTGCTGGGGCCCGATCTCCTGTGCTGGAACACCTCGTTCTTCACCAAGGAGGCGCGGAGTCCGGGCTTCGTCTCCTGGCACCAGGACGCCACGTACTGGGGCCTCTCCGAGCCCGAGGTGCTCACCGCGTGGGTCGCCTTCACGGACAGCACGCCGGCCAACGGCAATATGCGGGTGATACCGGGTAGCCATCGCACCCAGGTGCCCCACATCGACACGTTCCACCCCGACAATCTCCTCTCGCGAGGCCAGGAGATCTCCGTAGAGGTCGACGAGGCGCGGGCCGTGGACATCGTGCTCCGGGCGGGGGAGATGTCGCTGCACCACGTCCTCATGGTGCACGGCTCGGGCGCGAATCCATCGGACGACCGCCGTGTCGGCTTCGCCATCCGCTACATTCCCACGCGGATCAGGCAGACGGGCGGGCCGCGCGACAGCGCGACCCTGGTGCGAGGCCGTGATGCCTTCGGCCACTTCGAGCTGGAGCCGCGTCCCGACGCCGATCTGGATCCCGCCATGCTCGCTTTGCACGCCGAGATCAGCGACCGCCAGGCGAAGATTCTCTACCGCGGCACCGCGAAGACGCGCTTCTGACGTGTCTCTCGCCATGGACATTGACGCGGCGACGGTCGGCCGGCGAGACTCCCAGCATGGATCCTGAACTGCGCGAGGCATTCGAGCGGCTCGCCGGTGATCTGAGAACGGAGCTCCGGTCCTTCGAGGCCGGGTTCCGCGCCGCGCTCGGCGAGCTGGCCACGGATCTGCGCGCAGAGATCCGCTCCGGTGATGCGGAGACGCGCGCCTACGTGGAGGCCTCCGTGGCGGCCTCCGCCGTGGATACGCGAGCGTACGTGGAGGCTTCCGCGGCGGAGACCCGGGCCTACGTCGATGCTTCCGCGGCGGAGACTCGAGCCTGCGTGGCGGCCTCCGCCGCCGAGACCCGCGCGTACGTGGATACTTCCGCGGCGGAGACGCGCGCCTACGTTGTCGCGTCCGCGGCGGAGACGCGGGCTTACGTGGATAGCTCTGCGGCAGAGACGCGTCGTCATCTTGATGTCGTCGCCGAGATGTTGCGGAGCGATATCCGAAGCCTCGCCGAGCTCATGGCCATCTCGAACGAGCAGGTGGAGGGGAAGCTCACCGAGCACGGCGGACGCATCACGGGACTCGAAGGCAGGGTGCTCGGCCTCGAGGCTCGCGTCTCGACGCTCGACAAGGGCCGCCCGCCCCGCCCCCGCCGGCGGCCGTAACCCACCGCTCAGTTCCGCTTCACGACCTCGCTCAGCGCGGTGCGCAGGTTGTTCCGCGCGCTCCCCAGATGCGGATGCACGGCGAGGGTGCGCCGGAAGAGCTGGGCCGCCTCGTCGAACTGACCCAGCATGAGATGGCAGAGCCCCTGGCCGGACAGGGCGCCGAAGTGATGGGGATTGCGGGCGAGGGTCTCGCGGCAGTCCGCGATCGAGGCGGTGTAGTTCTCGGCCACGTACCGGACGGTCGCCCGCTTGTTCCATCCTTCCGCGAAGGCGGGGGCCGCCTCGATGAGCCGGGTGAAGGCGGCGTCCGCCGCTTGCAGATCCTGTCGCTCCATCGCCTCGATCCCCTCACGGAGCATGCCGTCGAGCCGCTCGTCGCCGGAGCGATGCCACATCCGCCAGAGGGCATCGGCGGCGCGCGCGGCCGCCGCCACGTCATCGCTCCGAAGGACGCGGAGCGCCTCCGCCTCCGTCATGACTCTCGCTCCTCGCTCGTGCTTCGCTCGCCGCGCAATTGACGCCTGCCGTGGCTTGGGGCACGATCGGGGACCCGCGGACTCCACCGCGGCTGTCGTCGTGCCAGGCGGTCTTTATACGCCTCCGGCCTTCCTGAGCACAAGGGATCGACCGCGAGCAAGGTGAGATGACACGGTGAGCGTGCCCATCACGGAGGCGAGCGTGCGCGTGGACTGCGACGTCCCGCAGGGCCCGCTCCGCCGGATCTGGACGAGCTTCGGCTACGACGAGATCAACTGGACGTACACGCCGGCGGGCGCCCGCGCTCTCAAGGTGATCGGGAGCTTCGTGGAGCAGCCGTACTACGTCCGCTCCCACTACGTGTTCAACAGCGGCATCGGCTGGTCTCTGCCCCACACCGGTGCGGGCAACGTCTATCACGAGGACGCCGCCGGCACGCCGTACTACGACTTCGCCATCGTGGACCAGGTGTACGACGCCGTGGTGGGGACGGGGCTCCGCCCCCTCGTCGAGCTCGCCTTCACGCCGCGCGCCCTGGTGCCCGACGACGCGGAGGCGCGCTTTCGCTTCGAGCCGAGCCCCACGCAGTGGAGCCCCTACGAGGCGGGTCTCTGGTCCTTCCCGCCCAAGGACTACGCGAAGTGGGCGGGCCTCGTGCGCGCCCTCGTGGAGCATTGCGTGACGCGCTACGGCGCCTCCCACGTGCGCGGCTGGCTCTGGGAGCTCTGGAACGAGCCCGACATCACCTACTGGCGCGGCACGCCGGAGCAGTTCTACGCGCTGTACGACGTGACAGCCGCCGCGGTCAAGACCGCCTGTCCCGACGCCGCGGTGGGTGGTCCCGCCACCACCGGCGACCTCGGCCCCGGCCGCCGGGGCAACGACTTCCTCCGCAGCTTCCTCACTCACTGCGCGACCGCGGGAGCCCCGCTCGACTTCGTCTCGTTTCACACCAAGGGCGCCCGCTTCAGTCCGTGGCGCGTCTATGGCCCGCTCGGCGGCCCCGCTCCCGAGCGGCAGTCGCCCTCGAGCCTCAAGATGCTCCGCGAGGTGCGGGCGGCGCTGCGGGCGGTGGCCACGCATCCCCGCTTCCGCGACCTGCCCTGCATCGTGGACGAGTGCGACGCCTCGGTGCCCGCGCACTGGGGCTTCTACGACAACGCCAACTTCGCCTATCGCAACACCGCCTACTTCCCCGTCTTCCAGTGCAAGCTCATGAAGAAGCTCCTCGACCTGAGCGCGATGAGCGGTGCTCACGTCGACCAGGCGACCACCTGGAGCTTCTACTTCGAAGGCGAGCGTTTCTTCGAGGGGACGCGGAGCCTCTTCACCGCCCAGGGCGTGGAGAAGCCCGTGCTCAACGCCTATCGGATGCTCGCTCGCCTGGGGACCACGCGGGTGACGGCCGCCTCGAGCCACGCCTGGCCCCTGGGCCATCTCGACGAGGGCGAGGAGGGCATGCCCGAGGAAATCGACGCCCTCGCCACTCTCGACAGCGCCGAGCGGCTCTGCGTGCTCGTCTGGCGGCATGCCGACGACCAGTACATGGCCGAGGAGCCGGACACGGAGGTGACGGTGCGCGTGGAGCACCTCCCCTTCGAGAGCCCGCGCGTCCGCGTCCGTCACTGGCGCATCGACGGGCTGCACAGCAACAGCCACACCGCGTGGATCTGGCAAGGCTCGCCCCAGGATCCCACCGAGCCGCAGCTCCGCGCGATCAAGGATCGGCAGGGGCTGGAGCTGCTCGAGCCCGATCGGGAGGAGCCGCTCGAGGGCGGCGCGCTGGAGCTGCGCCTGCGTCTCCCGCTGCCCGCGGTATCGCTACTCGAGATCACGCCCTGGTCGTGAGCGGCGCCGCGGGCAATTTCAGCCGCGTGGTCGACGGAGGCTAGTGCGTCTCCAACGAGTATTGGCTACACGCCACGTGCTCCCGCAGAGTGCCGGGCCAAATTGCGAGCCAGACGAGGCGCGAGGGAGGCCGCAGCCCGAGGCTTATGTAGGTATACGTTGAGGGCTGCGGCCGACCGAGAACGAAGTATGGCGAAGTCAAGTTGGTCCGGCACTAGGTGCAGCGAGGCAGCACGCGGTCGCCGAAGAGCTTGATGGTGTCCATGATCTTCGCGTGGGGCGGGCCGCCGGAGTGCGCATGCCGGAGCCGGAGCAGGAAATAGTCGGCGCCGGTGGCGTCCTTCCAGCGGTTGAACTCGCGCACGCACAGCTCGGGATCGCCCACGATGAGCCGATCGGGGGCGAGATTGGCGAGAGTGAACTCGGTGTCCGCGGGAATGCTGCGGAACTCCGCCAGGCGATTCTGCCAGTAGTACTGGTATGCCGTCATCACCTCGGGCCCGTACACCGCCTCCGCCTCCGTGCGCGTGGGAGAGACCCAGGCGTCCCGCATGAGCACGACCCGCGGTGTCCGTCCCGCCTGCCGCGCCGCTTCGCGGTACGCGTCGACCTGGCGCATCACGGCCGGGAGACTCGTGCTCGGCGTGGCCACGAAGGCGTCGGCGAGGGCGCCCGCGCGCCGCACCGCCGCCGGCACGCTGGCCCCGATCCATAACGGGGGGGACGGCTGCTGGAAGGGGCGCGGACGGATCTGCACGTCCTCGAGCGTGTAGTGCTTGCCGTGATGGGAGAAGCTTTCGCCCGTCCAGCACTTGCGCAGGATCTCCACGCTCTCCTCGAAGAGCGACACGCGGTGCTCCATGGGCACGTTGAAGGCGCGGAAGTCCGCGGGCTGATAGCCGATGCCCACGCCGAGGATGATGCGGCCCTTGGAGACCAGGTCGAGGGTGATCACGTCCTCCGCCACGCGCACGGGATGGTGCAGGGGGAGCAGGATGACCGACGTCCCCACCTTGAGGCGGTGGGTGTGCGCGGCCACCGCGGTGGCCACGATGAGCGGCGAGGGGAGGAAGCCGTCCTTGTCCTGGTGATGCTCGCCGAAGAAGCAGGAATCGAAGCCGGAGGCTTCGGCCAGGCGCGCCTCGGCGAGCACCTCGTCGATGGCGCGCTCGAGGTGCTCGCCGCGGGGCGGATTGGCGATGGAGCTGTAGAGACCGAATTTCATGAGGAGGCTCCTGTGGCTCGAGGGTTCGGCAAGACTAGCGCGGATCGCCCTCCTCCGCCACGGCGTCCGCGCGGGTATACGATGCAAGAGGAGGCGGCGGCCATGACGGAGTCCGATCGGATCGCGGAATTCAGGGAAGTAGCGGAGCTGATGCCGGACGATCCCGTGGTGCGCTTCGGCCTGGCCGGCGCCTATCTCGACGCGGGGCAGGCGGAGGAGGCCGCCGCCGAGTACCGGGAGACGATCCGACTCAAGCCCGACTACTCGGCGGCGCATCGCGGGCTCGGCCGCGCCCTCGAGCGGGCCGGCCACCGCGAAGAGGCCATCGCCGCGTATCAGCGAGGACTCGACGTGGCCAGGGAGACGGGCGATCTCCAGACCGGCAAGGAGATCGCGGTCTTTCTCCGGCGCCTGGAGGCGGCCGGGTGAGCGAGCGAGGAGGAGTCATGGCGACGCGCTTCAAGGTGGGTGATCACGTCAGCTGGAACTCCGAAGCCGGCCGCGTGAAGGGACGGATCATCAAGGTGCACACGCGCAACGTGCGCTACAAGGGCTATCTCCACCATGCGAGCCCGGACGAGCCCCAGTACGCCATCCGGAGCGACAAGACCGACCACGTGGCCCTGCACAAGGGCCGCGCCCTCACGCGGCTTCGCCGCTGATCGCATCATTGAAGACGGCGCCCTCGTGGGCTAGGATGGGGCGCTCATCCAGCCCATGGAGGAACCTATGCGCCGTCTGCTCATTGCCCTCGTCGTGGTGGCGGCCCTGCCTCTGCTCGCCATCGCCCTCTACCAGCCCGCGCCGGCCGCCAATGTCCAGGAGGTGCTCATCGGCGAGCTCCTTCCGCTGACCGGCAACTTCGCGAGCCTCGGCCAGCAGTACCTGTGGGCCGGGCAGACGGTCGAGGACATCGTCAACAACGACTATCCCGATCTCGCGGTGCCTCTCGGTCCCGGCAAGGGCTTCCCCGGCCTCGGCGGCGCCAAGATGACCCTTGTGGTGCGCGACGATCAGAGCCGCGGCGATCTCGCCCGCACCCTGGTCGAGCAGCTCATCACGGTGAACAAGGTCCACTTCATCAACGGGGAAGGCACGAGCGGCACCACCTCGATCATTCAGCCCGTGGTGGAAGGCTACGCCATTCCCATGGCCTGCCATCCCTGCGCCTCGCCCACCCTCACCGAGAAGGGCTTCAAGTGGTTCTGGCGTACGGGGCCCAACGACAAGACCATGGTGGCGAGCGTCTTCTCCTTCTTCCGCGAATGGCGCGAGCATGGCGGGCCGACCGATCTGAAGACCATCGCCCTCCTGACGTGTGACAACCTCTTCTGCCAGGACAACCGGAAGATCGCCGGCGAGCTCGCGCCGTCCGCGGGTTTCCAGGTCGTCCTCGACCTCACGACCAAGACGGGCACGACCACCCTTGCCTCGGAGGTGCAGCGCCTGCAGGCGGCCAATCCCGACGTGCTCTTCCTCGTGCAGTACCCGCCGGAGACCGCGGTGTTCCAGGGCGACGCCAAGCGCGCGGGCTGGATGCCCAAGGTCATCGCCACCAGCAACGGCGCCTACTCCGACCAGACCTGGCTCGAGGCGCAGAAGAAGACCAACGGAGGGGTAGGGTTCCTGGGCCGCGATCCGACGGCCATCGACCTCGTGCAGGACCGGCCGAGCTGGAAAAAGGTGAACGACATCTACAAGAAGTACAGCCGGGGCCAGAACATGGGCGAGCTCGCCATGCGCGAGATCACCGGGCTCCTGTGGATGGCCGACACCATCAATCGCGCCAAGTCTGTGGAGCCGGCGGCGTTCGCCAAGGCCGCCGACGAGACGAACATGACGCCCGCCCAGCTCATCATCGACTACAAGGGGATCAAGTTCGACAAGAACCACCAGAACGAGCTGGCCACGGGCGTGGTGACGCAGATCGGCTGGGACGGCGAGAAGCACACCATCTGGCCGTGGGACCTCGCGAAGCGCGCGAACTTCAAGGTCATCTTCCCGATGCCGAGCTGGCAGGAGCGGGACAGCAAGCCCAAGCCCGCGGGCTGATCGCCCCGGCGTGACGCTTCTTCTTCAGGCCATCGCCAACGGGCTCCTGATGGGGTTCCTCTACGCCCTCGTGGCGGTGGGGCTCACCATCATCTGGGGCCTGATGGAGATGATCAACTTCGCCCACGGCGAGTTCCTCATGCTCGGCATGTTCGGGGCGTGGGGGCTCTCCGTGGCCTTCGGCCTCGATCCCCTCGTGTCCATCCTGCCCGTCGGCCTCGTCATGTACGGGCTGGGCGTGCTCGTCTATCGGCTGCTCATGCGCCGGGTGCAGCGCGGCGATCCCTTCACGCAGATCTTCGCCACCGTGGGGTTGCTCTTCCTGCTCCAGAACTCCGCGGTGGCCGCCTTCACCAGCGACTACCAGTACCTGACCAACACCCTTCTGACGCGGCTGAGCGGGACCAGGCTCCAGATCCTCGGGATCAACCTGGGCATCCCGCTCTTGATCGGCGCCCTCCTCGCCCTCGTGCTGTTCCTCGCCCTGTACTTGCTGATCGACCGTACGGAGTTCGGTCTCGCGCTCCAGGCGACGGCCGAGGACCGGGAGGCGGCCATGCTCGTGGGCATCCGGCCGCAGAAGATGTTCGCGGTGGCGTGGGGGCTGGGGGCGGCGCTCGTCGCCGTGGCGGGCTGCATCCTCGCCAACTTCTTCGCGATCTATCCGCAGGTGGGCTTCCCGTTCACCGTGCTCGCCTACGCCATCGTCGCCCTCGGCGGCTTCGGTTCCATCCTCGGGACCCTCCTCGCCGCCCTCGTGGTGGGCGTGGTCCAGAGCGTGACCACGGTGTACCTGCCTCCCGCCTTCAAAGACGCCTTCGTGTTCGCGTCCTACATCTTCATCGGGCTGTTCCGACCCCAGGGACTCTTTGGACGGTTCTAGCCGCCGTCTCGGACCGCGGCTCGCCCTGGGCGCGCTCCTGCTCCTGGCCCTCGTCTATCCCATTCCCCTTCAGCTCTCGGGCTACACATATTTCCAGACCGTGGGCTTCCTCGTCCTGCTCAACGCCATGCTCGGCATCGGCTGGAACGTCATCGGGGGCTGGACGGGACAGTTCGACTTCGGGCCCCAGGTCTTCTTCGCCGTGGGGGCCTACGTGGCCGCGCTCCTCCTCATCCACCTGGGGCTCAATCCCTGGCTCGGTATGCTCGCCGGTGTGCTGGGCGCCATGCTGCTCTGCGCCCTCGTCACCTATCCCCTCACGCGGCTGCGCGGTCACTACTTCGCCATTTCCACGGTGGCCATCTGGATGATCGCCCAGCCCATCGGCGCCACCTGGGAGCTGATCAACGGCAGCCGCGGCCTCTTCATTCCCGTGCAGGTGGGAAACGGACCGCTGCGCTCGCTCGCCGAGCTCCAGTTCGCGGGGCGGACCAAGGCGCTCGGCTACTACTACGTCGCCCTCGGCCTCTTCGTCCTCGTGCTGGTGGCCGCGCACCTCGTGGAGCGCTCCAAGCTCGGCTTCTACTTCCGCGCCATCCGCGACGACCAGGAAGGAGCCGAAGGCATCGGCATCAACAGCCGTCTCTACAAGGTGATCGCCCGCAGCATCACCGCCGGGGTGTATGCGGTGGGCGGCGTGCTCTACGGCTTCTGGGCGCTCGCCGTCTTTCCCGAGCAGGCGCTCGATCTGAACTGGAGCACGCTGCCCATGATGGCCACGGTGGTGGGAGGCATCGGGCGGCTGTGGGGCCCCGTGCTGGGCGCCATCATCCTCATCCCCATCTCCCAGCTCATGAGCACCACGCTCGGCACGGGGCCGCTGGCCGGGCGCGGCATCGATCTCATCGTCTACGGCATCATCATCATCCTGATCGCCGCCCTCCGCCCCACCGGCCTCCTCTCCCTGCCGTGGCGCCGCTGGCTGGGCCGGGCCGCCTGACCATGCCGCCGCTCCTCGAGCTCGCCTCCGTGACGAAGCGATTCGGCGGCCTCGTGGCCAACAAGGACGTGTCGTTCGTCATCGACGAGGGAGACATCGTCGGCCTCATCGGCCCGAACGGCGCGGGCAAGACTACCCTCTTCAACTGCATTACCGGCTTCATGCATCCGGAGGAAGGCCGCATCCGCCTCGCCGGCGAGGACATCACCCAGGCGCGTCCGGAGCGCATCTGCGGACACGGAGTGGCGCGCACCTGGCAGCTCGTGCGCACCTTCGGGCGCATGACGGTGATGGAGAACGTCATCTCCGGCGCGCTCAAGCGCACCAATCGGGTGCGCGAGGCCCGCGCCCGCGCGGGGCGGCTCCTGGAGTTCACCGGGCTCGCCGCGCGCGCGGAGCTGCCCGCCGCCACCCTCACCCTCGCCGACAAGAAACGCCTGGAGATCGCGCGCGCCCTCGCCACCGAGCCGCGGCTGCTCCTCCTGGACGAGGCGATGTCGGGCCTCACCCCCGCGGAGACGGCGGAGGCGGTCACCCTCGTGCGGCGCATCCACGCCGAGCTGGGCGTGACCATCTGCGTGGTGGAGCACGTGATGGAGGTGGTGATGCCGCTCTCGCGGCGCGTGGTGGTGCTGGAGTACGGGCAGAAGATTGCCGACGGCCCGCCCGAGGAGATCGCGCGCAACGAGCAGGTCATCACCGCCTACCTGGGAGAGCGCCGCCGTGGCCGCGCCTGATCAACCGGGGGCCGCCGGCGCCGCCCCGCTCCTCGAGGTGTGCGGGCTCGAGGTCGCCTACGGCGCCGGCGTCCTCGCCCTCCAGGGCACCTCCCTCGAGGTGCGGCCGGGAGAGATCGTGGCCCTCGTGGGAGCGAACGGCGCGGGCAAGACCACCCTCCTCAAGGCCATCGCCGGGCTCGTCGCGCCGCGGGCGGGGGGAATTCGCTTCGACGGAGAGCCGCTCGGGAGCCTCGATCCGCCGGACCGCGTGAAGCTCGGTATCGCCCTCGTGCCCGAGGGGCGGCGGCTCTTCAGCCGCCTCACCGTGGCGGAGAATCTCCGCCTCGGCACCTTCACCAACACGCAAGTCCCGCACCGGCGCGAGATGCTCGAGCGGATCTACGGGCTCTTCCCCGTCTTGCGCGAGCGGGCGAAGCAGCGCGCGGGCACTCTGAGTGGGGGCGAGGGGCAGATGCTCGCCATCGCCCGCGCTCTCATGTCGCGCCCGCGCTTCCTCATGCTGGACGAGCCCAGCCTCGGCATCATGCCGCGCCTCGTGGACTCCGTGATGGAATCGCTGGGGCGGCTGCACGCCGCGGAGGGGCTGACCATGTTCCTCGTGGAGCAGAACGTGCCGGCCGCCCTGGAGCTGGCCACACGTGGCTACGTGCTCCAGACCGGGCGCGTGGTGCTCGAGGGCGGCAGCGCCGAGCTCCTGGCCAGCGAGCTCGTGCGAAAGGCCTACCTGGGCATCTGAGGCCGAGCCCGCCTAGCCTGGATTGTTCACGATGGCCGTACGTGGAATCGGGGCGGGCCCCGACCCGCCTCGCGCTCCGTGTGTTCGTGAATAGTCCAGGCTAGCGGCGGCGCTCGAGGTTCAGATCGATCTTCTTCAAGCGCTGGAGATCAGTGCCGAGCCGCGCCGCTTCCCCCTTGAGGCGTGCCACTTCCGCTTCCCGCATGTGGAGCTCGCCGTCGCGCGCCTCCAGCTCGACCTCGCGCGCGGCGAGGGCGGTGAGGGCAGCGCACCACGCGCGGGCATCCATGTCCCAGTCCCCCGACGGATACTCCTTGAGCAACCGCTCGAAGGCGAGCTGGGCGAGGCGGTAGTCGCGGAATCCGGTGGTGGGGTCCGTGTACAGCTTGGCGAGATTGAAGAGGGCACGGGCGTGCACGGTATCACGCTCGGGCTCGGCGGACACGAGGACGTAGAGATCGCGAGCGACCTGCGGTTGGCCGCTCCGGAGCAGGTCGTCCGCCTCGGCGACGATGGAGGGCGCCGACGGCGGCTCGGGACGGCTCGCCTCGGGCGTGGCGGGGAACCACTCCGCGGTCATCGCGCAACCGGCGCTCAGCACGCCCAGCGCGAGCGTGACGGCGAGCCCCCTCAGGAGAGCGAGGCGATCTTGGGAAGCCGGACGGTGAGGCATGTGCCTTTTCCTTCTTCGCTGTCCACGGCGACGGTGCCGCCGTGGGCCGAGACCAGTTCTTTGACGATGGCGAGGCCGAGCCCCGACCCCTTGCGCCCGCGATGCGCCTGCTGGTACGGCTCGAAGATGCGGGCGGCGTCCTCGGCGGGAATGCCGGGACCGTCGTCGCGAACGGCCAGCTCGAGATGCGCCCCGACATCCGTCATCTCGACCCGCACCGTGCCGCCGGCCGGGGTGAACTTGATGGCGTTGCCGACGAGGTTCAGCACGACCTGGGTCAGCGCGTCCTCGTCGGCGGAGAGGGTGAACTCCTGCCCCGTCGCCTCCGATTCGAGGCGGAGGTCCTGCTGCTCCGCCTGGGCCCCGAGCACGTCGAGTGCACGGGCCACGATCTTGTCGAGCGCCACGGGCCGGCACTCGAGGGGAAACACGCCCGCCCGCAGCCGGTTCAGGTCGAGGATGCGCGTGACGAGGCCGAGGAGGCGATCCACGCTGTCGTCGATCGACTCGACCCAGTGTCGTCCCTTGGCGTCGAGCGAGTCCTTCGGCCGCCGCAGGAGGAGCTGGGCGGAGGCACGGATGGCCGTGAGGGGATTGCGCAGCTCGTGCGAGATCTGAGAGAAGAACTGCTGCTTGTGCTCGTCGACCTGCCGGAGCTCATCGGCCATGCGATTGAACGCCCGCGTCAGATCGCCGATCTCATCGTCCGCGCGCACGATCAAGGGCTCACGGAAGCTCCCGTCGGCGATGCGGTCGGTGGCCGCGGAGAGCTGGCGGATGGATCGGGTCAGCCGGAAGGCGACGAAGCCCGAGGCGCAGATGGCGGCGAGGAGGCTGCCACCCAGTGCCACGAGCACCGTGGTCCAGGTGCGGGTCTCCAGCCCGCGCACGGCGAGCTGCTGGCGTTCCACCTCGGCCGAGGTCGTCCCCGTGAGCTTGCCCAGGGCCTGGTCGAACCTGTCGATGGCCTCGCGCGCCGGCCCCTCGGAAATCTTCATGGCCCGCGCAGCGTCGCGCTTGCTCACGAGCGCGCGCTCGCGATCCACGAGCTCCTGGTAGGTGGCGAGGGCGACGACCGCCTCGCGGTAGCTTGCCCGCTCCGCGTTCGAGTCGAGCAGGCTCTCCAGGCGGGCGAGATCGATGGCGGCGCGCGAGGTGCGCTCCTTGAGGAGATCGCCATAGGCGCGGTCACGCAGCACGAGGTAGCGCGCCTCCAGACGCAGGAGCCGCGGCACCACTTCCTGGAGGGCGACCTCGAGCTGGAGCGCGGGAAGCGAGCGGCCCGTGATGTCGCGGTGGGCGCGCACGAGGTGATCGACGGCCTGCAGGCTCCACGCCGCTACGCCCACCAGGGCGAGGATGACTAGCGTGGTGGCGGCGAAGATCTTCGAGGCTAAGCGCATACTCGTCCTCGCAATCCGATCCAATGGGCGCCGTGGCGCCTGACGGGAAATGAGCAAGCCCTGAGCCAGTAGCCGGGGTAGGGAAATCAGGGGGTTGGGGACCAGACAGTTAAAGGAAGCTTCCCAAGAGCGTCAGCCCCTGCCGGAAATGGGAAGGGTCGTGGCGGCACGTACAATGAGGCCGGCCATGGTCACCCGGGGCGAGCGCGCGAGCCGAGCCGTGGAGCTGGCGGGGGCACTGCTGCGGGAGGCGCGGGCCCAGGAGATCACGGACGAGAAGGCGCAGGCCCGCCGCCTGGCCCGCATGATGGAGGATCCGCGCGGCCAGGAGCTGACCATCGCGCTGATCGATCAGGCCTTCCGCAGCCGCCGGCCTCCGCGCATCGCCGATCAGCTCGCCTATCTCCTGGAGCGTTACGGCACACCCCAGTTCATGCAGTGGTGGGAGCGCGTGGCCCTGCTCCTGGGCGGGGTGATGGGCCACTACCTGCCGAGCGTGGTCGTCCCTCCCATCGTGGCGCGGCTCCGCCACGAGACGGAGTCGCTCATCCTCCCCGGCGAGGAGGCCGAGCTCCAGCGCTATCTCGCCGAGCGCCGCGGCAGCGGCGTACGGCTCAATCTTAACCTGCTCGGCGAGGCGATCCTGGGCGAGGGCGAGGCGGTGCGGCGGCTCGAGGCGTATCTCGCTCTCCTCGCCCGCGACGACGTGGAGTACATCTCTGTCAAGGTCTCGTCCATCTTCAGCCAGATCAACCTCGTGGCTTTCCGTCACACCGTGGAGCGCGTCAAGGATCGGCTGCGTGTGCTGTATCGGCACGCGCTGCGCCACCACTATCGACGTCCCGACGGTGGAGGCGTCCCCAAGTTCATCAATCTCGACATGGAGGAGCACCGCGACCTCGATCTGACGGCGGCGGCCTTTCGCGAGGTGCTCGACGAGCCGGAGTTCCTCGCCCTGTCCGCCGGCGTGGTCCTCCAGGCCTACCTGCCCGAGTCGTACCGCGTGCAGCGCGCGCTCACGGAATGGGCGATGGCGCGATGCGGGCGCGGGGGAGCACCCATCAAGTTGCGCATCGTCAAGGGCGCCAATCTCGCCATGGAGCGGATCGAGGCCGCGGGGCACGGCTGGCCGCAGGCGCCCTATGTCACCAAGGCGGAGGTGGACGCGAACTTCAAGCGCATGGTCGGCTACGGCTGCCGGATCGAGCACGCGCGGGCGGTGCACCTGGGCATCGCCACCCACAACCTCTTCGACGTGGCCAACGGCCTCCTCCTGCGAGCGGACGAAGGCGTCGAGCCCTCCGTCGAGTTCGAGATGCTGGAAGGGATGGCCAATCACCAGGCGCGCGCGGTGCAGGCGCGGGCGGGCGGGCTCCTCCTCTACGCCCCCGTGGTGCGCGCGGAGGACTTCCACAGCGCCATCGCCTATCTCGTGCGCCGCCTCGACGAGAACACCGCGGAGGACAACTTTCTCCGCCACGTCTTCGGCCTCGAGGAGGGCTCGGCGGAGTGGCACCGGGAATGCGACCGCTTCCTCTCCGCCTTCGCGCGCATCGATGGTCTCTCCGACGCTCCTCGCCAGCGACAGGATCGAGCCGTCGAGGCGCTCGCCCCGGCGGAGAGCGCCGAGGCCGGCGCCTTCGCGAACGAGCCCGACACGGACTGGTCCGTCGCCGCCAATCGAGCGTGGGTGGACGCCGTGGTCGCTCGCTGGCGCGACCGGGCGGCCGAGGCCGTGCCGGTCCAGATTGCGGGCGCACGGGTCGCGGGTGCCCACGACGTCGAGGTGCGCGACCGCTCGCGAGCCGGGCGGATCGCCTATCACCACGCCCTCGCCGATCGGGCGCAGGTGAGCCGCGCCCTCGACGCGGCCCGTGCCGCCCAGCCCCCGTGGGCGGCCCGCCCGCTCGCGGAGCGCGGGGCCATCCTCGAGCGGGCCGCGCGCGTGCTCGCCACGCGGCGCGGAGATCTCATCGGCGCCATGATTGTCGACGGGGCCAAGACGGTCCCGGAGGCGGATCCCGAGGTGTCCGAGGC
>JBKOVG010000394.1:0-10216 GCA_046723845.1 Candidatus Methylomirabilota bacterium | reverse complement strand
CCGTCTGCATCACCGTAGGATCGTCGAGGAAGTAATTCCCCACCTTGACCTTCCAACCGAGGGCCGCGCCCTGCTGGAGAAAGAGCCTGAGATCCTGGCCCCAGTCGCCCGTCATGACCACCTCGGCCCCCGAGGCCATGATCTTGGTGATGTAAGGGGCGAAGTCCTGCACCTTCTGCAGCGGGTGATACTCGTCGCCAACGATGGTCTGGTTGGCCGTCTTAACCTTGTTGAACTTCTTCTTGAAACCGTCGGCGGCGGCCCGGCCGAAGTTGTAGTCCTGGTTCAGCAAGTAGAACTTCGTGTACTTTTGGGGCGCCATTTTGGCAAAGTAGAGGGCGAGTTCCCCGGAGTGCATGTCCGTGTTGAGGCAGCAGCGGAAGGTGGTGTCGAAGAACTCCTCGCCCGTCAGCTCGGAGGCCTCCGTGCCCGTGGAGTAGAAGACCTTCTTGGCCTGGTTGGCGACCTGGGAGACGGCCTTGGCGATGTTGGAGCCCGTGTTCACGGCGAGGAGGTCCACCTTCTCGCTCAGGAGGAGGTCGTTGGCCCGCCGGGTGGCCACGTCGGGCTTCAGCTCGCTGTCGACGGCCACGATCTCGAGCTTGCGCCCGAGCACGCCGCCCGCCGCATTCACCCGCTCCGCGCCGAAACGGAAGCCCGCGAGGTTGCCCTCGCCGATGTAGGCGACGGGGCCGCTGGTGGGCTCGAGGACGCCGATCTTGATGGGGCCGGTCTGCGACCAGCCCGGTCGCGTGATGACGAACGGCCCCGTGGCCACCGCGCCCGCCGCCGCCATCCCCTTGAGGAACTGCCTGCGATGCATCGTTGCCCTCATGGACGACTCCTTTCGCTCAGACCTCGAGGTACTGCTTGCGCACCGTATCACTCTCCTGGAGCTCGCGCACGCTGCCCTGGAAGACGATCTGGCCCTTCGACATCACGTAGACACGCTCGGCGAGGGCGAGCGCGGTCTCCATGGACTGCTCGACGAGGAGGACGGGCGTCCCGCTCGCGTGGATAGCCCGGAGGATCCGCTCCACCTGTTCCACGATCATGGGGGCCAACCCCTCCGTGGGCTCGTCGACAAGCAGGAGATCGGGGTTGCCCATGAGAGTGCGCCCCATGGTCAGCATCTGCTGCTCGCCGCCCGAGAGGGTACCCGCCCGCTGGCGCTGCCGCTCCTTGAGCCGCGGAAAGAACTCGTACACGCGCTCGAGGCTCCAGCCGTCGTGGGGCGCGCCGCTCTTCGCGCCGCGTTTCCCCTTGATGCCCATGAGGAGGTTTTCGCGGACGGTGATGGTGGGAAAGATGCGGCGCTCCTCCGGGACGTAGCCGAGTCCCAGCCGTGCCACCCGGTAGGGGGGCAGGCCTTCGATGGAGCTTCCCTTGAAGAGCACACGCCCGCGCGAGGGCCGCACCAGCCCCATGATGCTCTTGAGCGTGGTGGACTTGCCCACGCCGTTCCGGCCGAGGAGGCACACGATCTCGCCCGCATCGATCTGGAGGCTCACGCCGTGGAGGATGTGGGACTTGCCGTAGTGCGCGTGCAGCGCCTCAACGGCCAGCAGCACTGGCTTTCCGTCCCAGGTAGGCGCGCTTCACCTCGTCGTTGCCGCGGATCTCGTCGGGGGTCCCTGTAGCGAGCACACGTCCATAGTAGATGACGCTGATGCGGTCGGCCAGGTTGAAGACCACGTCCATATCGTGCTCGACCATCACCAGCGTGCGTCCCTCCGTCACCTGCCGGATGAGGGCCACCGCCCGCCGCGTGTCCTCGCTGTTGAGCCCGGCCGTGGGCTCGTCCAGCATGACGAGATCCGGACGGGTGGCCACGGTGAGGGCGATCTCCAGCTCGCGCTGCTGGCCGTAGGAGAGGGCGCTCGCCTGCATGTCGCGGAGATCGAGGAGGCCGACCATCCCGAGGGTCTCGTCGGTCTCCCGCGTCACCTCGTCCCGGCGATCGAGGAGCGACCACGGGTCGAGGCGGAGGTGCCGGCGCGAGAGCACGGCACTCCGCACGTTCTGGAACACGGTGAGGCGAGGGAAGGTGTTGATGATCTGGAAGGATCGGCCCACGCCCAGCCGCGCGATGCGGTGGGGCGCCGCTCCCGTGATGTCGCGGCCGCGGTAGAGCACGTGGCCGCGGCGCGGGGCATAGCGCCCGGTGATGATGTTGAACAGCGTCGACTTGCCCGCGCCGTTGGGCCCGATGACGGCGTGCCGCTCCCCTTCCCTCACCGCGAGGTCGATCCCCGTCAGCACGTGCAGTCCGGAGAAGTCGTGGTGGATGTCGCGCAGCTCCAGCGCGGTCACGCCGCCTCCTCCGCCGGGCTCCGCGTCCACAGCCGGCGCACCGGCCCGCCCCGGCCGAAGAGACCGGTGAGGCCATTGTGCGCGTAGAGGACGATGAGCACGAAGAGCAGGCCTAAGATGAAGGGCCAGCGCTCCGTGGTGCGCGACAGCCAATCTTGCAGCACGATGTACACGGAGGCGCCGAGGAACGGCCCGAGGAAGGCACTGGTGCCGCCGAGCACCGCCATGAACACGACCTCGGTACCGATGGGCAGGTCGAGCGCGGTGGGCGAGATCAGACGCTGGAAGCTCGCGAAGAGCCCACCCGCCACCGCGGCCAGGGTGGCCGCCAGCGTGAAGACGATGAGCTTGGTGCTCATGACGCTGTAGCCGAGGAAGGCCGCGCGCTCGTCGTTCTCGCGCATGAGCAGCACCGCGTTGCCCAGCGGCGTGCGAGTGAAGCGCCAGGCCGCCCACAGGCAGAGCAGGACCAGGGTGAGGGTGAACCAGTAGAAGTGCGCGGGCTCGGCTGTGCGGAGCACGCCCAGGCCGGGAAGCGTGATGTTCGGCACGACCACGGTCAGCCCGTCGTCGCCGCGCGTGACGCTGCGCCACTTCAGGGCGACAGCGTAGAGGAACTGGCTGAAGGCCAGGGTGAGGAGCGCGAAGTACGTCCCGCGCAGCCGCACGCAGAAGGCCCCGATCACGAGGCCCGCCAGCGCTCCCGCAAGGGCGCCCAGCCCCAGGGCGGCGAGGAGGGGCAGGCGGGCAATGTACTTGAGGGCGAGGCCGACGGTATAGCCGCCGACCCCGAAGGTGGCGGCATGCCCGAAGGAGAGGAGCCCGGCGTAGCCGAAGAGCAGGTTGAAGGAGACGGCGAAGAGGCCGAAGTAGAGGATCTCCACGGCCATGCGCAGCCGGACCACGTCGAGGAGCCAGGGCAGCCCGTAGAGCGCAACCAGCGCAACGACGGCCAGGACCTGCCCGCGCCGGCTCATCCCTTCTCCCCGAACAGACCCTGGGGCCGAACGATGAGCACGCCGGCCATGAGCAGGAACTGGAAGACGAGGGCGAACTCGGGGAACCAGAGGATGCCGAAGGACTGCAGCTCGCCGATCATGAGCGAGGCGAGGAGCGCGCCCAGGAGCGAGCCGAAGCCGCCGATGACGATGATCACGAAGAGATCGGTGAGGATCACCGCGCCCATGGAGGGATCGGCCTGGAGGAAGGGCGCGGCGATCACCCCTGCCACCGCGGCCAGCGCCGAGCCCACCGTGAAGACGCCCAGGGAGACGAGCGGCGTGTTGACGCCGAGGGCCGACACCATCTCGCCGTCCGACACCGCGGAGCGGATGACGATGCCGATGCGCGTGCGGAGCAGCGCGAGGGCCATGCCCAGACAAATGAGGGCGGACACGCTCAGGATGAAGAGGCGGTAGACGGGGTACTGGCTGCCGAGGAAGGGAATGGAGCCGCCGAGGCCGGCGGGCACGGGCACCTGGAGCGGGTTGCTGCCCCAGATCCAGCGCACGGCCTCCCCGATCATGAAGAAGAGCCCGAAGGTGAGGAGGAGCTCGTAGGCGTGGCCGAAGGCGTGGGTGCGCCGGAGGAGAAAGCGCTCGACCAGGGCGCCCAGCGCGCCCACCAGCAGGGGCGCGATGAGGAGCGAGAGCCAGAAGTGGCCGGTGAGATGCACGGTGGTGTAGGCGAGATAAGCGCCGAGCATGTAGAAGCCGGCATGCGCGATGTTGAGGATGCCCATCATGCCGAAGACGAGGGTGAGGCCCGAGGCGACCAGGAAGAGGAGCATGCCCGACACGACGCCGTGCAGGGCTTGGGTGGCGTAGACGCTCAGCGCGAACATGGTGCCGTGACGGCCCGCATTCCTCCTGCCATCCAGTCTGCCGCGGCCGTCCTCACCGGACGGCGGTGGCGCTCGAGCGCAGCACCTGTCCCGCCGCCGCCCCCGTGAGCTTGCCCTCCTCCCAGGTGACCACGCCGTTGACCACGGTGTACTCGACACCGCGCGACGGCATGACCATGCGCTTGGCTCCGCCGGGCAGATCGAAGCGGCGCTCGCCGCGATTGCTCGACCCGATGCGACTCGCATCGAAGATGGCCACGTCGGCAGCAAGGCCGGCAGCGAGCCGGCCACGGTCCGCGATGCCGAAGACCTCGGCGGGATCCGAGGTGAGCCGGCGCACCCCCTCCTCCAGGGTCAGCGCCTGACGCTCGCGCACCCAGGTGCCGAGGAGATAGGTCGGGTAGCCCGCGTCGCAGAGCATGTCCACGTGGGCGCCGCCGTCGCCGAGGGCGACGAGCACGCTCTTGTCGTTGAGGATCTCCCGCATGCGGTCCACGCGCGTGTTGAACGACGCCATGGTGAACTCCACGTCGAGGTCGTCCTGGAGGGTGAGGTCGAGGAACGCGTCGACCCCGTCCTTGCCCTGCTCGCGCGCGATGTCCGCCACGGACCGGCCCTCGAGCGCCTTCAAGGCTGGCGAGCGCACCTCGTGCACGTGGATGCGCTCCCAGTTGCCGAAGGCCATGGGCCGCTTCAGCTCCTCGCGGAACTGATTGCGGAAGGCGGGATCGGCATAGACGGCCGCCTGGGCCGGCTTGGACTTGTCGACGAACACGCGGTTCCAGCTCGGGAAGGCCGCGAAGGAGAAGGGGTTGCGCATGTTGATGTCGCGCGTGAGCGGCAGCGGGGAGGTCTGCGGGCGCGCCCCTCGCGCGATGAGGGGAGCCGCCTTGCGCAGGGTGTCGCGCACCGCCTCCGGGATGTCGTCGCGGTCGAAGAGGGCGAGGAAGGTCACGTGGCGGCCGCTCTCCCGGAGGAGGAAGTCGAGCAGCTCGTACTCCTCGTCGTCCATCACGGCGATCTTGCGCGTGAGGGCGATCTCGATGGCGCCCTTGCCCCGCTCCCGGAGCGCGTTGGCGTAGGCCTTGAGCTCGTCGCGGCTGGCGTTGCGGCAGGCGAGCGGGCGGCCCTGAAAGCCCACGTGCTGGTTCAGGATGGTGGTGGAGAAGCCGAAGGCGCCCGCGTCCACGGCCTCGCCGAGGAGCGCCGCGATCTTCGCCGTTTCCTCGGCGGTGGCCGCGCGCTCCATCGACGCCTCGCCCATCACGTAGTGGCGGAACGGGGTGAGGGGCGCGAGGAAGCCCAGGTTGAGCGAGGGATGCCGCTTCTCCGACGCCGCGATGAAGTCGGGAAAGGTCTCCCAGTCCCACGTGATGCCCATGTTGAGGACGTCGAAGGGGATGGCCTCCACGTTGACGAGGTCGCGCATGGCGATCTCGCGCGTCTGGGGCCGGCAGGGGGCGATGCCGACGCCGCAGTTGCCCATGATCACGCTGGTGACGCCGTGCCACGAGGAGGGGGTGACCGCGCCGTCCCAGCAGATCTGCGCGTCGTAGTGCGTGTGGGGATCGATGAAGCCCGGCGCCACCACGAGGTCGGCCGCGTCGATCACTCGAGCCGCACCCTCGGTCACCCGGCCGATCTCCGCGATCGTCCCCCCGGCGATGGCCACGTCGGCGCGGCGCGCCGGCGCCCCCGTGCCGTCTACCAGCGTGCCGTTCTTGATCACGATGTCGTAGACCATCGGGCTCCTCCTCGCGGGGCATTCTCCCACATCAGATCACGAGCGCTCCCTCACCACCGGATTGCGCAACACGCCAATACCGGGAATCTCGATCTCCACCACGTCGCCGTGCTTCATGTTCTCGGTGGCGCCGTCGGTGCCCATCCACAAGACGTCGCCGGGATGGAGGGTGCAGTACTGGCTCATGCGGCTGATGAACTCGCGGATGCCGAAGATGGCGTCCTTCACCGCGTAGGAGAACATCTCCCGGCCGTTGAGGCGTATGGTCACGCGCAGGGCGTCGGGATCGAGCCCGGTGACGATCCACGGCCCCATGGGCTTGAAGGTATCGGTGTTCTTGCCCCGCCAAAGGGTGCGGTCCCCGCGCTGCCAAGTGCGCTCGCTCACATCGTTACCGATGGTGTAGCCGAAGACGTAGTCGAGGGCCTGCGCTTCCGAGACGCGCTTGCAGCGCTTGCCGATCACCACCACCAGCTCGCCCTCGTACTGGACCTGATCGGTCGCGTCCGGGGGAATGACGATGGGCTCCTCGGGGGCCACGAGCGCGTTGCTCGCGCGGTAGCCCACGTCGGCCTGGGGAGGAAACTCCGGCTTGGCCCCGCGCCGGTGCGCCATCTCGGTCACGTGCGCGCGGTAGTTGACGCCGGCCGCGTAGAACGTGGGAGGAATCACCGGCACGAGCAGCTTCACTCGGCTCAGGGGCCGCGTGGTCGAGGTCTTCTCGTACACCTCGAAGGGGCTCCCCGTGACCTCGATGACCGTGTCGCCCTCGATGAGGCCCTGCCGGCTCGCCCCGTCGACCTCGAAGCGGCACCACCTCACGGCCGGTGCTCCTTGAGGAAGGCGGCCACCTCGCGGTTGAACACGTCGGGCCGCTCGAAGTACGTGGAGTGCCCGGCGGCCGCCACCCGCTCGAAGCGCGAGCCGGGCACGTGCTCGTGGACCTTCTGGGACAGCTCGGGCCAGATCAGCCCGTCCTCGTCACTGGTGAGGAACATAGTGGGAATCCGCGCGGCGGCATAGCGCTCCACCTCCGTGGTGAGGCGGCCGAGCCGATCGCGAAAATCTGCGGGCAGCGGCGCGTTGAGCCCTGCGATCTGCGCGTAGAGGAAGGTCCGCGCGGGATGCGCCTTGCGGAACGTCTCCCCGAGGGCGGCCTGCCAGAGCACCGCGGGCCGGGGCGGGCTGGCCGCGCCCAGACGCTGGCGCAGGGCAGCGATGTCGGGGTTGGAGAGATTGCCCACGGTGTTGGCGAGGACGACCGCCCAGAATCGCCGGGGCGCCTGCACCCCGGCCCCCACCGCAGCCCATCCGCCCATCGATTGCGCGACCACCGCCGCCTGCTCGATCCTCAGATGATCGAGAAGCGCGAGGGCGTCGGAGCCGCGAGCGGCCGGCCCGCGGCCGCCCGCCACGTCTGGCGACTGCCCGAAGCCTCGCTGGTCCGCGGTGATGCAGCGATACTCCTCGGCGAACACCGGCACCTGCTGCCACCAGCTCAGGTGATTGCCGCCCGCTCCATGGAGGAAGAGGAGGACGGGCCCGCCGCCGCCCGTGTCCTCGTAGTAGAGACGAAATCCGTCCTTCACCATGAAGGCCATGTCGGTCATCCCCTGGTGGCGGCGAGCACGGCCGCCGTGTCATCCAGCTCGTGGAACTCAACGACCTCGAGCTTCGCGACGTTGTCCGAGGGAGATGCCATGCCCGCCACCTCCAGGATCGGTCGCGTCGACGAGACGCGTGTTTCGCGCGAGTGGCCGCGATCCTATCACACGCGCCGGGGTCGCGGAGGAGGGCCGGCGTGACTGGCTCCCTGACCACTCTCACTGCGGAGGAGCGCCGGCGCGACTTGACTCCGCGCGCGCCCTCACCCACCCTAGGGCTCCCTGACCACCCTCGCTGTCACGGAGGTACGACCGTGCCCTTCGGAGGCAATGACTGGCTCGCCTTGACGCACGAGCAGGCGCTGGAGCCCGAGCTGCCCATCTGCGATCCGCATCATCACTTCTGGGACCTGCGCACCGCGCGCATTCCCTATCAGCGCTACCTCCTCCACGAGCTGGTCGCCGACGTCCAGGGCGGCCACAACGTTCGCTCCACGGTGTTCATCGAGGCGCGCGCCATGTACTGCGCCGACGGACCCGAGGAGATGCGGCCGGTGGGAGAAGTGGAGTTCGTGCAGGGACTGGCTGCGGCGAGCGCGAGCGGACTGTACGGTCCATCGCGGGCGGCCGCGGCCATCGTCGGCCACGCCAATCTCAATCTCGGGGAGCGCGTGGCGCCCGTGCTGGAGGCGCTGCGGGCAGCCAGCCCCAATCGGTTCCGGGGCATCCGGCACTCCGTGACGTGGGATCCGCACCCCGAGGTGGAGAACACCGCCGCGCACCCGATCAAGGGCCAGCTCGCGAGCGAGCCCTTTCGCGCGGGGGCGCGGGTGCTCGCGCGGATGGGCTTGTCGCTCGAGGCGTGGCTCTATTTCCCCCAGCTGCCCGAACTGGCCGACTTCGCGCGGGCGGTGCCGGATCTCACCGTCATCCTGAACCACATCGGCGGACTGGTCCGGACCGGGCCCTACGCCGGGCGCGACGACGAGGTGCTCGCCACGTGGCGGCGCGGCATCGCCGCGGTGGCGGCCTGTCCCAATGTCCACGTCAAGCTGGGCGGCATGGGCATGCCGCGCACCGGCTTCGACTGGCACGCTCGGATTACGCCCATCGGCTCCGAGGAGCTTGCCGCCGCCATGGCGCCCTGCATGAGCTACTGCATCGAGCAGTTCGGCCCGAGCCGCAGCATGTTCGAGAGCAACTTCCCCGTGGACAAGGTGTCCTTCTCCTACACGGTCATGTACAACGCCTTCAAGCGGCTCTCCAAGGGCTACTCGGCCGCGGAGCGCGCCGCGATGTTCCACGACACGGCCGCTCGCGTCTATCGCCTCAGCGTCTAGCCTGGATTATTCACGAGTGCCGCACGTGCGATCGGGGCGGGTGGCGGCAGGGGCGGGGGAGCGCTCCGGCCGAGTGGGTGACGCAGCGGGAGCGCTCCCCCGCCCCTGACGACGGGCCCCGACCCGCCTCGCGCTCCGCGTGTTCGTGAATAGTTCGGGCTAGCGTCGCGGGCGTTTGTCCGAGGCGATCCGCCCCTCCTTGAAGACGAGGAGGAGCTGGCGGAGGTTGGTGATGCGCTGCAGCGGATCGGCGGCCACCACGATCAGGTCCGCGAGCTTGCCGGTCTCGACGGTACCGAGGTCCCGGCCCACGCCGCAGAGCTCGGCGGCGTGTCGCGTCGCGGCCAGGAGGGCCTGCCACGGCGTCGCCCCCGCCTTCACCCACAGGCCGAGCTCGAGGAGCGCGGCTTCCCGGAGCGGACGGATGTCGGAGCCGAGCGCCATTTTCACGCCGGCGGCGAGGGCCTGCTGGAAGTTCTTGCGGTGCGTCTCCGCGGCCATGTCGGCGCGCCGGCAGAGATCGGGCGCGGGGCCGCGCTCGGCGACCCAGGCGCGCTCCCACTGATCGGAGGCCTGCTCCGGGGTCAGGTGAGAGATGGCGAGCGTGGGCACGTACCACGTCCCGTGGGCGCGCAGGCTCTCGATGCTCTCCGCGTCCATGATGTAGCCGTGCTCCACGCTGTGAGCGCCGAGCCGCGCCGCCGCCTGTACCGTCTCGGGGCTGGCCGCGTGGGCCATCACCCGGAAGCCGCGCTTCTTGCAGATCGCGAAGGCCGCCTCCAGCTCCTCGTCGAGCAGGAAGGCCTGCCAGTGGCGATCCCAGGCGGGTCCCATGATGCCACCGGTGAGGTTGAGCTTGATGTGGTCCACCCCGTTCTTGATCTGCTCGCGGATCGCGCGCACGAAGCCGTAGGGCCCGTCGCATTCCCGGGCGTGGCCGGAGGTGAGGAAGTGGCCACCCGTGCTGGTGAGGAAGTAGCCGGAGGCGAAGAGCCGCGGGCCCACGTAGTGGCCTGCGTCGAACGCGCGCTTCCACGCCACGTCCATGAAATGCGCGGCGCCCGCGCAGCGGAAGCCCACCACGCCGCTCTCCGTCAGCGCCTCCATGAGGCGATGGCCGAAGTTGGCTGTCTGCTCCGCCACGGACGCGCCGGTGGACTGGAGATACTCCGGGTGCACGTGTACGTCCCAGAGCCCGGGAAGGAGGAAAGCGCCGCCGAGATCGATGACCTCGGCCTGCCGCGTGTCGGGCAATCGGCTCCCATCGAGCACCTCCGCGATGCGGCCGTTCTCGATGGTGACGCTGGCGCCCTGGACCGGCGTCGGGTTGACACAGTCGATGAGCGTGGCGTTGGTCAGGACCGTCCGTGGC
>JBKOVG010000395.1:0-4089 GCA_046723845.1 Candidatus Methylomirabilota bacterium | reverse complement strand
ACTCGGCGCCGATCACTCGCTGCCTGGTTCCACACCGTCACCGTAGGGAGACCCCGGACTGGTGTGGTCGAGACGAGGCTCATGATGACAGAATCCCACAGCTCACGGGTCTGTCGCCGGCGGTAGTGACGGACGAGTCGCCCCTCGATCACGAAGCCGCGCGATGAGACGAATGGCGCGGCGATTGTGCGGCCAGACTTGCAGCACCACCTTCTGACGCCGAACCGGATCAGGGCAGGCGGTGCCACGACGGCCTCGGGATCGCCGATCAGCACGGCGTTGAAGCGGCCGCGTTCCTCTCAGGGCCCCCGCGACATGAAGCTCTGCAATCCCTCGCGCGTCTCTTCAGAGACGTACGACGAGCTTCCCCTTCGCCTCATTGGCTTCCATCACTCGATGTGCCTCCTGAATGTCCTCAAAACGGAACACTCGGGATGGCTTCGCCTTGTAACGGCCTGCCGCCACCTTTTCCGCGATGGCCTGAAGCGGAACGTCCGAGAGAGGGAACTCCGGCGTGCCGAAGACAAAGCTGCCGAAGAAGGTAAGGTAGACGCCGCTGGCCATTTGCAGAAGCGGATTGAAGTCGGCAATCGGCTCGAGACCACCCAGCCAGCCAGCCAAGCAGGCGCGACCACCCCGGCGCAGCATCCAGAGGGAATCAAGGATGGTGCTGTTGCCAACGAGGTCCAGCTCCGCATCAATGTGCTTTGCTTCAGCGATTCGCTTCGAGAGATCGGGTCCCTCGACCTCCACTCGGTGTGCGCCGAGATCCTCGAGCTTTCCAGAGTTGTCTCGATCGCGCGTGGTCCCGATGACCTTCGCGCCTGCTTCTACCGCCATGTTGAGCGCTGCCTGCCCAAAGGCTGACATTGCGCCTCGGATGACGAGGGTCTGATCCTCCGTTAGTTCGAGGTTGCGGAAAAGGCAGGTCCAGGCCGTCGCGTAGGACTCTGGAATCGCGGCGAGTTCCTCCCATGGGAGATCGGACTCGATCGGCGCCACACCCGTTACCCGTGCGCGCGTATATTCAGCGTAGCTGCCGTTGATGGTTCTTCCTAAGCCGCCCATCAATGCGGCCACTTTGCTCCCGACCGCAAACTCCCCGCCAGGACAGGACTTCACAATGCCGACGCACTCGATACCGCTGACGTCCGCGGCCTCGGCCCATTCTCCCCGTCGCATGTGCATCTCGGCGTGGTTTATCCCGAACGCCTTGACTTCGATGACAACATGGCCCGGCTTCGGTACGGGATCCGGGATCTCCTTGATCACCAAGGTTTCAGGGCCACCGAACTGCTGTCTGACGATTGCGCGCATGAGGAAAGCTCCTCCAGATTGTGTTTGCAACTCGCGGGCATGGACTATGGACGGGGCGTGTTACGTGGCATGGGGTGGAAGACGGACCCTCCGGGCAAGGAAGTCGCGAATGGCCGCGGCAATGTCCGCGCAGTGCGTCTCCAACGCGAAGTGGCCCGTGTCGAAGAAGCGGACATCAGCGTCCGGGATGTCGCGCTTGAACGCTTCGGCCCCCGCGGGCAGGAAGAACGGGTCGTTCTTGCCCCACACCGCCAGAAACGGCGGCTTGTGATTTCGGAAGTAGGCGTGGAAGTGAGGGTAGAGGGCGACATTGCTGGCATAGTCACGGAGCAGATCGAGCTGTACCTCGTGCGCTCCCGGGCGTGCTAGATAATGATCATCCAGGGAACGGCCATCGGGAGACACGAGCGAGGGGTTTGCCACGCCGTCGGTATACTGGAAGCGCGTTGTCTCTGGCGTCAGGAAGGCGCGTAGTGCATCGCGGTTCGCCTGAGTGGGCTCATGCCAGTAGGCCCGAATCGGGTTCCACCCCTCGCTCAGCCCCTCCTCGTACGCGTTGCCGTTCTGGGAGATGATGGCGGTGATGCGCCCCGGATGCTTCGCGGCTATCCGCAAGCCAACAGGTGCGCCGTAATCGAAGATGTAGATCGCGAACCGCTCCAGGCCCATGACCTCAGTGAAGCGCCCGATCACCTCTGCCAAATTGTCGAAGGTATATTTGAAGTCATTGCGCCGCGGCATGTCCGACTGACCAAAGCCGGGCAGGTCGGGCGCCACGAGGTGAAAGCGATCGGCGAGGAGCGGGATCAGGTCGCGGAACATGTGGCCCGCGCTCGGAAAGCCATGCAGCAGGAGCAGCCTCGGTGCCTCGGCCTGACCGGATTCGCGGTAGAATATTTTGAGGCCGTCGATGTCGGCTGTACGGTAATTGATGGCGGTCATGGGTGCCTCCCGAGCGCGGACGGTGTTTGACGGGAAAGCTATGCCTTGCGGCAGACAGCGGAAGAGAGCGAGACTGCACTTCTCTATTTCAGTCTGTGCAACAGTATGAAGGACCGACTCGACGCATTGACGATCTTCGTCACCGTGGCGGAGCAGCAGAGCTTCGGGGAGGCCGCGCGGCAGTTGGGCCGCTCGCCCGCTGCCGTTACCCGGGCGATCGCGGCCCTCGAGGAGCGACTGGGAACCCGTCTTTTCAATCGGACAACCCGCTCGGTCACCCTGAGCGACGCCGGGGCGCGTTATCTCGAAAGCTGCCGGCGACTGCTAGCGACCTATGACGAGCTCGAAGCGGTGAGTCTCGGCGAGCGGGTCGAACCGCGCGGCTGGATCAATGTCACGGCGCCCGTGATGTTCGGTCGGCTTCACGTACTGCCTCTGGTGCGAACCTTTTTGGACGAATACCCGCAGGTCGATGTTCGACTGCTGTTGCTCGACCGGGTCGTTTCATTGGTGGAGGAGGGGCTCGATCTCGGCGTCAGGGTCGGGCAGCTGCCGGACTCCTCGCTGCAGGCGATCCGAGTCGGGCAGGTACGACGCGTCGTTTGTGCAAGCCCGCAATACATTGCCCGCCACGGCATGCCGGCAACGCCGCGCGATTTCGGCAGTCACAGTGTCGTCGCATGCACTTCTGTCACACCTATTCCCGATCGCTGGTCGTTCCATGGTCCGAGCGGCCTCGCTTCCGTGGCGGTCACCCCGCGGCTGGTGGTGAACACCACCGACGCGGCGGTGGACGCCGCGCTCGACGGTGTTGGGCTTACCTGCATCATGTCCTATCAGGCGGAGCCGCATGAAGCGGCGGGTCGACTGCAGACCGTCCTCGTCGAATACGAGCCGCCGCCCGCTCCCATTCACATCGTGCATCCAGGCGGTCGGTACCTCTCGGCCAAGGTCCGCTCGTTTCTCGACCATGCCGCCGACGGGCTTCGCCGCAAATTCGGTCCGTAGGTCCGAGAGCTCACGTACCCGCGCCGCCCGAGGAGTGTGACTGGCGGAGTGGCGACGATGACGAGCACGACGTCAGCACCGTGAGCCGCCTGAGCCGTCCTTACGGAGCGGCGGGGGCTGTGGAGGGCGCGCGGGCCGGGGTCACCACGAAGCGAAGCCTGGAGCTCGTCGCCCACGACAGGGATACTCGCCTCCAGTGTCCGCTCCAGCCGCGGATCGCGGGGGGCAGTAGCCGAACGTCTCGCCCCCTTCCCCGAGAGCTCGCAGTCTCCAGCGCCAGAATACCGGTGCCTTGCCGAGCTTGATCATCGCGGACAAAACCGGACAGTCGTCGGCCCTGCGTCACGGCTTGGCACTGCGCACCACCGTCCCCGCGTGCCAGCACGGCGGCACACCGCTGATGGTCGCACGTCGACTGCTGGGATAGACTCCGCCGCGTCCGCACCGCCTCGCTCGAGGAGGAGCACGCCATGCGGAGGGTGGAGCGGACGGGGCCGCCCGGTGGGATCGCTGGTGACGACGGCGGCGCGCCTCCGCCAACGCCTGCGGGTGCGCCGCTTGCGGACCGGAGATGACACGCCATGGCCGGCTGCGGTAGAGGCGGAAGCGATGGAAGTCTCCTGCCCTTCGCCGCTCTGGTCGCGGCGGCCGCCCCCATCGTCAATGCTTTCCTGGCCCGTTTGAGGCGGTTCGAGTGACGCTCCCGACGAGCGCGTGTTCCCGGAAACCCTCAGCGCCGTGTTCCTGCCCCACGGACACAGAGGCGCCTCGTGACGCGCGCCCCCCGCCTGGTTTTCGCGGCGGCCCTGGCTGCGCTCGCCG
>JBKOVG010000377.1:0-6770 GCA_046723845.1 Candidatus Methylomirabilota bacterium | reverse complement strand
GTTGGTACGGTGCGCCTCTAGATGGGGTCAACCTTTGGTGGTCGATTGCCGGGGTAAAAGAGGAAAGCGGCATGGTCTTATACCCCGAAACATTTGGTAGGTACATTCCGTTCAAGTCACAGAGTGGTTATATGCCTCCCGGAAACACCCTGCCGAAACCACAGAAATTGGGGATTTCGGATGGGAGCATGTTTGTCTTCAATTCCGACCTATTGCATGGGAGCCACTTGAATATTTCAAACGTGACAAGAATTGCGATTGCCCCTCGCGTTTGCCTGAACAGACCAAGGTTTAATCCTGAGGCTCCCCATTTCGATGTTGACGGCTGGTACTCCTCTGAGGATATTGCGGGAGGGAACTTCGGCAAGCTGATCACGTTTCCGAGAGAGGCTAGTGGAGGCACACTCTACGAACACAGGCAAAGGCCCCATGCCGAGAGGCGGATTTCAATTGCGCTAAACTCGGAGCTAGTCGCCGGAAGAGCAATTCGTCTGTGTCCTTCTAACACTCTTCCCGTTGGCGAAAAAATGCTCGTGAGTTTCCCGCAGGAAAGCATCGTGATTGTCAGATCGATGAGCGGACTTCGAGCCTTAAATGCGACTTGTCCCCACCTGAAAGTCAACCTGATTGATGGGTTTCATGATGAGGAACACATTTATTGCCCGGGACACGGAGTTGCCTTCTCTCTAGCGGATGGAGCATCAAAGTGTAGTTTACTGAAAGTACAAGTCTATGAAGTGTACGATCAAGATGATCAAATGTTTATCGAGAGAGGCATAAGTTCGGTCGCATCCCCTGCCTGAGTCGTCGAGTGTCCGCCCTTGTTGGTTGCGCTCGCTGCGCTGATCACGGCTGTCCTGGCGCGCCCTGCTCCGGAGGGGACTCTGGGGACGGTCTCAACCCCGGACCCGCGCTGCCTTGCGGAGGGGTTCCGTGAGCGCCGCCACGACCTCGGCCCGGGCTGCGTGGACCGCCCCATCCTCCCCGCCATCGTAGGCCGCGTGCGATTCGAGAATCGCTCCGATCCGATCTCTGAGCTCGGCGGGCAGATAGCGGAGATACCCGCGCTTGATCGTGTCGAGGCGGTCCGGCGGCACCACGCCAACCTTCGAGAGGATTCGGTGGAGGCGCCGGCGCGCGCGCCACGGCCGGAGCTTGACGAGGTCGCGGAGGCCGCGCGGCTTGAAGAAGACATCGGCGCGCCGGCGATCGATGCGCGAGAGGGCGAAGCGGATGAGGTGGTTCATGCTCGCGTAGTGGGTGTCGGCGCTCCCCTCCTCGAGCTCGACGGCGGTGGCGTTCCAGCGCGAGAAAACCCGGCGCACGTCCGTACCGATGATCGCGGGGTCGGTACCCGCAGCGAGGGCGAGCGCGGTGACCCGGAGACACTTCTCGCACACCTGGCAGGCGCGAACATCCGGCCGCGCCCGGTAACACGAGTGCTGAAAGGCGGCCAGCTCCGGGTAGCGCTGGAGGAGGATTCGCTGCACGAGGTACTGGGAGATCGGCTGGATGACCGAGGTGTAGCCCACGCCGTAGCGCTGCGTCCACAGCGCGCTGACGGCGGCGATCGCCACCCCTGACAGGCTGAAATACCGATCGAACTGCCACCCCTCGGCGATACGCACCGGCATGTGATGCTCGCCCCACTCGCTCCCGAGCGCGACCCATGGCAGCCGGTACTGATAGGCGACGGGCAGGGCCACCGACGGGTAGACGAAGCAATCCGCCAGCTCGTTCAGGGAGGCGATGCCCCCCCGGGTCAGGGCGTGATCGTTCGTCCACGTGGCACGGACGTCGGAGCGCACGCGGTGGACGTGTATGCCGGGGACGCGGGCGATGGCCTCGAGCGCCCACGCCCTGAACGCGCTCTCGTGGTCGTGAGTCCCCGGCATCGAGGAATCGACGCTCAGGGCGACGGCCTCGCCCGTGACCTCCCGCAGAAGGCTCAGTGACAGTAGGCTCTCCTTGCCGCAGCTCAGGAGCGCCGCGGGCGGTCCCGTGCACGACCGGGGAGGGGGCAGCCTCTCGACGGGGACGGCGCTCGATCGGAACCGGACGGGAGCGGCGCCCGCGGTCGACGGCAGACCGGACGCGCTGCGGGAGGCGGCGGCCATCACCGTCCAGAACGCGAGCTCGGCGGGATCGACCGGATCCTCGAACTGGACGTCGTAGCCGTCGAGCATGCTCCAGATCGGATGCGTGCACCCGAGGAACACCGACCAGAGAAGGGCGCGCGGCATCCCCGCGAGATCGACACCGCCGTCGTAGCTGACGGTGAACTCGCTCCGCGCCCACGCGGGATGCTCCGGCCGAGTCTCCCACCGGAAGCGAACCGAGCTCCCGCTGAGCTCCAGGGGGAGGACGCGGCTGTGGCCGCTCATGAGCTAGAGGTGGGCCCTCGCCCACAGCATGAAGCCGATGATGGTCTTGATGCCGGCCACGTCCGCAATCCCGTCGCGAGACACCAGGGGGACGTCGGGAGGCGGCACGAGCCGGTCGAGTGCCGGCTTCTCGAAGAAGGCATACGCGAGCTCCCGACTCGCCTCTGCCTCGTGGCGGAGCGCCGTCCAGCCCGCGTTGTTGATGTCGAAGATCCGATAGTAGCGACGCCGCTCGGGCCGCCGCCGCCCACCCGGCGTGAGCCTGGCCCGGAGGCGCTGGAGCGGACGGCGGAGCCGGCGGTCCAGAAGCCAGCGCAATCCCGGCTGGATCGGAGTGGTGTCCGCCGAGTTGCGATCGAGCGGGAGCTCCGCCAGTTCGGGGAAGCGGGTCCGCAGGAGCTCGATCTGCGCCCGACGATCCGCCGCCGTCGCGGGGGGAAGGGCGCCGCCGATCTCCAGGAGGGCCCGGTCCGCGGCAAGCACGGCCGGCCATCCCGTGAAGGTGAGCCGCCACGCCTCGCTGCCGATGTGAAAGCGCTGGCGGTGGTAGAGCGAGAAGGTCCACGCTCGGCGTGATTCCACGTCGGAGTAGCCCACGTAGGTTGCCTCGATACGCTTCATGGTCGCGGCCACCGCGTCGCCGAACACGTCCTTGCGCAGCAGCGTGTCGAGCAGCGAGGGCGCCAGCCCCCACGCGTTCTGGTAGCGGAAGAACATGTCGAAGGACAGGCCGGGGTCTGTCGGCGCATGCCCGCCCAGGACCCAGTCGAGACCGAGCCCGCTCACGTAGGGGAGGGGCAGGTCGCGGAGGAGATCGCGCATGCCCCACTGCATGATGAGGCTCGACCCGGCGGCGCAATGCTCCCACGTCGTGTGCAGCCGCGCGAAGTCCAGATACCGCGCGGCCTCGAGCTCTCTCACGTGCTGCCGCATTCCGAGGACGCGCGCCACCGGGATGGCGCACTGGACCTCGATGTCGTCGCGCACTCCCAGGGTCAGCGCGACGGCTTCTCTGCCCGCTTCCTTGAGATAGCCGCCCAGCGTGCGCGAATCGAGCCCGCCGGACAGGAGCAGCGAGCAGGGTCCGTCCGTGCGCACATGGCGCCGGATGGCGTCGGCCATGGCCGCGTCGAGCATGTCGAGATGGCTCGCGAACGAGAGGTCGAGATAACGATCCGAAAGTGACGGGCGGTACCCGGGCAGCTCGCGCGCCGGACCGCCCGGCTCCCAGGAGAGCAGATGTCCCGCAGGGAGCCGCCGCACGCCGGCGAGCAGCGTCTCGCCATCGAAGACTCCGTTCGTTAGGAGGATCCCCACCAGACCGGTCGGATTGAAGGCGGCGCGAAACGACGGGTGGGCGGTGAAGGCTTCCGGGCTCGAGCCGACCACCAGCACGCCGGGACTCTCATAGTAGTAGACGGGAAAGAGCCCGAGCCGATCCGCGCCGACCCGCAGGAGTCGCCCTGCGCGATAGACGCAGGCTGCATGATAGCCATCGAAGGCAGCGGAGGCACTGTCCAGCGTGGGCTCGCGCCAGAGCTCGCGCAGGGCCGCGGGCGTGAGCCGCTCGCCCCCGGAGGCGATGATCTCGCCCATGACGAGGCCGACGCCGTCGGCGTCGGCGACGTGCGCGACGGGGGCGCGGGGAGCGGCCGCCCACGCCACGTCGAGATCTCCGGAGGTACTCGTGCCGGTGACGAGATCAGCGAAGAGGGCCAGCCGAGGCCTGACCGCGGCGGCGAATGCTCGTCGGCGATCCGGGTTTTCGTCGACACAGAGGACGAAGTTGGCCACGCGGTCAGCCCGCTAGGAAGGCCATGTCAGGCTCTGCGGGAAGGTCCGGGAAGTGCCGGTGATGATGCGACATACGGTAGGTCGACCCTAGCCGCGCGGCCCGGGTGGGGTCAAGAAAATCGACCCGCGTGCCGAGAGAGGCGAAAGCAAAGCGCGCGGGCCGAGCCGCTCGCCCGTCGTGTTCGTTCAAGGCTCCTCGGATTACGCGGCCGTCGCCGGCCCCGGCCGCGCGTTCGTATTTTGAGCGGGTTGTCCAAAATGGGCGACTGATTGGACCATCCCGCTCACTCGATCACCTGGTCCGCCCGTGCCAATAGCGACGGCGAGATTCTCAGCCTGAGCGCCTTGGCGGTCTTCAGATTGCTTGAAGCTGACGAGGAACGCGGGGAGGGGCAGCCGGCCCTAGGGGGCCGCCTGGTCCCGTCTCGGCGCGCCGGCGCGTGCCTTCGCCGTTTCGTCACCAGCCGGAGCGACCGTTGGCGAGCACCCGGATCCGCCGTCGCCTCTCCAACTCCAGAGAAGCCTCCAGGCGAGTCGCACGAGCACGTCTCCCGTGCGCATCCACACCGCTCGTGTCTCGGCCTCCGCGGTGTCAGGCGTGACCGGCCACTTTGCGCCGTCGGGCGCCGTCACCGCTCCGCCTCGACGAGCACGGGCGTGTCCTGCGAGGGCTTGTAGCCCATGTGGGCGGGGAACTCCGGGCTCAGCGGCCACGGGCGGGGGAACTTGAGCCAGAGACGGAGCATGTGGCGCTTCTGATGCGGCTCGGGACCGTCCACGAACTCCGTCCGCGAATGGAGCACGGTGTAGTTGTTCACGAACTGGATGTCGCCTGCAGCCAGGTCCATGTCGAGCCGCAGGTCGGGCCGCCGCGTCTGCTCGTCGAGGTAGTCGAGCGCCGCCTGCTCGAGCGTCGTCAATGGTACCCCGCGCTTCACCGCCCCTGCGTTGATCTGGTTGCGGATGTAGCGGCAGCTCACCACCTCGCCCGCGTTGCCGAACACGGGAATGGGGCGGTCGGATACTCCGCGCTCGGTGAGCGCCGCCTCGCGGCGGATGTAGTAGAAGCCGTTGTAGAGCAGGCCCAGGTACTCGGGCCGGCGCGCGAGGATCTCGTTGTGCACGGTCGCCGAGCTCACGATGCTGCTCAGCCCGCCCTCGAGGGCACGGCGCAGGCAGAGGAGGCCGACCACGTCGCCCGCGTCGGTGTGATAGGGGAGATAGGCGCTCGTCTCGTAGCCGCGCACGTCGATGTTGCCGTAGGTGCGGCCGTGATCGTAGACGTGGCCGAGGAGATCACCCTGGGGATTCTGATACAGCGGCGAGCCCATGTAGCGCCCGAGGCCCCAGAAGATCAGACCGACGTCGTCGTCGCTGTACCGCTCCACGGGCAGGCCGCGGAGCACGACGAAGCCGCGCCCGTCGTAGAGCTCGGCGACCGTCTGCTCGAGCCGGGCCCGCGTCACGGTGATGGGAAACTGCTCGCGGCCGATGTCTTCCATGGTCCGGCCGCTCGCCTTGGCGCTGGCCAGGGCGCGGTCGATATCGGCGATCTCGTCGGCCGTCAAGGAGAGGAGCCACGACGTGTCGCGGCCGAGCGTCTCGCCTCGCCAGGCCTTGGGGCCGTTGATCGGCTTCATCCAGATCGAGCTCATCGGAGGTGACCTCCTCGGGTCGTGCTGCCGTGCGTGCGCGTCAATAATACCGCGGGTCGAGGGCATCGCGCAGTCCGTCTCCCAGGACGTTGAGGGCCCCCAGCGTGATCACCGGGATGAGGGCATTGCGGAGCGCGTGCTTGAGCACGACGAGGCGCTCGGGCACGCTCTTGGCCCGCGCGGTGCGCACGTAGTCCGCGTCCAGGGTCTGCATCATGGCGCTCCGCGTGTGGCGCATCATCACGCCCGCCACGCCCGTGCCCAGCACGAGGGAAGGAAGGAGGAGCGTGGTGAGATTGCGGAGCGGGTCTTCCCACGGGGTGGCGTAGCCGGAGGCGGGCAGCCAGCCCAGCCGCACCGCGAAGAGCAGGATGAGCATGATGCCGAGCCAGAAGTGCGGCACGGAGAGGCCGGAGAGGGCGATCAGGTTGGCCGTGAAGTCGAGGGGGGTGCCCTTGCGGGTAGCGGAGATGATGCCCGCGGGCAGCCCGAGCAACAGGGCGACCAGCATCGAGCAGGCGGCGAGCTCGATGGTCACGGGCAGCTTGGAGGCGAGGAGGTCGGAGACGGGAATGCGGCTACGCAGCGACTCGCCGAAGTTTCCCCGCACCACGTTGCCGAGCCAGATCCGGTACTGCACGACGATGGGCCGGTCGAGGTGGTACTTCGCGCGAATGGCCGCCACCGCGGCGGGATCGTGCTCCTCGCCGGCCAGGGCCAGGGCGGGATCGCCGGGGAGGAGTTGCTGGAGGAGGAAGATCAGGACGGAGACGAAGAACAGCGTCGGCACCAGGGCGAGGAGGCGGCGCGCGACGTAGAGCCCGAGCGACATGGCCGGCCGGTGCCCAGCGCTACGAGAGCTTGAGACCCTTCAGCCGGATGATGCCGTCGGGGTGTGGCGTGAATCCCTGCACCTTGACGCTGAAACCGGTGAAGA
>JBKOVG010000048.1:0-12953 GCA_046723845.1 Candidatus Methylomirabilota bacterium | reverse complement strand
GATCCCTCCAGCTCTGGCCTGCCGCTGCTCAAGCGGCCGCTGAGGCTCCTCTTCGCTGAGGCCAAAGCGCGCACGAACGCCATAACCCGGATAGCTCCTCATCTTCCACCACAGGTAGAGGTCCAGCCCGTGGAAGTTCACCCGCTTGTTGCCGATTCGAAGCGCTCTAGTGTTGTAGGTCTTCAGAATCGGTATGAATAGGGTCTCAAAGAAATCTCCCGTATCAGGATCTGGGATGCCTATGGCCTCGTTCACGCTTGCATCAAGAGTGAACTCACACGTTCGGACCTTGGCCAGCGCAAAGCGAATGCCCTTCGGGCGCCAAATGAGGTTGAACTCTCCGTCTGACTTAAACGCCTTACGAATCCGTTCCAGCGTGAAAATCGTTCTGATGTCGTCCTGGGGCCGGCGCTGCGAGACCATGTACGTCACCACCACAGGAATCACGTCGGGATCCGGAGGTGATCCTAGCTCTACATCGCGGCAGGTCGCCTTGAGGAGTGGCTGCGCGGTGCGACCGGCTCGTGCTGAGGCTACAGCGGGCGCCCCGAGCGGTGCTGCCTCTCGTGGCGTCGCTTGGGCAACTTCCAAAGTGGGCAGTAGCTCCGCGATCCCCATGAGGGGAGTCGGGTTGAGAGGAGTCGGAGCCGCCACGAGCGCATGACTAGGGTCTTGCGATCGCGACCCATACCCGACCAGGAGGCTCACACCTACCACTATTACGAGGATCACGAGAAGCTCGCGCCTGCGGATCCGGCCTTGCATGCTCATAGCACCTGTACCTCGTCGAACAACTCGTCCTCCTGAAAGACGCCCGGAGGGTTGTCGAGGTCGCGCACGAGGTAATATCCTTCGACCGCGTCGTATTCCTCACGCAGAGCCACGGGCTCGCCACAGGCCAACCGCACGAAGATCGCGGGCATGTTGTGCTTGCCGACATGCGAGAACGCGGTCATGCCGATAAAGAACCGCCCGGCGTTGATCTCCGTGATGCACGGCACGCCCCGGCGATTCTCCTTGAGGTCGATGCTGAAGGCTCCCGAAGTGCCTGGGGCCACGGTCTCTATCGCGCGTCGACACACGTCGACGAGACGAGGGTCCGCCACCGTCTTGGCCAGTGAGGACAAGGACGACACGCCACTTGGGCTGTTCTCACCGCCAAAGTACGACAGCCGTTCAAATGTGTTGACAAGGACGAGTGACCCGTCCTTCCAGACGCTCTGGCAGAGGAAGTCGCGCCCAGGAAGGTACTCGGAGAGGGTGAACGAAGAAGCCGGCACGTCTCGCATCTCCTCCCAGTAGAGAATCCAAGCCTGCGCCTGTTCCGGTCGTGTCATGGGCGCGGCCCCGAGCGAACGGCTTCCGGTTCGCGCGCGACACCAAATTGGTCGATTGTCACCGAGTCGCTGGAAGAGCTCGCCCAGCGAATTCACATCCGCGACTGCATAGCTCTCGGGCGCAGGTATATCCCGGGCCCTGAGCGCCTCGGTGAGGTTGTACTTGTCCTGACAGAGGCGTATCACAGCAGGGTCGGGAAGAAAGACGCGTCGACCCAGCGTCTTGCTCAGATCCGACAGCGCTGTGACGTCGGAATCGGTGGTTGGAATGACGAGATCGATCTGCTCCGTCGTCGCCAGGCGGGCCAGCGCCTCGGAAAAGCGTGGGTCGGACGTCGCCGGGATCAGGTAGAGGCGATCCGCAGCAGCGTGTTTTAGGACGAATCTATCGAAATTGCAGCCGACAACGAAGAACCCGGAATCCTCGGCCTTCAGACTGCGGATCAGGTTATTGCTCGCCCCCGTTCCTGCGCCGGTGACGAGAATCCGCTTGGTCATGCTCTCTCCTGCTGCGGTCTAGGCCCCGATCCATACGCTCAGTTTCGAATGCGCCCGGAATGGTAGGCTCGTCGTGGTTTGCAAGTCAATGGCGAACTGTACTTATTGTGTGACCGCGGACCGGATGGACGTGCTGGCCAACGCCAGCACCGCCAGCTCTTGCAAGACATTCGCGACGTCGCTACCGTCATCGACAAGCCTATTGTGAGGGGGCTCTGCCATAGCGTTGAGCCTTTGTAACCAGAAGCTATCTTCTTGAACACGGCGTTATGCTCTGAGAACTGAGCTTGGGAACAATGAACGCGATCGTCCTTCGCGCGGCGGCGAGTACGGTCATTACGGACCTCTGCGTTGCGGCGCCGATCGCCGATCGTCGTCGAACTCGTGTAGTTCGAAGCTGGAACGTTCGGGACCCCGCCCTCCGGTCCAAGAAGATTTCTGATGACTCCGCAGCTTCCTGGCCGGGCAAGCGCCTGACTCCAAGCTGCAGGGCCGCCCGGCCCGTCGATGGCTCGCTGCCTGAGCTAAAGGTATTTCTGAACAGATACTCGGATTGACCACGCTCGCGGCCGCTACTGCTCATCGGTGCTGCACCCGACGTGGGTCTCTCAATCAGATGGGGTGCCATGTGAGTCGATCGATGCGCGCCACGATCTGCCCGAAGATGGCCGTCTTGGGCGTCGCGAAGCACCTCCTCTGTCCACAGAAGATATGAATCGCGCCAGAGAAGGCTGTAAGTCGCCTTACGTTTCTCCTTGGGGCCCAGAGCGGCACAGCGGAACATTTCCTTCTTGACTCAGCTGTGATCATCAGGGTCATGGAATCAACGGGCGAGAAGAGAAAGCCAGTCCGCTCGCAGAAACGAGTTAGGAAGTTAGTCTGGCATCGGTCGCCCTATCAGCCCCTATATACCCCCTCTCCCCTAGCTATGGTCGGACCTATATACCCCCTATTACCCCTGCGTTGTTCTCAGAAAGATTCTTCGGGGCTTTCTTTTTGCGACGAGTTCGTGTCTGCTCTGCAGGTAATGGAAGTCTTCACTTTTGGCCCGCGAATAGATATCTACGAATTTGGCCCGCGAATAGATATCTACGAAGGTCCGGTCGGGATCGCGCCGACTGTCCTCCCGTGGGGGCATGCGATACCCGACGGACAGCTCGACGTTGCGATCGATGAGCTTTCGGAACATACTCCTCCCGAGAAAACTCGACGGGGTGGCAGGCCGAAGAGGGAGGCGATGACACTAACCGGCCTGCAGCAGAAGTTTCTGTTGCATTGCGAGGTAGAACGGCAGCTCTCGCCACAGGCGATTGTGTCGTACCGGAGCGATTTCGATCAGTTCAAGGAGTCGCTGCGCACGCACGGGCGATTTGGCTTGGCAAGGCAGGACACGGTGGCCACGTTCTCAGTCGAGGCGCCCAATAACTTTTGCAGGCTAAGGGCGCGAAAAATAAAGTCGCGCCAGAGAGGGCCTGTAAGCCGGGTCCTGTCTCCCGGGGTAAGCCGGGGAGACGGTCATTTCTCTAGGACGCCGGTTGCCCGGCGCCTCCAGCGGCCATACCCGAGAGCGCCACGCGGGCCGCGCTTCACCTAGTCGCGAGACCAGGATCGCTCTCCTATTGGGCCTTGCTCCGGGTGGGGTTTGCCGAGCCGGCGCGGTCACCCGCGTCGCTGGTGAGCTCTTACCTCACCGTTTCACCCTTACCGTCCTTGCGGACGGCGGTTTGCTTTCTGTGGCACTGGTCCGTGGAGTCGCCCCCCCTGGCCGTTAGCCAGCACCCTGCCCTGTGGAGCCCGGACTTTCCTCCCGCGCAGGTTGCCCTCCGCCGGCGACCGTCCAGCCCTCTCTGGCGCGAAGAGTAGACGAATCAAAGAGCATGGAGAAAGCTCGAAAAGTATAGCATTCGCCTCTAGTCGGCCGCCGCTTGAACGGGACTCCTCGCGGAGGTATAAGAGCCCACGACCTGGCTCGCCAGCCCCCAAGACCATCGAGGAAGGCGCATGGAAATCGGATTCCATCTCACCCCGTTCTGGAGTCCCACCGATCGCAGTGCCACGCAGATCATCGACGAGGCGATTCAGGTCGTGGCCGCCGCCTCGCGCATGGGTTACCGGTGGGTGTCCATCGGCCAGCACTGGATCTCCCATCCCACGGTGTGGCCCCAGCCGCTCCCCATCCTCGCCCGGCTCGCTCCCGAGACGGGATCGATGCGTCTCAAGACCTCCGTGCTTCTCCTTCCCATCATGAATGCTGTCGAGACGGCAGAGAACGTCGCCACCCTCGATCACATCACGCACGGGCGGCTCGACGTGGGCGTGGCCATCGGCTATCGCGAGAAGGAGCTGGAGGCCGTGGGGCTCGCCCGCAAAGATCGCGTGGCCAAGCTCGAGGAGTCCCTCGCCCTGATGAAGCGCCTGTGGGCGGGCGAGGAGGTGACCTTCCAAGGTGACTACACGAGGGTGACGGCGGGCCGCATGGGCTTCACGCCGTATCAGACGCCGCATCCGCCGCTCGAGATGGGGGCGCAGAGCATGGGCGCGACCCGGCGGGCCGCCCGCATCACCGACGGCGTCTTCTTCGGGCCGCAGGTCGCATGGCGCGACATCGCCCGGCTGAGCGCGATATTCCGCGAGGCGCGTGCGGAGACGCCCGCGATCGGCCCCGGCCGCGTGGGCGCCTCGCGCAGCCTCATCGTGGGCGCCAGCAAGGAGGCGGCGCAGGCGAGCGCCCGCGCGTATCTCGAGAAGACCTTCGCCATGTATCGCTCGTGGGAGATGCAGGAGAAGACCATGGCCGAGCTCCAGCTCGGCTTCGACGGCCCGCTGGACGACTGGACGATCAACGGCTCACCCCGCGACTGCGTGGAGACCATCCTGCGCGGGCGCGACATGGGCCTCGATCGCATCGGCTTCAGCATTTACAGCCTGCCCCGCGAGCCGCAGGCTCGCATCGAGTATCTCCAGATGATCGCCGAGCAGATCCTCAAGCCTGTGGGCGCCCTCGGATGAACGTCCGCCGCGCGCTGCCCGTGGCGCTGCCGCCGGCGGCGCTGTGGAAGCTCCTCTGGGACGTGCCCCGCATCGTGGGCTGCGTGCCGGGCTGCGTCGAGGCACGCGAGATCGAGCCGCACCGGCGCTACACCGCGCACATGCGCCAGAAGGTGGGGCCGATCAGCCTGTCCGTGCCACTCGACGTGAGCGTGACCGACGTCGAGCCCGACCACCGTCTCGCGTTGCAGGCGCGCGGACGTGATCCGGTGATCGGAGCGGAGATCTCCATGCAGGTCACCCTTGGTATCGAGGCGCAGGGAGAGACGAGCGTCCTCCACGTGGAGGCCGAGGGGCGCGTGCTCGGCAAGCTCGGCGCCCTCGGCCACGGCGTGATCCAGCGCAAGGCCGAGGAGGCGGTGGACGAGTTCGGAGGGCGTCTCCAGCGGGCGGCGGCCGGCTGAGCATGCTTCGCCCCTTCGCGCTCTACCGGCCGACCACGCTGCCGGAGCTGGGCGATCTCCTCGCGGAGCACGGCAGTGACGCCGCCCTCTACGCCGGAGGCACGGAGCTGCTCCTCCTCCTCAAGGAAGGCCTGCTCCGCGTGCGCAGCCTCATCGACGTCAAGCGGGTGGCTGGGCTGGATGCGATCGCCTCCGACGACGGCGCCGTGACGATCGGGGCCACCGTGCGCCATGGGGCGGTAGAGCGGTCTCCGCTTCTCCGCGAGCGGTGCCCGCTCCTCGCCCGCGTGGCCGCGCATGTGGCCAACGTGCGCGTGCGGCACGTCGGGACCGTCGGCGGTAATCTCGCCTTCGCGGACCCGCACAGCGATCTGGCCACGATCTGCCTCGCCTTCGACGGCGCCGTCTCGCTCTGGAGCCGTGCCGGAGAGCGCCAGGTCCCGCTCGCGGACTTCGTCCTCGGTGCCTACGAAACGGCGCGTCGGGAGGACGAGATCGTGACCTCGGTGCGCCTGCGCCCCTGGCCCCACGGCACCGTCGGGGCCTACCTGAAGTTCGGCGTCTACGAGCGCCCCACGTTCGGCGTAGCCCTGGCCGTGACGATGAGTGCCGCAGGGCAGGTCACCGAGGCCAGGCTGGCCGTGGGCTGCGTTGGCCCGCGGCCGCGCCGCTTTCCGGATGTCGAGCGGCGGGCGATCGGTGCGACGAGCGCCGACCTCGCCGACGCCGCGAAGCCGCTCGCGGATGCGGTTGCCGAAGCGGTGGACACCGTCGCCGATCTCCACGGCTCCGCCGACTACAAGCGCGAGATAACGCGGGTGTTCGTACGACGCGCCGTCGCCACCGTTGCCGCGCGGGCAGCCGGGCGAGACCTCCATGAGCAATACGCCCACACCGTCGTCGTGTAGCCTCGCCTTCACCGTCAACGGCCGCCCCGTCGCCCTCGAGGTGCCGGCGCACGGGCTGCTCCTCGACGTGCTGCGCGAGCGGCTCGGTCTCAAGGGCGCCAAGCGCTCGTGCGACATGCAGGTCTGCGGCGCCTGCACCGTGCTCGTCGACGGCGCTCCCGTGAGCTCCTGCACCTATCTGGCCGTCGAGGCCGACGGCGCCGAGGTCCTCACCGTGGAGGGGCTGGGCGACGGCGACACGCTCGATCCGCTCCAGGAGGCGTTCATCGAGCACGGCGCCGTCCAGTGCGGCTTCTGCACTTCGGGCATGCTCATGTCCGCCCGCGCCCTACTCGCGGAGGACCCCACGCCCACGCGCGAGCGCGTGGCGCACTACCTCCGCGGCAATCTCTGCCGCTGCACCGGCTATGGCAAGGTTATCGAGGCCATCGTGGCCTGCGGCCGCCGGAAGGAAGTGCGGGCGTGAGCTTCCGCGTGGTCGGCCACTCCGTCCGACGACTCGACGTGGTCGAGAAGGTTACCGGCCGCGCCCGCTACGTCACCGACATGGAGCTTCCCGGCATGCTGCACGCCAAGCTCCTGCGCTCTCCGCACGCGCATGCCCGCATCCGGCGCGTGAGCGTGGAGACCGCGCGGAGCCAGCCAGGCGTCCGCGCGGTGGTGACCAGCAGAGACTTCGCGTGGTGCGATCCGTACTTCGGGCCGGCCCTGCGGGACCGCCCCATCCTCGCCATCGACGTTGCGCGCTACGAGGGCGAGCCGGTGGCGGCGGTGGTCGCGGACACCGAGGAAGCGGCGGCGGAGGCGCTCACGCTCATCGATGTGGAATACGAGGAGCTGCCCGCGGTGACCACGCTCGCCGAGGCGCTGGCGCCCGGCGCGCCGCTCGTGCACACAGCGCCGCCGCTGGCCGGACACTTCGCCGACCTCTCCACGCTCAAGAGCAGGCCGGGAACGAACGTCTGCCACCAGTTCCGCTTCGAGCGCGGGCGGGGGACGGCGGCCCTCGCGGAGGCGGATCTGGTGCTGGACGACACCTACACCTTCCCGCGCGTGCAGCACTACTCGATGGAGCCTCACGCGGCCGTGGCCACCTGGGACGAGCAGGGCGGGCTCACGGTGTGGGCGTCGACGCAGAACCCGTACTCCGTGCGCGTGGAGCTGGCCAAGATGTTCCGGGTGCCGCTGGCCGCTATCCGCATCGTGGTGCCGTATCTCGGCGGCGGCTTCGGCGGCAAGACCTATGCGAAGCTCGAGCCCATCGTGGGCGCGCTGGCCCGCATCACGGGGCGGCCCGTCCGCCTGGCCCTCACTGCGGACGAGGCCTTTCGCACCGTGCGCCGATGTGACGCGCGTGTGCGGGTGCGCCTCGGGCTCAGGCGCGACGGTCTGCTGCTCGCCGCGGCCTGCGAGGGAGACTTCGACGTCGGCGCCTATGCCGACATCGGGCCGCGCATCATCCAGAAGGGCACGTACACGGCGACGGGGCCGTACCGCGTGCCCCACGTCGTGCTCTACAGCCAGGCGGTGTACACCAACACCACGCCGGGCGGCGCCTTTCGCGGGTTCGGCGTGCCCCAGCTTGCCTGGGCCTTCGAGTCGCTCCTCGACGAGGCGGCGACGCGCCTCGATCTCGATCCCGTGGACCTGCGCCGCCAGAACCTGCTCGCCCACGGCGAGGAGTACGCGCCGGGCGACACGCCCATCGACGGCAAGTTCGAGGAGAGCCTCACCCACGCGGCGGAGGCGATCCGGTGGAGGCAGGCCGCCGCGGCGGGACGAGGCCGCGGCGTGGCCATGATGATGAAGGCCAGCATCGGCCCCACCGTGTCCGAGGCCGTGGTGCGGCTCCATGCCGACGCCAGCGTCACCGTGCTGTCGAGCACGGTGGAGATGGGACAAGGCGCGCGCACGGTGATGGCGCAGATCGCCGCCGAGGTGTTGGCCGTCTCCCTGGATCGCGTCCGGGTGGCCACTCCCGATACCGCGGTCACGCCCTATGACCAGACCACCAGCTCGAGCCGATCGACCACCATGATGGGCCGCGCCGTCCAGGAAGCGGCCGAGGACGTGCGGAACCAGCTCCTGCACGTGGCGGAGACGGTGCTTCACGTTCAAGCTCGGCAGCTCAGGCTGGATGACGGCGCCGTGGTGGCCGACGGCGGTGGGCGGCTGGCGTACGAGCAGGTGCTGAAGGAGCGCTTCGGCATGGGTGGTGGCGAGCTGATCGGACGCGGGATCGTCGCGCCCGGCCGGAGCGCGGCGCCGCTCGGCGGCAGCACGCCGTTCTGGGAGATGGCGGTGGGCGCGGCCGAGATCAGCCTCGACGAGGAGACGGGCGCCATCACCGTGGAGGACTACGTGTCGGTGGCCGACGTGGGCCGGCGCATCAATCCTCAGCAATGCGAAGGGCAGGACGAAGGCGCAGTGCTGCAGGGGCTGGGGCACACCCTCTTCGAGGAGATGCTCTACGATGGAGGCCAGCTCTTGAACGCCAACCTGGTCGACTATCGCGTGCCCCGCGCCGAGGACGTGCCGGCGGCGCTACAGTGTCACTTCATCGAGAATGGGGACGGGGCGGGGCCGTTCGGGGCCAAGGGCATGGGCGAGGGGAGCCTCATTCCCGTGAGCCCCGCCGTGGGCAATGCGCTTCGGCGGCTGGCTGGCGTCCGTCTCCGCGAGCTGCCGCTCACCCCGGAGCGCGTGTGGCGGGCGCTGCGCGCGCGCGACGAGAAGGAGTCGACACCACCGTGAAGCCTCGCGAGGAAATGATCGCGGTCGGAGAGACGAAGGTACACGTGCTCATCGGCGGCGCGGGCAGTCCGCTCCTGGTCCTCCACGGCGCCGGGGGCAACCGCGGCTGGCGTCGCTGGATGGACGTGGTCGCCGAGCGGCACACGATCTATGCGCCCACGCATCCCGGCTTCGGCCGCTCCGACTCGGCAGACTGGATGGAGGGCATCGAGGACCCGGCGCGCTTCTATCTCTGGTTCATGGACGTGGCCGGCCTCGGGAAGACCGCGCTCCTCGGCCACTCCATCGGCGGCTGGACGGCGGCCGAAATGGCGACCATGCGTCCGGAGGGTATCGAGCGTCTGGTCCTGGTGGCGCCCACGGGGCTCCGTCCCGAGCAGGGCGAGATCCTGGACATCTTCTACTACCCGCCCGAGGAGCTCTTGAAGTACACGGTGCACGATCCCGCCACCATCCCCGAGTGGGCCGAGCTTTACGGCAGCAAGCCCACGCCGGAGGAGCTCGACATCGCGATGCGCAACCGCGAGATGACGGCGCGCCTCACCTGGAAGCCCTACATGTTCAATCCCCGCCTGCCCCGCTTCCTGCCGCGGGCGAGCATGCCTGCCCTCATCGTGTGGGGCAGAGAGGACCGGATCGTGCCCGTGATCTGTGGCGAGCAGTACCGGCGGCTCCTGCCTCAAGCGACGCTCTCCGTCCTCGACCGGTGCGGCCATCTGCCGCCCATCGAGCTGCCGGAGGCCTTCGCGCGCATGGTGCTCGACTTCCTCGGGAGGGCGTGAGGTGAAGCTCTACTACTTCAGCGAGATGCCGCACCACGAGTATCCCGACGCGGAGGGGGACAAGTATCCCTCGCTGCGCCTGGCCTTCCCGAACACGTTCTTCTCGCCGGACATCGCGCACAAGAACTACCAGCGCTATTTCGACGAGTACCAGCTCGCCGACGAGGTGGGCTTCGACGGGCTCATGATCAACGAGCACCACTCGACGCCGTCGTGCGTGAACGTCTCCGCCAACATGACCACGGGCATCCTCGGCCGCATCACGCGGCAGGCCAAGCTCCTCATCCTGGGCAACATCCTGCCCATCCAGGACAACCCCGTGCAAGTCGCCGAGCAGGTCGCCATGGCCGATCTCATCTCCGGTGGCCGCGTACTGAGCGGGTTCGTGCGCGGCGTCGGGGTGGAGAGCTGGTGGGCGAATACGAACCCCGTGCACAACCGCGAGCGCTTCGAGGAGTGCCACGACCTGATCATCAAGTGCTGGACCGCTCCCGGCCCCTTCCGCTGGGAAGGCCGGCACTATCACTTCCGCCACGTGAACCCGTGGTGCCTGCCGCTTCAGAAGCCGCATCCGCCCATCTGGGTGCCGGGCACGGCGAGCCCGGAGACGGCGGTGTGGGCGGGGCGGATGGGCTACACCTACGTGCCCTTCCTCGTGTCCTTCGAGGTGGCCCGCGAGCTCTTCAACTTCTACCGCCAGGGCGCGGCCGAGGCGGGTCGCACCGTCACCGAGGACAAGCTGGGCTTTCTCATCTGCGCGGTCACCGCGGACACCAAGGCCAAGGCCCTCGAGGCGGGGCGGCACTTCGTGTGGCGCATGGGGCCGACCCTGCGCGGCCCCGTGGAGTTCTTCTCCCCGGTGGGCATGCGCTCGCGCGCGGCGAACCAGTTCGCCCTCAAGGCGCGCTCGGTGTCGCTGGCCAAGATGAGCTACGAGGAGCTCGTGGACAACTACTACATCGTGGCGGGCACGCCCGACGAGGTGGTGGACCGTTTCGCGCGCGTGCGCGAGGAGCTGGGCATCGGCCACCTCCTCCTGGAGGCCCAGGAGTCGCGCATGGACCACGCGACGACCGCACGCTCCATCGAGCTCATGGGGAAGAGCGTCATCCCCGCCACCCGCACGATGTAGCGACGGCTCAGCGCTTCGGGATGGCCGCTCGCGCCAGGGCGTCGGCGCGGTCGTTCAGCTCGTGGCCGCTGTGGCCGGCCACCTTGTGCCAGGTCACCTCGTGGCGCGCCACCTCGCCGATCAGCGCCTCCCAGAGGTCGCGGTTCTCCACCGGCTTCTTCTGCGAGTTGCGCCAGCCGTTCTTGCGCCAGCCCTCGTACCACTTGTCGCGGAAGCAGTTCACCACGTAGGCGCTGTCGCTGTAGAGCTCGACGACGCGCCGCTCGGGGAGGGAGCGGAGACCCTGGAGCGGGGCCATGAGCTCCATGCGGTTGTTGGTGGTGGAGGACTCGCCGCCGGAGAGCTCGATCTCCGTGCCGTCCTCGATCAGGATGGCCGCCCAGCCGCCGGGGCCGGGATTGCCGCTGCAGGCGCCGTCGACGTAGATGTGGATGGGGGACTTGGCGTGATTCATCGCCCCTCACCCTGCCCTCTCCCCTGAGGGGAGAGGGAGACGGCTTTCACCATCTCAGCCCTCGCCTCTCCGCTCGATGCGCGCGTCTCGGCTTGAACTGCAGTCCTCTCCCCGGAGCGGAGAGATGACCGGGTCGGTCAGGGGAGCCAGTAGAGGTAGCGGCCGCAGGACTCGCAGGGGAGGAGCGCGGTCTGGGCGCGCAGCTCCTGGAGCCGCTGGGGCGTGACGGTCATGCGGCAGCCGCCGCACAGGTTGGGCTTGATCACCTGGGCGAGGGCGAGGCCGCCGCGGGCCTTCAGGAGCTTGTCATAGTCGGCGAGCACGTTGGCGGGGAGCTGCTTGGCGAGCTCGGTGCGCTCCGTGCGCACGAGGGCCAGATCGGCCTGAACCCCGCGCAGCTTTTCCTGGAGCGCGACCTCCTCCTGCTTGCCCTCGCCTTCGCGCGTCTTGAAGCGGCTCTCCGCCTCGCGGATGTCGGCGGTGAGGCGCTCCTGGCTTTCCATGAGGACAAGGATCTCCTCCTCCACTCGCGCCTTCTCCTGCTTGATCTCCTCGATCTCGGCGAGGACGGCGGAGTATTCCTTGTTCGTCTTGACCTCGTAGAGCCGTCCCTCGGTCTTGGAGCGCTTGGCCTGGACCACCTCGAGGTCTTTTTCCCGGGTGCGCTGCTCCTTCTTGGCCGCGTCCAGGCGGGCCCGTCCCGCCTCAACGTCCTTCTTGGCCGTCTCGATGGCAGCGTGGACGGCGGCGATCTCCTTGGGCAGGCGGCCGGCCTCTGCCTCGTGGGCGGCGATGCGCGTGTCCACGCCCTGGAGGTCGATGAGGGTCTTGAGCTGGGCGTCCACTACGCGTGCTCCACGCGAGCCGACCCCTCGTTCAACTCAGCTCTCGGCTCAGCTCGAAAGGCGCCCTCTCCCCTGAGGGGAGAGGGAGGAGTGGTGGGCCCACTTGGACTCGAACCAAGACCGAACCGGTTATGAGCCGGGGGCTCTGCCAATTGAGCTATGGGCCCGCGGGTGGCGATCACGGCACCGCTCACGACTCCAGGAAGCTCCGGAGCTTCTTGGAGCGGGAGGGATGGCGGAGCTTGCGGAGCGCCTTGGCTTCGATCTGGCGGATGCGCTCGCGGGTGACCGCGAAATCCTGGCCCACTTCCTCGAGGGTGTGCTCGCAGCCGTCGGAGAGCCCGAAGCGGAGCCGCAGCACCTTCTCCTCGCGCGGCGTCAGCGAGTTCAGCACCTTGTTGGTCTGCTCGCGCAGCGAGAGCCCGATCATGCTCTCCACGGGCGAGCCCACCTGCTTGTCCTCGATGAAATCGCCTAGGTGGCTGTCCTCTTCCTCGCCGATGGGCGTCTCGAGCGAGATGGGCTCCTGGGCGATCTTGAGGACCTTGCGCACCTTGTCCACCGGCACTTCCATCTTCACCGCGATCTCTTCGGGGCTGGGCTCGCGTCCCAGCTCCTGCACGAGCTGCCGCGAGGTGCGAATCAGCTTATTGATGGTCTCGATCATGTGCACGGGGATGCGGATGGTGCGGGCCTGGTCGGCGATGGCGCGGGTGATGGCCTGGCGGATCCACCACGTGGCGTACGTGGAGAACTTGTAGCCGCGGCGGTACTCGAACTTGTCCACGGCC
>JBKOVG010000303.1:0-8168 GCA_046723845.1 Candidatus Methylomirabilota bacterium | reverse complement strand
GTCCCCGATGCATCCAGCTCGAGCCGGCGCACCGATATTCTTCCGGTGGGCGGTAGCTCCCTGTCCCCGTCTCCGGACACCAAGAGCTCCCTCGGGGGCGGCACGTTCTCCTCGGGCAGCACCGGCCTCGGCGGCGCCTTCTCCGGGGGCGGTACGCTCAGTCAGCCCTCGAGCCAGTTCTGCTCAACGAACGAGGTGACGGTCGGCGAGACAACGCAGGGCCGCACCCACTGCTCGAACACGGTCAACGGCACGCTCAAGCCGTAGCCCCGCCCCTCAGCGCTTCGCGCGCGTGAAGGTCAGCATCACCTGCCCCGACGCCGCCTCCGTGGCCAGTACGGTTGGGCGCGCCTTACGCGGACGACGTGTCGCGTGAAACACACCCATCAGAACTCGACTCCGATCTGCACGCCCAGCACGACGGCGTTACCGACGCTCGACACGCCTCCCGGATTGGCTTCAGCCGCTACCTGCCGGGCCGCGGTGTCGCGGTCACGGGTGGGCAGGAGCCCGCCATAGCTCGCGCCGGTGGACGCGAAGACCGGCATCGTGTTGATGCTTGCCGACGGCGCATAGATAATCGCGCCGAACAGCGTGAGCCCCTTGGCGCTGCCGGGTCGCCCTCGCGGAAGACCCTCTGCTCGCCCATCACGTAGAGGCCGGAGTTCCCCGTCTGCTCGGCGCCCGGATGACTGAAGGAGGCGTACTGGTTGGATCATTGTCGCGAGCCTGACACGATCGTTCCGAGATGGTCAACTTTCGCCGCATCGACTCCCATCGAACCACATGATATTCTTGCGCGGCTTTCACGCGTTCCCCCGGCTCGATTCCGGACAGGAGAGTTCACGTGCGTCCCTCGGTAGCCCGGCGCTATGCGCACTTCGCGCTCGGTCTGGCGCTTCCTGACGTCCCTGCGTCGGTGGTCGAGCAGGCGAGCCTGCTCGTGCTCGACACCCTGGGGAGCTGCCTCGCGTCCTCCCGGGAGGAGTTCGGCCGCGCCGTGCTGGAAGCGGCCGAGCGCCTCGGGGGCCCGCCGGAGAGCACCCTGATCGGCGCCAAGTCCCGGACGGGAGCGGCCAGCGCGGTGCTCGCCAACGCCACGCTCGCCCACGGCCTCGACTTCGACGACACGCGGGAGGACGCCATCGTCCACACGGGCTGCCTCGCCGTCACCAGCGCGCTCGCCGTCGGCGAGGCAGGGGGCGCCCCGGGGCGCACCGCCCTCGAGGCGACCATCGCCGGCGTGGAGGTGATGTGCCGAATCGGCCTCGCGGTGCCGGGCCGCTTCCACGCGCGCCACTATCATCCCACCTCCCTCACCGCGAGCTTCGCCGCCGCCGCGGTGGCGGGCCGGCTCTACGGCCTCACCGAGGACCAGCTCGTCCACGCCTTCGGCATCTGCGGGAGCCAGGCCGGCGGCATCATCGAGTACCTCGCCGACGGCTCCTGGACCAAGCGGCTCCATCCGGGGTGGGCCGGCCACGCGGGCGTGGCCGCGGCGCTCCTCGCGCGCGCCGGCTTCACGGGGCCGGAGACGGTCTTCGAGGGGCCGCACGGCTTCTATCAGGCCTTCGCCGGCGACTATCCGGAGGCGACCGTCGAGTCGCTGCTCGCCACCCTCGGGCAGAAATGGGAGCTGAGCGAGCTCACCTTCAAGCCGTACCCCTGCGGTTCCATCGCCCAGCCCTACATGGACTGCGCGCTGAGGCTCCGCGACGCACACGGGATCAGGCCAGAGGACATCGCGAGCGTCACCTGCCGTACCGCGGAGGGGCCGGTGCCGCGCCTCTGGGAGCCGCTCGCCGACAAGCATCGTCCCGCCAATGGCTACGCGGCCAAGTTCAGCCTTCCCTATCTCCTCGCCGTCATGTTCGTGAAAGGGCGGGCCTCCCTCGCCGAGTTCACCGACGAAGCGGCGCGGGATCCGCGCGTGCTCTCCGTGGCGGGCACCGTTCGCTACGAGCTCGATCCCACCATCGACTACCCGCGCCAGTTCGTGGGACGCGTGGCCGTGCGCCTCCGCGACGGCCGTCTCCTCGAGGAGCGTCAGGACCGCCCGCGGGGCGGTCCGGACCTTCCCATGTCGCGCGAGGAGATCGAGACCAAGTTCCGTGGCAACGCCTCGCTGGCCGTGCCCGACGCGCAGGCGAGCGCGGTGATCCGCCTCGCGGGCGATCTGGCCGCCCAGCCCGACCTCAACGCCCTGATGCGTGCCCTGGCCGCGTAGAGGACATCCATGACCCGTCGCCGCGTCGTCGTCGCGCTGGTGCTCCTCCTCGCGGGGCTCGTCGCCAACCGCCTCGCCCTCGCGCAGGACGCGCGGCTGGAGGCGGCCAAGAAAGAAGGGAAGGTCGTCTGGTACACCTCGCTCGCCCTCACGAGCGCGGAGAAGGTCGCCAAGCTCTTCGAGGCGGCGTATCCGGCCATCAAGGTCGAGGTGCACCGCACGGGCTCGCAGCGCATCCTCCAGCGCGTGATGCAGGAGCTCCAGGCCAACATCAAGAACGTGGACGTGATCCACACCTCGGACGCCGGCCACTACGTCCTCCTCAAGGACAAGAAGCTCCTCATGAAGTACACCCCGGCGGGGGTGGAGCGCTTCCCCGCCTCCTTCAAGGACAAGGACGGCTATCACTACGGGCTGCGCGCCACCGTGAACGTGATCGCCTACAACACCAAGAGCGTGCCGGCGGGCGAGGCGCCCAAGACCTGGAAAGATCTCCTCGATCCGCGCTGGAAGGGCAAGCTCGTCACCGCGCATCCGGGCTACAGCGGCGTCATCTCGACGCACGTGCTCGCCCTCGTGCAGCTCTACGGCTGGGACTACTTCAAGCAGCTCGCCCAGAACCGGCCCATGCTCGTGCAGTCGGCGGTGGATCCCTCGAGCGTGGTCGCCTCGGGTGAGCGCGCGGTGGCCGCGAACGGCGGCGACTACACGTTCTACCAGGTGAAGAAGAAGGGCAATCCCGTGGACATTGTCTTCCCCAAGGAAGGCGTGCCCCTCGTGGTCTCGCCCACGGCCATCGCCGCCTTCGCGCCGCACCCGAACGCCGCCAAGCTCTTCACCGACTTCATCTTCAGCCGGCCCGTGCAGCAGGCGCTCGCCGACAGCGAGGGCCTCTACACCGGCCATCCCGACGTGACCTATCCCGCCGACCAGCCCAAGCTCTCCGAGCTCAAGCTGCTGCAGGTCGATGCCGAGGAGCTGGAGAAGCGCAGCGAGGAGATCAAGACGCGCTTCGTCGAGTTCTTCGGGGCCTGATCTCACCACGGTGAGCCGGGAGCCGGGCGCCGCCTCGACGCCGATCGTGCTTCGCCCGCGCCCGGCCTGGCGGGAGCGGGTCGATCGCTCCGCGCCGGTGTGGGTGCTGGCCGCCGCCGCCCTCGTCTTCCTCATCCTCCTGCCCCTGGCCTGGCTCGGCTACATGAGCGTGCAGAGCGAGCGCGGCGGCTTCACCCTCGCGCAGTACGCCCGCGTCTTCGCCGACCCGCGGCTGCAGAAGGCGCTCTGGAACACCGTGGTGCTCGCGTTCTGGTCCGGGATCGTGGCGGTGGCCATCGGTGCGCCCATGGCGTGGCTCACCGCGCGAACGGACCTGCCGTGGTCGCGCGCCATCCGGAGCCTCGTCCTGGCCTCCTTCGTGACGCCGCCCTTCCTGGGCGCCTTCGCCTGGGTCATGCTCGCCGGCCCCAACGCGGGCTATCTCAACAAGCTCTATCGAGGCCTCACCGGCGCCGAGGAACCGCTCCTGAACATCTTCACCATGACGGGGCTGATCTTCGTGGTGGCCATCTATACCTTCCCGTACGTGTACATCATGATTGCCAACACCCTCGGCCTGATCGCCTCCGACCTCGAGGAAGCGGCGGCCATCCTGGGCGCGCATCGACTGCAGGTGGCCCTCACCGTGACCCTGCCCATGGTCCTGCCCGCCATCCTGAGCGGCTTCATCCTTGCCGTGCTGCAGGCCCTCGCGCTGTTCGGCTCTCCCGCCATCCTCGCCCTGCCTGCGGGCTTCCACACCATCACCACCCAGGTGTGGGCGCTCTTCCAGTACCCGCCAAAGGTCGAGATGGCGGCGGCATGCTCCGTGCCCCTCCTCCTCTCCACCGCGCTGCTCCTGCTGGCGCAGAAAAAGCTCCTCGGCCGGCGCGGCTATGCCTCGGTGGGTGGCAAAGGAGCCCAGCGGCGGGTCATTCCCCTCGGGGCGGGGCGATATCCCGCGCTGGCGGGCTGCCTTGCCGTCCTCGCCTGCGCGGTGTTCCTTCCCTACGGCATCCTCGCCCGCGCCGCCTTCTCGCGCGCGTGGGCGGAGCCGCTGACCTGGGACAACTTCACCCTGGCCAACTGGTCCTTCACCTTCCTCCACAGCGCGACCCAGAGCGCCATCGTCAACACGCTCGAGCTGGGCGTGCTGACCGCCTGCGTAGGCGCGGGGCTGGCCGCCCTCCTCGCCTACATCACCACGCGCAAGCTGGTGGTCGGCCACCAGGTCCTCGGCTTTCTCACCCTCGCTCCCGTGGTCATCCCGGGCATCGTGCTCGCCGTCGCCCTCTTCATCGCCTACACGCGGCCGCCCTTCCTGCTGTACGGAACGCTGTGGATCCTCTTCATCGCCTATCTCACCAAGGAGATGCCCGTCGGCTACTCGCAGTCCGACGCGACCTTCCGCGGTATCCATCCGGAGCTGGAGGAGGCCGGGCGCATCCTGGGGGCGGGGCGGCTCCGCGTGCTCGGCGAGATCACCGCCCCCCTCGCGCGGAGCGGCATCATCGCCACGTGGTGCTTCATCTTCATCGGCGTCATCCGCGAGCTGTCCGCCTCCATCATCCTCTTCACCCCCAACACCAAGGTCATGTCCGTGGTGATCTTCGACCTCAAGGAGGAGGGGCAGTTCGGGGCCATCGCCGTACTCGGCCTCTTCATGCTGATCATGACCTTCGTGGTGGTCGCGCTCATGCAGTCGCTCCTCGGGCGCGACGTGATGGGGGCGCGCTCGTCGAGCGCGGCAGGCTAGCCGCGTGCCCGGCGTCACCATCACGGGGCTCCACAAGCGCTATGGCGACGTGGGCGCGGTGTCCGGTCTCGATCTCCGCGTGGAGGCGGGCGAACTCGTGGCGCTCCTCGGCCCCTCCGGCTGCGGGAAGACGACGACCCTGCGACTGGTCGCCGGCTTCCTCACCCCGGAGGCGGGCGAGATCTGGGTCGGCGACCGCTGTCTCTCCTCTCCCTCCGCGGTGATCCCGCCCGAGCGCCGGCGCATGGCCATGATCTTCCAGAGCTACGCACTGTGGCCGCACATGACGGTGGATCAGAACGTGGCCTACGGCCTGCGCTTCACAGGCACCACGCGGGCCGATCGCGAGCGCCGGGTGCGGGAGATCCTGCGCGCGGTGCAGCTCGAGGGCTACGGCGCGCGTTATCCCGGCGAGCTCTCGGGCGGCCAGCAGCAGCGGGTGGCGGTGGCACGAGCGCTCGTCGTCGAGCCCGAGATCCTCCTCCTCGACGAGCCGCTCAGCAATCTGGACGCGAACCTGCGCGAGGAGATGCGCTTCGAGATCCGGCGCCTCCACGAGCAGTTCGGCATCACCACTCTCTACGTCACCCACGATCAGGCGGAGGCCATGGTCATCTCCGACCGGGTCGCCGTCCTTCAGCACGGGCGCGTCGCGCAGATCGGCTCCGCCGAGGAACTCTTCGAGCGTCCCCGCACGCGCTTCGTCGCGGAGTTCATCGGTCGGACCAACCTCGTCGAGGCGGTGGCCGCGGGCACGGACCGCGTGAGCGCCGGCCCGCTGCGACTGCGCGTGGCCGCCGGGGATCTCTCGCCGGGGGCCCGCCTGGTCATCTCGATCCGTCCCCACCAGATCGAGCTCGTACTGGGAGACGAGCCGGCGCCGGACGCGTCCCTCAACGTGATCGGGGGGACGGTGCTGCGCGCGAGCTTCTTGGGCGACAGCGTGGACTATCAGGTGAAGCTAGCGGACAGCGACGTGGTGCTGAGAGTGGCGGGGCCGACCCCGCCGCGCGCGCGGGCCGGGGAGCGCGTCAGCCTCCGCATCCCCGCCGCCGCCTGCATCCCACTGACGGACGACGAGGCTCCCCGGGACCTCAGGCGCTGACGCCGGGTGTGATCACCGTCTTGGCGCCGTGGCCCGCCGAGGCGTGAGCGAAGGCCTCGGCGATGCGGCTCAGGGGAAAGGTCGCGGTTACCAGCTTCTTCACGCCGAGCTTCGGCATGAGGGCGAGGGCGCGGCGGAAGGCGGTGCCGCGGCCGAAAGCGCCGCTGATCCGGATCTCGCGGTAGTGCACGTCCCACAGATCCAGGGGCAGCTGGCTGCCCTTGGGGTTCACGCCCACGAGCTGGAGGTGACCAGTGGGGCGAGTCAGGGCAAGCGCCTCGGCCACGAGCTCGGGCTTGCCCACCGCCTCCGCGACCACGTCCGCTCCCCGATCGCGCGTGAGGGCCATGATGCGGTCGCGCAGGTTTTCCCGTGCTGGATCGATGACAACGTGAGCACCGAGCCGGCGGGCGATCTTGCGCCGCTCTTCGATGGGATCGGACAGGATCAGGCGCTTGGCGCCCCTGCGCTTGGCCAAGACCATGGTGAGGAGGCCCATGATGCCGCCGCCGATGACGAGCAAGGTCGTGCCGCGCGGCATCTCGAACGTCTCGAGGCCGGCGAGGCAGCAGGCTGCGGGCTCGGTGAGGGCGGCAGTTACGGGATCGAGGCTCTCCGGCAGCGGATGTACGCAGCTCACGGGAAGGGCCACGCGCTCGGCGAAGCCCCCGATGCGCGCGGCGCGTGGACACTGCGACGTGCGCCCCGCCTCGCACGCGGAGCACTCGCCGCAGCCATACGAGGGCTCACAGGCTACCCGACGGCCGAGCAGCCGCTTGCTGACGCCGCGACCCACCTCGTGCACCACGCCGGAGTACTCGTGGCCGAGCACCAGCGGGGGCGTCCACGGGAAGAGCCCTTGCGTCGCGTGGATGTCCGTCCCGCAAATGCCCGCGGCATGCACCGACACGACGACCTGCCCCGGACCCGCCGCCGGATCGGGAGCGTCGTCGATGGTGAAGCGCGTGTCCCCGCGCCAGGTGGCGACCTTCATCTCAATCCCTCCCCCTCATGCGCTGGACTCGAGCCATTGGATGGTGAAGCCGTTTCCCGCCAAGTGCACGTGGCCCCCGTGCGGCGCCGGGAAGTGGCTCGGCAGGAGCAGCGCGCCGCGCTCGCTGCACGTTTCGAGCAGCCGCCGCCGGGACGCGGCCGAGGCCGCCTGATCGGATGAAGTATCGCGGCGCGAGCCAGGACAGATGCGGCCGCATGACGTCGAAATCGTTCGAGGGGAAAAAGCCCTCGACGGTGAAGCTCGTGTCGACGGTCTCCTCGATGCGAGAGCACGTCGCGTCACCGATCGTCAGCCTGTCCATGCGGGACTCTCCTGTCGTCTCCCGTGCCCTCGATGCCGCCGCGCTGCCGCCGCCAGATTCTAGCGGAATCCAGGGCCCGGAATCCCGTGTGATATTCTTGCGCGCCCGCGAGGCCCTCCTCGCGACCACCCATGCTGACAACCGATCGACTCGGTGGAAGCGCCCTCTGCCTGCTTGCTGTCTTCGTCATGTGGGAGAGCCGGCGGCTGCCGCTCGGCACCTGGCACAATCCGGGTCCCGGCTACTTCCCGGTTCTCCTGGCCGTGGTGCTCCTCGTGCTGGGCGGTCTCGTCGCGGTCATGGGCGGTCGTTCCCTGCGGGTTGCCGCGGTGGGTTGGGGCGAGGCGGGCCTGGCCCTCGTGATCCTCGGTGTCTGCGCGTTCATTTGCCTGGGCCTCGAGCGCCTCGGCTATCGCCTGACCATGCTGGCGGCGCTCCTCTTCCTCGTGTGGCTCGTCGAGCGCCGCAGCCTCACCGCCGCCCTCGTCTTCGCCTTCGCGCTGGCCGTCGGCTCCTTCTACCTGTTCGACACGCTCCTACGCGTGCCGCTGCCTCGCGGTCCCTTCAAGCAGGGTGCGGAGTTCGAGCGGTTCTTCGACGCCGATGCGCAGCGGCTGGCCGAAGGGGTCCGCAAGGTCGGCCGCATCGAGCAGAAATGAGGAGGGCGCTCAATGGATAGCGGAACAGCGTACGGACGCCCGACTCCGTCGTACGAGGAGCTCATGACGA
>JBKOVG010000191.1:0-34454 GCA_046723845.1 Candidatus Methylomirabilota bacterium | reverse complement strand
CTACACGCTGGTGCTGGGCCTCGGGCTCGCGGCCTATCTGCCCGTCCTCCTCGTGCGACGGCTCAGGGGCGCGGGCTATGGCCGCTCGCAGTCCCAGCGCTTCGGACGCTACGGCGCGGCCCTGCCCGCCGAGCCCCGCTGCTGGATCCACGCCGTGTCGGTGGGCGAGGCGGCCACCGCGGTGCCGCTGGTGGAGGCGATCGCGCGCCGCTGGCCCGAGCTGTCCGTGATCATGACCACCGTCACTCCCACGGGCGCCCGCGTGGTTGCCGACCGCCTCTCCGGCACGGTGACGCATCGCTACTTCCCCCTCGATCTTCCCGGGCCGGTGCGGCGCGCTCTCGACGCCGTGCAGCCGCGATTCTTCATCGGCATGGAGACGGAGCTGTGGCCGAATTTCCTCCGCGCCCTCGCACGCCGCGGCGTGCCCGCCATGATCGCCAACGGCCGCATCTCCGACCGCTCCTTCCGACGCTATCACCGTGTGCGCTTCCTCACCGCACGCATGCTGCGCGACATCGCGCTATTCGCCATGCAATCGCAGGAGGACGCCCGGCGCATCATCGCCCTCGGCGCTCCGCCGGAGCGCGTGGTGGTCACGGGCAACCTCAAGACGGATCTCGCGCCCACCGAGGCGGGCGGCGAGGCGGTCTGGCAGCAGCTCCTCGGGCTCGCGGCGACCGAGCCCGTGTGGATCGCGGGAAGCACCCACCGCGGCGAGGAGGCCATCGTCCTCGACGCCTATGCCCGGCTTCGCCGCCGCTTCCCCGATCTGGTTCTCCTCCTCGCCCCCCGGCATCCGGAGCGCGTGCCGGAGGTGGAGCGCCTCGCCGCCGACCGGGGTCTCGCCACCGTGCGCCGGAGCGAGCTGCCTGCCTCGCGCGAGCGCGCAGCCGTCATCGTCCTCGACACCGTGGGCGAGCTCGCCAAGATCTACAGCGTCGCCTCCGTCGTCTTCATCGGGGGCAGCCTCGTGCCCACGGGTGGCCACAACATGCTGGAGCCCGCGCTGTTGAGAAAGCCCGTGCTCTATGGCCCGCACACGACCAACTTCCGCGAGAGCGCCGAGCTCCTCCTCGAGGCGGGCGGAGCCCTGCTCGTGGAGGAGCCGGCCTGGCTCGAGGAGCGCGTGGCCGACCTCCTCGGGGATCCCGCGCGGCGGGCGCGGATGGGCGAGGCGGGATTGCGCGCGGTCATCGGCCGTCAGGGCGCGGTGAAGCAGACCATGGAGCTCGTGGAGCGCCATCTCGTGGGCCCGGCGCATGGCTGAGGCGGGCTCGCTCGAGCTCAAGCTCCAGCGGCTGTGGAACGGTCAGGGGAGCGTCATGCTCCGCGGTGTCCTCGTGGCGGCGGCCGGTGCCTATCGCGGCGCGCTCGCGGCGCGCGAAGCCTGCTACGGGGCCGGCCTCTTCTCGACGGGGCGTCTTCCCGTGCCCGTGATCTCCATCGGCAACCTGACCCTCGGAGGCAGCGGCAAGACGCCGCTCACTGCCCTGGTAGCTGCGGCCCTGCGGGAGCTCGGAGCGCATCCCGCCGTGGTCAGCCGCGGCTATGGACGGCGCACGCGAGGCGTCCACGTGGTGGCGGATCGCGACGGCGTGCGGCTCGGCGCGCGCGAGGCGGGCGATGAGCCACGCCTCCTCGCCGAGCAGCTGCCCGGGCTGCCCGTGGTGGTGGGGGAGAGCCGCTACGAGGCAGGTCGCGCCGCCGTGGAGCGCGGCGCCGACGTGCTCGTGCTGGACGACGGCTTCCAGCACCGGACGCTCGCCAAGGATCTCGAGATCCTCGCCGTGGAGGGGCGCGAGCCCTGGGGCAATGGCCGGCTCTTTCCGCGCGGCGTGCTCCGCGAGCCGCTCTCCGCGCTCCGGCGCGCTCATCTCGTGGTGGTGACGAATCCGGCAGGACCGGGCGTGACGCAGCAGATCGAGTGGAGCCTGCGCCGCGAGGGCTCGCGTGCTCCTGTGCTCTCCGGAGCCTTCCGTGCGGAGGCGCTGCGCGAGGGCGACGGGCGCCCGCAATCGCCCGCCGTGCTTTCCGGTCGCCGGGTGATGGCGCTGGCGGGCCTGGCCTCGCCGGCCGGCTTCGTGGCCACCCTCGGGAGCCTCGGGGCGTCGGTGGTGGAGCTCCTCGCCTTCCCCGATCATCACCCGTATCGCGAGACGGATCTCGAGCGGGTGCGACGCTCCGTACAGCGCTCGGGAGCGGAATGGGTCGTCACCACCGAGAAGGACTGGGTACGGCTTCGCGACGCGCCCGGCCTCGAGGTGCCGCTCAAGGTGCTCGCCGTCCGCCTCGACATGGGCGCGGATCGGCCCGCGCTCGTCGACGCGCTCGCGCGCACGCTCCGGAGCAAGGCCGCGGGGCGGACGCATTCGTGATCCTCGACGGCCACGTCATCCTCGTTCGGCTGCCGAACTGGCTCGGGGACACCGTCATGGCCCTTCCCGCCCTCGCCGCCCTTCGCGCGGCCCGACCGGATGCCCTCGTCACCGCCATCGGGCCGTGGGCGCCGCTCCTCGCGGGCCAGGCGGTGGCGGACGCGCACCTACGCTACCCGAGGGACGGCCGCCTCCGTCGCAGGCTCGGCGCCGTCCTCCGCGAGATGAAGCCCGACGTCGCGGTACTCCTGCCCAACTCCTTCGAGTCGGCCCTCGCTGCGCGGCGCTGGGGCGCCCGGATCAGGCTCGGCTACGCTGCGGACATGCGGCGCGTCCTGCTCACGCACGCGGCCTCCCTGCCGTCGCCTCGCCGGCATCAGGTCGACGAGTACACCGGGCTGCTGGAGGCCGCCGGCGCACCGGCCGTGGCGACACGGCCGAGCTGGCGTCTCGGCACCGACGAGGCCGCCGAGGCTCAAGTGACCACGCTGCTGGACGAGGCCGGGTGCAGCGGCGCGGCGCCCCTGGTGGGGCTGCATCTGGGCGCGGCCTTCGGTTCCTCGAAGCTGTGGCCGCCCGTCTCCTATGCCGAGCTCGCCCGCGGGCTCGCCGAGCGAGGCCTCGAGCCGCTGCTGATCGGGAGCCCCGACAACCTCGCCGTCGCGGAGGTGGTGACGGCGCGGGCGGGTAAACTCATCGCCTCCGCTGTGGGGCGCGATCGCCCCGAGATGCTTCCGCGGCTTCTCGCCCGGCTCGAGTGCCTGGTGAGCGGCGACACGGGCGTGGCACACCTGGCCGCCGCGGTCGGTGTGCCCACGGTGACGCTGTTCGGCCCCACCGATCCGCGCCTGACCGCCCCCCGCGGCCGCGCCGGCCGGAGCCTCGAGGGCCCCGCGCCATGCGCGCCGTGCTTCCTGCCGCGCTGTCCGATCGACCACGTGTGCATGCACGCCATCTCCGTGGACTCCGTCGCCCATGCCGTGGAGGAGGCGCGCGCGGCGTGAAGACCGTGCTCCACACCGAGTCCTCGCCCGGCCTGGGCGGCCAGGAGGTGCGGACCATCACGGAGGCGCGCTGGACGCGTGAACGCGGCTGGCGCGTGCTCGTGGCGGGCCAGCCGGACGGCCGCTTCGTGGAGCGGGCGCGGGAAGCCGGACTGGAGACCTTCGCGGTGCGCATGCGTGGCGCCTGGGACCTGCCCGCGGCGTGGAAGCTGGCGCGCATCATTCGGCGTGGCGCCGTCGACATCGTGCACACCCACAGCTCCATCGACGCGTGGGTGGGCGGCATCGCCGCGCGCCTGGCGACCATCCCCGTGGTGAGGACGCGCCACGTCTCCATCCGCATCCGCCGCCGGCTGAATCCCGTCTACCGCTGGCTCGCCGACCGCGTGATCACGAGCGGTGAGGCGATCCGGAACCTCGTCATCGAGGCGGGCGTGCGGCCGGAGCGCGCGGTGGCCATCCCCGCCGGCGTGGATCTCGCCGCGTTCTCCGGCGCCGCGGACGGCGACGCGGTGCGGGCACGCCTCGGCCTCTCGAGGCCGGTCATCGGCTCCGTGGCCATGTTCCGAGGCTCGAAGGGGCATGCCTCGCTCCTCGATGCCTTCGCGACGGTCCATGGGCGGCATCATTCCGCGCGTCTCCTCCTCGTGGGCGACGGGATCCGGCGCACCTGGGTCGAGGGCCTGGCGAAGGAACGGGGGCTCGGCGAGTCCGTGCACTTCACGGGGTTCCGCAGCGACGTGCCGGATCTCCTCCACGCCATGGACTGTTTCGTCCTCGCCTCCACGCGGACCGAGGGCGTCCCGGGCTCGCTCCTGCAGGCCTTCGCGGCGGGGGTGCCCGCGGTGGCGAGCGCCATCGGCGGCATTCCCGAGGTGATCGCGGACGGGACGACGGGCCTCCTCGTCAAACCCGACGATCCCGCCGCTCTGGCCGACGCCATCGAGGCGGTCATCGCCGATCCCGCGGCGGCGGCCGCCCGCGCGTGCGCCGCCCGCGCGCTCGTGGAGGAACGCTTCTCCCACGTCGCCGCGGTCACACGGCTCCTTGCCCTCTACGACGACGTCATCGCCTCTCGCGGCCGGGAGCGTCCGTGACGCGGCCCCTCACCGTACTCCACGTGGTCGCCAATCGATGGTGGACGGGAAGCGCCGAGCCCGTGCTGCGGCTCGTTCTCGCCCTGCGGGAGCGCGGACACCACGCCCTGCTGGGCGTGGCGGGCGGTGACCGCTTCGAGGCCAAGGCGCGCGAGGCGGGGATCGAGCCGCTCGAGGGGCTGCGCCTCGACGTGAAGTCGCGCCCGCTCGCCATCGCGCAGGATGCCCGCCGCCTGCGCGCCCTCGTGGCGCGCGAGCGGGTCGACGTCGTGCATGCGCATCACAGCCACGACCACTGGCTCGGCTGGTGGGGCAGGGGACGAGCAGCCCTCGTGCGAAGCTTCCACAACGAGCGCGCGGTGCGGGCGCGATGGCCCGATACTTCGCTCTACCGCGCGAGCGATGCCCTCGTGGCGGTGAGCCGGCGCATCGAGCAACGGCTCGTCGAGACGGGAGCTCCGCGGGCAGTGATTCATCACCACCACGGCGTCGTCGACGTGGCGCGCTTTGCGCCCGACGCCGCGGGCGCCGCCAAGGTGCGCGAGGAGTTCCGGGCGGCGGAGCTCCCGCTCATCGGCTGCGTCTCGCGCCTCGCGGCGGGACGGGGGCACGAGGCGCTCCTCGAGGCCTTCCGCCGGCTCCTCGTCAAGCGGCCGGAGGCCCGCCTCCTCCTCGTGGGCAAGGGCGAGCGGCGCGATGCCCTCGTCGAGCTGGTGACCCGCCTCGGCCTCGAGGGTCAGGCACTCTTCGCCGGATACCGGGACGCCGATCTTCCCGCCGTCCTCGCCGCCCTCGACGTGTTCGTCATCCTCGGCTCGGGCTCCGACGAATCTTGTCGGGCCGCGCTCGAGGCGATGGCCGCGGGCCGGCCCGTGGTGGCGGTGAGCGTCGCCGCGCTGCCCGACGCGATCGTGCACGGAGAGACGGGGCTCCTCGTCGATCGCGCCCGACCGGAGGACGTGGCAAGCGCCATGGAGCGGCTCCTCGCCGACCCGGCGGAGGGACGGGCCATGGGCGAGGCGGGTCGGCGCCGCGCCGCCGTGCTCTTCGCTCCGGAGCAGCACGCCGCCGCCATGGAGGCGATCTACCTCGAGGCTCTGGCGCGGCGCGCGCGCCGCCCGTGAAGGTCATCCACCTCGTCTCGTGCCGGGGCTGGTCCTCGGACGCCTACTGGGCGGCACAGATGTGTCGCGAGCTGACGCGGGCCGGGCACGAGGCGACCTTGATCTGCCCCGCGGGAAGCGAGCAGCGCGTGATGGCCCGTGCGCGCGCCGAGGGCGTGGCGCGCATCGAGACCATGACCCTGCGCACCGGCGTGCGCCCGGCGGCCGACGCGCGCGATCTCCGGGCGCTTGCCCGGCACGCCGCCTCCGCCGACCTCGTTCACGTGCACCGGAGCAAGGAGCACTGGCTTGCCGCCCTCGTCAACCGGCGGTCGGGACGCCCGCGCCCGCTCGTCCGTACGCGCCACATCGTGCAGGCCCTGCGGCCGCACGCGCTCAACCGCTGGCTCTACGGGCGCGCCACGGATCTCGTGGTCACGGTCAGCGAGGCGATCCGGCGGCAGTGTGTGGCGGCGGGGCTGACCCGCGCGGAGCGCGTGGTGACGCTGCCCGGGGCCGCCGACGGCGACCGCTACCGTCCCGACGGCTCGAGCGCGCTGCGCCGCGAGCTGCGCGTGCCGGACGACGTCCCCATCGTGGGGCTCGTGGCCGGCTTCCGGGTCATGAAGGGCCACGGCGTCGTGCTCGACGCGGCGGAGGAGCTCGCCCGAGCGGGCCGGCGCTTCCATCTGGTCTTCGCGGGCCGCGGACCCTTCGAGGTCGCCACGCGGGAGCGGGTGACGCGGACCGATCTCGCGGATCGCGTGTCCTTCCTGGGCTTCGTCGAGGATCCCGCCACGCTCGTGAGCGGCCTCGACATCGCACTCTACCCGCCGCTCGAGTCCGACGGCATGTCGCGCGTGCTCTTCGAGTACCTGGCGAGCGGGCGGGCGGTGATCGCAAGCCGCGTGGGCGCGGCCGCCGAGGTGCTGGAGGACGGGGTCACCGCGCTCCTCGTGCCGGGTGGGGATGCGCCCGAGCTTGCCCACGCCCTCGATCGACTCCTGGGCGATCGCGCGCTCCGTCACACGCTCGCCCGCCAGGCGGGCACGGTCGCCCACGAGCGCTTCACCGGTGCCCGCGTCGCCGAGCGGCTCCTCGGCCACTACCGGCGCCTCGTCCTCCCGGCATGAAGATCTCCGTCCTCTGCTTCGACCTGAGCGACAACGCGGCCGGACGCGCCGATCTCCTCTCCCGGCTTCTGGAGCCGCTCGGCGCCGTCGAGGTGATCGGTCCGCGTACGGGAGCGGGGATCTGGGCTCCCGTGGCCGCGGGCCCCGTGCGCTACTCGAGCGTGGCAAGCCGCCGTCTCCCCGCCTTCGTGCGCACGGCCGCCGAGCTCTACCGGCGCGCCGATGGCGATCTGATCGTCGCCTCGAAGACGCGGCTCGCCAGCGCGGGCGTGGGCTATCTCCGCCGGCTCGTCGGACGCCGGCCGCTCCTGCTCGACATCGACGACTGGGAGGTGGGCTTCTACCTGCGCTCGGGCTTCTGGGGCACGCTGGGCCGCGCCGTCAACCTCGGCAACCCCGCCGGCTTGCCATGGACGTGGCTCTGCGAGCGCCTCACTGGTGTTGCCAACAGTATCACCGTAGCCTCCCGCTTCCTCCAGCAGCGCTTCGGCGGCGTGCTCGTGCCGCACGTGAGGGACACCGATGCCTGGAAGCCGGGCGGCGGAAATCCGGGAGAGGCACGACGGAGGCTGGGAATCGGGAGTGAGCGCCTCGTCCTCTTCTTGGGCACCCTCCGTGACTACAAGGGCGTCGACGATCTGGCGGCGGCCGTGGCGTCGCTCGGTCGGCCCGACGTGGTCCTCGGCGTGGTGGGAGGCGATCCCGGGAGCGCGACGGCCGGACAGATCCTGAGCCGCTGTCCCGGGGCGAAGCTCCTCGGCTGGGTCCCCTTCGAGGACGTCCCGTCCTTCCTCGGTGCTGCCGACGTGGTCGTGGTCCCGCAGCGGCGCACGCCCGATACGGAAGGTCAGGTGCCGGCGAAGATCTTCGACGCCATGGCCCTCGGCCGTCCCGTCGTCTCCACGCGAGTCTCCATGATCCCCGAGATCCTCGAAGGCTGCGGCGTGGTCGTCGAGCCCGGCCAGGTGCCGGCCCTGGCAGGCGCCATCGCCCGACTGATCGACGATCCCGCCGAGGCGCAGGCACTCGGGGCGCGGGCTCGTGACCGCTGCGTGAAGCGCTACAGCTTCGAGGCGACGCGGCGGGAGCTCTTCCCGCTGGTCGAGCGCGTGATGGCGGGGCGATGAAGCTCGGGCTGGTGTGCCGCCCCTTCTCCTTCCACGGCGGTGTCGAGACGGCCACCGCGGGCATGATCCACGCCCTCGTGCGCCACGGCCGCCACGAGGTGCATCTCCTGACGACCGCCGGCCAATTCCCTGCGGCCGGCGTGGTCGTCCACTGCCTTCCCGTGCTCGGCCAGCCCTCGGTGCTGCGGCAGCTCTCCTTCGCCCTCGCCGCCCGACGGGCGATGCGGCGAGAAGGCTTCGATCTCGTCCAGAGCCACGAACGCGGACTGGCCCAGGATATCTATCGTGCAGGGGAGGGGAGCCATCGCGCGTATCTCCAGGCGATGGGGCGAGCCGGACCTCAAGTGAATCCTCAGCATCGTCTCCTCTTGTACTTGGAGCGGAGGATCTTCACGCTCCGGTCGGCCCGTCACATCGTGGCCATCGCCGCCCGGGGGCGTGAAGAGATCCAGCGGCTCTACGGCACGCCGTCCGAGCGGATCGGCGTCGTCTACAACGGGGTCGACCTCGAGCGGTTCCACCCCGACAACCGGAAGCGCTGGCGTGAGGAGACGCGGAGCCGGCTCGGCGTCCCGCCGGAGGCCTGGCTCGTGGCATTCGTCGGCTCCGGCTTCGAGCGCAAGGGCCTAGGGCCTTTGCTGGAGGCGGTCGCGAGCTTCAGCGACCGTCGGACGCACGTGCTCGTGGCGGGCAAGGGGAAGACCGAGACCTATCGCGAGACGGCGGCCCGGCTCGGCATTGCCGACGCCGTGACGTGGATCGCACCTCGCCCCGACGTCGAGCGCCTCTACGCTGCAGCTGATGTCGTCGCTCTTCCCGCCCGCTACGAGCCCTTCGGCAACGTGCACCTCGAAGCGCTCGCCTCCGGCGTGCCCGTGCTCACGAGCGCGCTCACGGGCGGAGCGGAGGCGGTGCGAGACGGCGTGAGCGGTGCCGTCATCCCTGCGGTCGCCGCCCCCGAGATCGCGCGCGCGCTCGCCAGGATCCGAGATCATGACGCGGCGAGGCTCGCGCAGGCCGCCCGCGCCGCGGCGGAGCCCTTCACCTACGCGGCCCAGGTGGACTCGCTCGAGAAAATCTACCGGCTGCTGGCCGACCGGCGAGCCTCCGTAGCCTGAGTAAATCAGGATTTTCATTGATCAATCCCAATCGGCGCATTACACTGCGCACATGGCTCAGCCGTTGCCCGGCCGCCCGGCCGTCTTCATGGACCGGGATGGCTGCCTCATCGAGGAGATGGGCTATCTCAACCATCCCTGCCGGGTGCGAGTCCTCCCGAGAACGGCGGCCGCGGTGTCCCGTCTCAATGCCGCCGGTATCCTCGCCATCATGGCGACCAATCAGGCTGGCATCGCGCGCGGCTATTTCTCCGCGGAGACGCTTCGCGAAGTGAACGCGGAGATTGAGCGGCAGCTCCTGCGCGAAGGCGCCCGGCTGGACGCGATGTACGTCTGCACCCACCATCCGACGGCGGGCGCCCCGCCCTATCGCCTCGAGTGCGAGTGCCGCAAGCCAAAGCCTGGACTTCTTCAGCTCGCCGCCGCCGAGCACGACCTGGATCTCACGCGCTCGGTGATGGTGGGCGACAAGCCCTCGGACGTGGCAGCGGGACAGGCGGCGGGCGCGGCGGGCGTGCTCGTGCTCACCGGGTACGGGCGCGGCGAGTGGGAATACCTGCGTCACGAGTGGGCCGTCAAGCCCGATCACATCGCCGAGGACCTCCTCGACGCGGTAGAGTGGGCCCTCGGCCGGCTCGAGGCGGAGAAGGGTACCGAGTGTTCCCGCTGAAGCGACTCAAGGGCATCGTCGCCGGATTCGGAGCCAAGCGGGTCGTCGTCGTCGGAGATCTCATCGCCGACGAATATCTCTACGGCAAGCCGTCGCGCATCTCGCGCGAGGCCCCCGTCCTCATCCTTCGCTTCACCAACCGCGAGGTCCGCCTGGGCGGCGCAGCCAACGCCGCCAACAACGTGCGGACCCTCGGCGCCACCGCACTGCCCGTGGGCGTCCTGGGCGATGACGACGCGGGGGGCGAGGTCCTGCGCCTCTTCCAGGAAACCGGCATCGCCACCGAAGGCGTCATCAGGGTCGACGGACGGCTCACGCCCGTGAAGACCCGGATCATGGCGGGCGGCTACGAGTCGACGCGCCAGCAAGTGGTCCGGCTCGACCGCGAGCCCGAGCCCAGTCTCGCCGACCCCGTGGAGGCGGCCCTCCTCGCCGCGCTCGCGACGGCGGGAGCGCGCGCCGACGCCTTTCTCGTCTCCGACTACGGCTACGGGGCGGTGACCCCGCGGATCTTCGACACCGTGCTGGAGCTCGCGCGAGCGCGCCGAGCCGTGGTCACCGTGGACAGCCGCTACGATCTGCCGCGCTTCAAGGGCGCCACCGCGTCGGCGCCCAACGAGCCGGAGGTGGAGGCGCTGGCGGGGGTGGAGCTCGCCGACGAGCGCGCGCTCGAGAAGGCCGGGCGCGCGGTGCTGGAGCGGCTCGAGGCGCGCTATCTCCTCGTCACCCGTGGCAGCCGCGGCATGGCCCTCTTCGAGCGCGAAGGGCCGGTGACCTTCATGCCGATCCACGGCAGCGATCAGATCGCCGACGTCACGGGCGCGGGCGACACCGTGATCAGCGCCTTCACGGTAGCCCTGGCCACGGGCGCGGGCGCGGTGGAATCGGCCTGGCTCGCCAACGTGGCGGGCGGGGTGGTGGTGATGAAGCGCGGCACCGCCACCGTCTCCGCGGCCGAGCTCTCCGCCTCGCTGGAGGACGATGGCGCCGCTGCTCGATCTTGACGCGGCCGTCCGGCTGGCGGGGCAGTGGCGCCGCGAGGGCAAGCGTCTCGTCCTCGCCAACGGCTGCTTCGATCTCCTCCACGTGGGGCACGTGCGCTATCTGGAAGGCGCGCGACGGCTCGGCGACGTCCTCCTCGTCGGCATCAACTCGGATCGCTCCGTGGCCCGCCTCAAGGGGCCGGGGCGGCCCATCATGACAGCGGCGGAGCGGGCGGAGCTGGTGGGGTCGCTCGCCGCGGTGGACGGCGTGGTCATCTTCGACGAGGACACCGCGGACGCGCTCGTGCGCGCTCTCCGGCCCAGCGTGCACGCCAAGGGCACCGACTACACCGCGGAGTCCGTCCCCGAGGGCACCGCGGTGCGCGAGACGGGGGGATGCGTGGCCATCGCGGGCGATCCCAAGCAGCACGCCACGCGCGACCTGATCCGGCTCATCGCGGACCGCTTCGGAGGGCCGCGATGAGCGCGCAGGCCCCGCGCATCGCCATCGTGAAGCTGTCTTCGCTGGGCGACGTGATCCACGCGCTGCCCGTGGCGCATGCGCTCCGCGTCGCCCTCCCCGACGCGCACCTGACCTGGGTCGTCGAGGCACGCGAGTACGCCATCCTCCGCGACCATCCCGATCTCGACTCGGTGGTGCCCGTGGACACGCGCCTCTGGCGCCGCCTCATCTGGCGTCCCGAGGGCGCGCGCCAGGTCCTGGGCAAGGTGGGACGGCTCCAGGCGCGGATCCGGCGCGCGACCTTCGACGTGGCCATCGACCTCCAGGGCCTGATGAAGAGCGGGCTCCTCACCGCGTACACGAGCGCGCCGGTGCGGATCGGCTTCAGCGCGGCCCGCTGCCGCGAGCGCCTCAACGTGCTTTTCACCAATCGCCGCGTGACGCCGCCCGCGGCCGCTCGCCACGTCGTCGAGCAGTACCTCTCCCTCCTGTCCCCCCTCGGCATCACCGCGTCCTCGCCCGAGTTCGTGGTGCCCGTACCCCCCGACGCCGATCGCCGCATGGAGGAGTGGCTCGTCAAGGAAGGGATCAAGCGAGGCGATCGTCTGGTGGCCATCAACCCGGGGGCAGGGAAGCCCGAGAAGCGCTGGCCGGTGGCGAGCTTTCACGCCCTCGCCGATCGGCTCGCCACCGAGGCGGGGGCGCGGATCCTCGTGCTCTGGGGCCCGGACGAGTCGCACATGGCGCGCGAGATCGCCCTCGGTCTCCCCGGCTCCAGCGTGTCCCTGGCGCCTCCCACCGATCTGGGCGAGCTCACCGCCCTCCTCGGGCGCTGCCGCCTCATGATCGCCAACGACACGGGACCGCTCCACCTCGCCGCCGCCCTCGGCACGCCGAGCCTCGGCCTCTTCGGGCCGACGAGCGCCGTGCGCAACGGCCCCTACGGCGCGGGCAACCGGGGCCTGCAGAGCCCCGACGGCAGCATGACGGGGCTCGATGTCGACACCGTGTTTCGTGCGGCCCGGGGCATGCTCGAGGGCGCGGCATGAGCCGGCTCAGCGTGACGGTCATCGCGTGGAACGAGGAGGAGCGGCTCCGCGCCTGCCTCGAGAGCGTGGCATGGGCGGATGAGATCGTGGTGATCGACGCGGAGTCTACCGACAAGACCGTCCAGATCGCGCGCGAGTTCACCGACCGGATCTGGGTCCGGCCGTGGCCGGGCTTCGCCGCCCAGAAGAACTTCGCCCTCGAGCAGGCCACGGGGAACTGGGTTTTCTCCCTCGACGCCGATGAGCGGGTCAGCCCGGGGCTGCAGGCACGCATCACGGGGATCGTCCGCGCCGACGGCCCCGCCGACGGCTACTCGGTGCCGCGGCGCAACGTGTTCTGGGGAGCGTGGGTGCGCCACGGCGGACTCTATCCCGACCACCAGCTCCGGCTCTTCCGCCGTGGCGCCGGACAGTTCGTGGACTCGGCCGTGCACGAATCGGTGGTCGTGCGGGGCAGGGTGGAGACGCTCGTCGAACCGCTCCTGCACCACTCCTACCGCGGCCTCGACGACTTCGTCACGCGCTCCAACCGCTACTCGAGCCTGGCCGCCGCCGAGCTGATCAAGCGCGGCGGGCACGTCGGCCTCGCCGATCTCGCCCTCCGCCCGCTGGGACGCTTCGTGTCGATGTACTTCCTGCGCGGCGGATTCCTCGACGGCTGGCGCGGCTTCGTGCTCGCGGTGCTCTACGCCAACTACGTTTTCCTCCGCACGGCCAAGGCCTGGGAAGCGCGCCGCGGCCAGCAGGAACGGGACGGAACCACGCCATGACCGCCAAGCCTCGCGTCCTCTCGGGCATGCGCCCCACGGGCAAGCTCCACCTCGGCAATTTCTTGGGCGCCCTCGAGCACTGGGTGCGGATGCAGGACGACTACGATTGCTTCTTCTTCGTGGCGAACTGGCACGCTCTCACCACGGATGCGCACAACAGCGGGCAGGCGCCCGAGAGCACCATCGAGATGGCCGCGGACTGGCTGGGGGCGGGACTCGATCCGCGGCGGAGCACGCTCTTCATCCAGTCGCTCGTGCCCGAGCACGCGGAGCTGCATCTCCTCTTCTCCATGATTACGCCGCTGGGCTGGCTGGAACGCGTGCCCACCTACAAGGAGATGGTCGAGCAGCTCGGTCTGGAGTCGCCCTCCTACGGGCTCCTCGGCTATCCGCTCCTCCAGGCCGCGGACATCCTCATGTACAAGCCGCAGTGGGTGCCCGTGGGCATCGACCAGGTGCCGCACGTGGAGCTGACCCGCGAGGTGGCGCGCCGCTTCAACCACACCTGGAAGCCGGTGTTCCCGGAGCCGGGGGCCAAGCTCACGGAGATTCCAAAGGTGCCCGGCACGGACGGCCGGAAGATGTCCAAATCGCTCAACAACGCCATCCTGCTCTCGGACACCGAGGAGGAGATCACCACGAAGGTCAAGCCGATGATGACCGATCCCGCGCGGAAGCGGCGGAGCGATCCCGGCAATCCCGACGTCTGTCCTGTCTACGACCTGCACAAGATCTTCACCCCCGCTCCTGAGCGCGAGGCCTGCGCCACGGGCTGCCGCACCGCGGGCATCGGCTGCCTCGACTGCAAGGGCGTGCTCCTGAAGCACATGTTGCCGCCCCTCGCCGAGATCCGGGAGCGGCGCGAGCGCTTCGCGGCGCGGCCGCGCGAGATCGTGGAGATCCTCCACGCGGGCTCGCAGCAGGCGCGCGCCTTCGCCCAGAAGACCATGGCCGAGGTGCGGGCCGTGGTGAATCTCGAGCCATGACCACCCCCGCGCTCGTCTCCGATCCCGACTCACCGGGCCTCACCGTCCGTGTCGAGTCCTTCGTGGGGCCGCTCGACCTCCTCCTGCACCTCTGCCGCACCAACGAGGTCGATCTCGCCAACCTGCCCGTGCGCACCATCACCGAGCAGTACCTCGCACATCTCGAGGCGGTGCAGTTCCAGGACCTCGAGTCGGCGGGCGCCTTCATGGTGATGGCGGCCACCCTGATCTACCTCAAGTCCAAGCTCCTCCTCCCCGTGGATCCGGACGCGCCGCCCGATGCCCTCGACGAGGAAGGGGAGCTCATGCGGCAGGAGCTGGCCGAGCGCCTCCGCGAGTACGCGCGCGTGAAGGCCCTCGGCACCTGGCTCGGCGAGCGCGAGGCGGAACAGGCCCTCCTCTACGGGCGCATGGTGGCCGAGCTGCCGCCGCCCGAGGACGTGCCCCTGGAGGACCTCTCCGTCCATCTCCTCCAGCGTGCCATGACTCGTCTCATCGAGGAGCAGAAGCGCCAGGCTCCGCGCCAGGTCGAGCCCAACCCGCTGTCCGTGCTCGAGCGCATGGGCGAGATCATCGAGCTCCTGCGCCACACCTGGTCGGTCCTCTTCACCTCGGTCGCCGGGGCCGAGCGCGTGCGCACGGAGTGGGTGGTCACCCTCCTCGCCCTCCTCGAGCTGGTGCGGCTCGGCCAGGCACGCGTGCATCAGGCCGAGCTCTTCGGCGACATCGTCATCGAGTCCGGTCCCAACAATGAGCCGGCGCCGGAGTTTTCCCTGGACGCCGCGCCCGACGAAGCCGAACCGAACCCTGGAGACAGCGCCCATGCCTGAGCTCATCGACGTCGCCGAAGCCCTGCTCTTCGCCTCCGAGACGCCCGTGGAGGCCGACCGCATCCAGGAGGTGCTGGGTCTCGACTCGGCGGGGGAGGCGCGCGAGCTCGTGCGCGAGCTCGTCGGCCGTCTCGACGCGCGGGGCAGCGCGCTCCAGGTCATCGAGGTGGGCGGCGGCTATCGCCTGGTCACCCGGCCGGAGGTGGCGCCGTGGCTCGTGAAGCTGGCGCGGAGCCGCACACGCTCGCGCCTCTCGCGCTCCGCCCTCGAGGCCCTCGCCATCGTCGCCTATCGCCAGCCGGTGTCGCGGCCCGACATCGACGCCGTGCGCGGAGTGAACTCGGAGGCGGTGCTCGACAATCTCCTCGACCGGCGCATGATCCGCATCGCCGGCCGCAAGGACTCGCCGGGCCGGCCCTTCCTCTACGAGACCACGCGCGACTTCCTCGTCGCCTTCGGCCTGCGCGACCTTGCCGACCTGCCCAAGGTCGAGGGCGAGCTGCTGATCCCCGAGGCGCCCGCCGACGTCGACGGCGATCCCGTCGTGGGCGCCGCGGAGAGCGTTCCTGCCACCGATTCGCCTCAGCAAGATCCTGGCCCAGGCGGGGCTGAGCTCGCGTCGCGGGGCTGAGGCGCTCCTCGCCGCCGGCCGCGTCACCGTCAACGGCGTGGTGCGGCGGGAGCCGGGCGCCCAGGCCGACCCCGCTGTCGATCGCATCACTTGCGACGGCCGCACCGTGCTCGCGCGGGAGGCCGCGACCTATCTCCTCCTCCACAAGCCCCGCGGCTACGTGACGAGCCTGCGCGATCCTGAGGGGCGGCGCGTGGTGGTGGATCTCCTGCCGCCCGGCACGCCCCGCGTGTTTCCCGTGGGTCGTCTCGACTACGACGTGGAGGGTCTCCTCCTCCTCACCGACGACGGTGATCTCGCCAATCGCCTCCTCCATCCCCGCTACGAGATCCCGCGCGTGTACGAGGCGGAGGTGGAAGGGCGTGTGGCGCCGAGCGATCTCCCGCGCTGGCGACGCGGCGTGGTGCTGCCCGACGGTCCCGCCGTTCCCGCGGGCGTGCGCCTGCTCCGCGCCGGCGCGAAGACCACGTGGATAGAGCTCACCTTCAGTGAGGGACGCTACCGTGAGGTCAAGCGCTACTGCGCGGCCCTCGATCATCCCGTGATGCGGCTTCGCCGCGTCCGCTTCGGCCCGCTCCGCCTGGGCACACTCCCCCTGGGCAAGACGCGTAGGCTCACCGCCGACGAGCTCGCCGGGCTGGAGAACTTGCGCGGCCCGGGTGGTTCGCCTATACTTGGCCGACTTCGCGGATAGATCTGCATCAGGAGCCCTTATGGACCTGGACGACTGGCGCTCCAGGATCAACGACCTCGACGAACAAATCCTCAACCTCCTCAATCAGCGCGGACACGCCGCCCTCCAGATCGGCGAGCTCAAGCGGAAACAGGACTCGCCGTATTTCGTCCCGGAGCGGGAGGTGCAGGTTCTGGATCGTCTCCTCGCACTGAACCGCGGTCCCCTCGGTCCGGAGGCGGTGCGCGTGATCTGGCGGGAAATCCTTTCCGCCTCGCTCGCCCTCGAGAACCCGCTCCCCGTGGGTTACCTCGGGCCTGCGGGCACCTTCACCCACGCGGCGGCCATGCGCCGCTTCGGCACCTCCGCCCGGCTCATTCCCCTCAAGACCATCGCCGACGTGTTCGAGGAGGTGGAGCGCGCCCGCGCGGAGTACGGCGTGGTCCCCGTGGAGAACTCCACGGAGGGACCCGTCAACGTCACCCTCGACCGGCTCATCGAGTCCGACACCGTGATCACGGGCGAGCTCACCCTCGAGATCAGCCAGCACCTGCTCTCGCGGGCCGGCGATCTTGGCGAGGTGAAGGTGGTCTGCTCGCATCCCCAGGGCCTCGCCCAGTGCCGGCAGTGGCTCCTCGCCCACCTGCCCGACGCGCGCATGGAGGAGATGTCGTCCACCACCGCGGCAGCGGAGCGCGCCAAGGACGATCCGTCGGTGGCCGCGGTGGCCTCCGAGCTCGCCGCGCGCACCTACGACGTGCCCATGCTGCGCAAGCGCATCGAGGACAATCCGTACAACACCACGCGCTTCCTCGTCATCGGCCGCCGCCCCGTGGGGCCCACTGGGCGGGACAAGACCTCTATCCTGTTCTCCATGAAGAACGAGCCGGGCGTGCTCTACAGCATCCTCCAGCCCTTCGCGGCGCGCCGGCTCAACTTGACCAAGATCGAATCGCGACCGACCAAGCGACGCCCCTGGGAGTACGTGAACTTCGTGGACTTCGAGGGACATCGCGACACCGACGACGTGCGGGCAGTGCTCGGCGAGGTCAAGGAGCGTTGTCAGTTCCTCAAGATCCTCGGATCCTACCCGGCGGCTTAAGGAGCCCTTCATGACCGTGTCCTGGGAGTCCATCGCCAACGAACACATCCTGGGCATCGCGCCCTACGAGCCGGGGAAGCCCATCGAGGAGCTGGAGCGGGAGCTCGGGCTGACCGACGTGATCAAGCTCGCCTCCAACGAAAATCCGCTCCCGCCTTCGGAGCGCGTGCTCAAGGCCATCGCGGACGCGCTGACGCATCTCAATCGCTATCCCGATGGCAGCGCGCATTATCTCCGCGTCGCCCTCGCCCGGCGCCACGGGGTCACGCCCGCGCACGTCATCATGGGCAACGGCTCCAACGAGCTCATCGAGCTCATCGTGCGAAGCTTCCTCCGCCCGGGCGAGGAGGCGGTCATCCCGCATCCCTCCTTCGTGGTCTACCCCATGATCGTGCAGGCGGCAGGCGGCATCCGGGTGGTGGTGACCCTCAAGGACCATCGCCTCGACCTCGAGGCCATGGCCCGCGCCATCACCCCCATGACCAAGATGGTCTTCATCGCCAATCCCAACAATCCCACGGCGACCCTGGTGACGGCGGAGGAGGTGGCGGCCTTCATGGCCCGCGTGCCCGACAAGGTCATCGTGGTCTTCGACGAGGCGTACTTCGAGTTCGCCCAGGGCCCGGACTTCCCCGACTCCCTCCAGTACATGCGGCAGGGGCGGAAGGTCTGCATCCTGCGCACCTTCTCCAAGGCGGCGAGCCTCGCCGGGCTGCGCGTGGGCTACGCCATCGCCGATCCCGACTGCACCTCGCTCCTCAACCGCCTCCGCGCGCCCTTCAACGTGAACTCCCTGGCCCAGGTCGCCGCCCTGGCCGCCCTCGAGGACGACTCGCACATCCTCGAGTGCCTGCGCATGAACGAGGCGGGGCGCCACTTTCTGTGCGAGGAGTTCGCCGTCATGGGCGTCAAGTACGTGCCCTCGCGCGCGAACTTCGTCCTCGTCGACGTGGGGCGGAGCGGCAGCGACGTCTTCCAGCGCCTCCTCAAGGAGGGGGTCATCGTGCGGCCCATGTCGAGCTTCGGCATGGAGACGACCCTGCGCGTGACCATCGGCACGCCCGAGGAGAATCGCCGGCTCGTCAAGGCCCTCAAGAAGGTGCTCGGGGAGGGCAAGGCCGGGTGATCCGCCGGCTCAGCATCATCGGGCTCGGGCTCCTCGGCGGCTCGGTGGCCAAGGCCACGCGAGCCGTCTCGCTTGCCCGGGAAATCGTCGGCGTCGGCCGCCGGCGGGAGAGCCTGGAGCCCGCGCTCCGGGACGGCGTGGTGGATCACGTGACCACGGATCTCGCAGAGGGCGTGGCGGGCGCCGACCTGATCCTCCTCGCCACCCCCGTGGCGACCCTCGAGCGACAGCTCCCCGCGGTGTGGCAGGCCGCGGCGCCGCACGCCCTCGTCACCGACGTGGGCAGCACCAAGGCCGGCATCGTGCGCGCAGCGGAGGAGCTCGGCCGCGCGCGGCCGCTCGCCTTCGTGGGCAGCCATCCCATGGCGGGGTCCAACCTGGCGGGGTACGCGGTGTCCCGCGTCGATCTCTTCAACGGCGCCACGGTCATCCTCACCCCCACCGATCGCACCCCGCTCGAGACGGTGAAGCGCGTGACCGAGTTCTGGGAAGCGATGGGTGGACGCGTCACCGCCATGGATCCCGCCACCCACGACCGCGCGCTGGCCGCCATCAGTCATCTGCCCCATCTCGTGGTCGATGCCCTGGTCGCTGCAGTGGTCGACATGGACCCGCGCTTTCTCGAGGTGGCCGCGCGCGGCTTCAAGGACACCACGCGCATCGCGGCCTCCGATCCCATCGTGTGGCGGCAGATCTTCCAGCAGAATCGCGAGGCCCTCGGCGAGGCGCTGGGCACGTTCCGCCACGCCCTCGACCGTCTCGAGCGCCTGCTCGCCTCGGGCGACGACGGCGCCATCGAATCCGCCCTGGAGCGCATCCGGAAGACTCGAGCCGAGCTCGGATGAGTCGTGAGGCGTCCTGGATCGTGAGGCCCGTGGCATGACCGGTCGGCGTGAGCCGGTGGTCACCATCGACGGGCCGGCGGGCGCGGGCAAGTCCACGGTGGCGCGCGAGGTCGCGCGGCGTCTGGGCTTCAAGCTCGTGGACACGGGCGCGCTCTATCGCGCACTCGCCTGGGCGGTGGCGCATGCGGGAGTGGCGACCACCGACGCGGGCGCCCTCGCCGCGCTCCTCGCGCACACCACGGTGGAACCGGCGGGCGATCGCGTGCTCGTGAACGGCCAGGATGTGACGGGGGAGATCCGCACGCCGGAGATCTCCATGCTCACCTCGCGCCTCACCGCGCTCCCCGCCCTGCGCGAGAAGATGACGCCCATCCAGCGGAGCCTGGCCGCGGCGGGCGGGGTGGTCCTGGAGGGCCGCGACACGGGCACGGTGGTCTGCCCCGACGCCGAGGTGAAGATCTATCTCGACGCCGATCTCGCCGAGCGCGCTCGCCGGCGCGAGAAGGAGCTGGCCGCGCGCGGCACGCCGGCAGACTACAAAAGTGTGAAGGCGGAGATGGCGGAGCGGGACCGCCAGGACACGGAGCGGGCCATCGCCCCCCTTCGCAAGCCGGCTGATGCCATCACCGTGGATTCCACGGGGGTATCGCCCAATACGGTGGTGCAGCGCATCCTCGACGCAGTGGAGCAGGCTCGGTGTTGTACGCGATCCTGAAGGTTCCGGCGGTGGCCCTTATGCGGCTGTGGTTCGGCCTGCAGGTCACGGGCGTGGAGCACGTGCCCGCCACGGGCCCGGCCCTCCTCGTCTCGAATCACCAGAGCATCCTTGATCCCCCGCTCATCGGAGGGGCGACACCACGTCAAATTTTCTTCCTGGCCAAGGCGGAGCTGTTCCGTATTCCGCTCTTTGGCCGGCTCATTCGGGCCCTCCACGCGCGTCCCGTGCGCCGCGAGGGGTCGGATCCTAGCGCGCTCAAGACGGCCGCTCGCCTCCTCGAGGAGGGCAAGGCCCTCCTGGTTTTCCCTGAGGGCACGCGGAGCACCGACGGGCGGTTCGGTGAGGCCAAGCCGGGGATAGGGATGCTCGCCGTCATGAGCGGCGCCCCCGTGATCCCGACCTATATCTCGGGCACGCTCGAGTCGCTGCCCAAGGGGGCGGTCCGACCTCGTCGCAGCCAAGTGAGCGTACGATTCGGACCCGCGTTACACTTCAAGGCCTTGACGGGGGAACGGCGCAAGGAGCGGTATCGTGATGCCGCGAACGAGATGATGCGCGCCATCGCGCAGCTCAAGGAGCAGCACGACCCGCGGCACCGCTAGGAGCGACGCGTAGCTCTCGCTTCAGCGAATCTATCAAGGAGGAAGCACCGGCTTATGGAGAGTGAGAACCGGAAGGCGAGGACCCTCGCAGGGGCACAGCGGGAGGTGACTGACGCCCCCGAGGAAAGCATGGAGGATTGGTTCAATCGCGGTGTGGGCGACATCGAGGAAGGCGAGGTCGTCCGCGGCACCGTGGTCGAGGTCCGCGACAGCGAGGTGCTCGTGGACATCGGCTACAAGAGCGAGGGAACCATCGCCATCGAAGAATTCCGCCACGCCGGCAGCCTGCCGAAGGTCGGCGAGGAGATCGAGGTGTATCTCGAGTCCAAGGAGGACAGCGAAGGACTGATCGTCCTCAGCAAGGACAAGGCCGACAAGATCAAGGTGTGGGACGCCATCTCCAAGTCCCACGACAGCGGCACCCCGGTGGAAGGCAAGGTGGTCGAGGTGGTCAAGGGCGGGCTCTCCGTGGACGTGGGCGTGCGCGCCTTCCTCCCCGGCTCGCAGGTCGATCTCCGCCCCGTGAAGAACCTCGCCTCCATGCTCGGGCAGGTGATCCGCGCCAAGGTGATCAAGCTGAACCGCCGGCGCGGCAACGTGGTGCTGTCCCGTCGGGCCGTCCTCGAGGAGGAGCGGGAGGAGAAGCGCAAGCATACGCTGTCCGTGCTCTCCGAGGGCATGGTCCTCACGGGCGCGGTGAAGAACATCACCGACTATGGCGCCTTCATCGACCTGGGTGGCATCGACGGCCTCCTCCACGTCACCGACATGTCGTGGGGACGGGTGGGACATCCGTCGGAGATCTTCCAGATCGGCGACCAGGTCGAGGTGGTGGTGCTGCACTTCGACCGTGAGACGGGGCGCGTCTCGCTCGGCTACAAGCAGAAGTCGTCCGATCCGTGGGCGGTGGTGGACGACCGCTATCCCGTGGGCGCCAAGGTACAGGGGCGCGTGGTGAGCCTGACCAACTACGGCGCCTTCGTGGAGCTCGAGCCCGGGGTGGAGGGCCTCGTGCACGTCTCGGAGATGTCGTGGACGCGCCGGGTGCGCCACCCCTCGAAGCTCGTGAACGTGGGCGACACTGTGGACGTCATGGTCCTCGACGTGAACAAGGCGACCAAGCGGATCTCCCTTGGCATGAAGCAGGTCGAGGCCGATCCGTGGGCGACCATCGACGAGCGCTACAAGCCCGGCGAGCGGATCGAGGGCAAGGTGCGCAACCTCACGGACTTCGGCGCCTTCGTGGAGCTCGAGCCCGGGGTGGACGGCCTGCTCCACATCTCCGACATGTCGTGGACGCGCAACATCGGCCATCCCTCGGAGATCCTCAAGAAGGGCCAGTCGGTGGAGACGCAAATCCTCAACGTGGACCGGGAGAACAAGCGCATCTCCCTCGGCCTGAAGCAGATCCAGCCCGACCCGTGGGAGACGGTGTCGCAGCGCTACCCCATGGGCTCGCGGGTCACGGGCAAGGTGGTGCGCCTCACCGACTTCGGCGCCTTCGTGGAGCTGGAGGCGGGCGTGGACGGCCTTCTCCACGTCTCGCAGATGTCGAACCGGCCCATCGCGTCGCCCGCCGATCTCGTCAACGTGGGCGACGAGCTGACCCTCATGGTCATCCGCGTGGATCCCCACGAGCGCCGCATCGGGTTGAGCCTCAAGGACCTCGCCGCCGCCATCATAGAGGAGCCGCAGAACGAGGGACGCGGGCGCGGCAAGGGCGGTGGCCGCAAGCGCCGCGGCGGCGACGACTACGAGGACGACGAGGAGTAAGCGCGGGGTGCGGGGCCAGCCGTGACGCCGCGCGGCCGCGTCGCCGTCATCGTGGTAGGGGTGACCCTGGGCATCCTCGCGCTGTTCATCGGCACGGTGTGGGTGCTCATGAACGCCGTCAGCGACGAGGGCCTCGCCGCGGGTGGGCCGCGGGTGGCCGTCGTGGAGATCGAGGGCATCATCGTCGACAGCTCCTCCGCGGTGCGCGAGCTGCGCGAGCACGCGGAGAACCCCGCGGTGAAGGCGGTGGTGCTCCGGGTGAACAGCCCGGGCGGGGTGGTCGCGCCCACCCAGGAGATCTTCGCGGCCATCCAGCGCGTGCGGAAGAGCGGCAAGCCCGTCATCGCCTCCTTCGGGGCGGTGGCCGCCTCTGGCGGCTACTACGTGGCCACCGCCGCCGATCGCATCTATGCCAACCCGGGCACGCTCACCGGCTCCATCGGCGTGGTGATGCAGATGGCCAACATCGAGGGCCTCCTCAAGAAGGTGGGCGTCGACTACGTGGTGGTCAAGGCAGGCGCCTATAAGGACATGGGCAACTTCGCCCGCACCATGACCCCCGAGGAGCGGAAGATCCTCCAGGCCCTCCTCGACGACGTGTACTCGCAGTTCGTGGACGCGGTGGCGGAGGGGCGCGGGCTCGATCGCAAGGACGTGCTCGCCTTCGCCGACGGCCGCATCTACTCCGGCCAGCAGGCGCAGGTGCTCAAGATGGTCGACGACCTGGGCGGCTTCGAGGACGCGGTGGAGGCGGCGGGCAAGCTCGCCAACATCAGCGGCCGGCCCAAGCTCCTCTACCCTCGCAAGCGCTTCTCCTTCCGTGACCTGATCGAAAGTCGGCTCGGCCTGCCCCCCTCCACGTCCCTCCTCCCGGCCCTGCCGGGCATCCGGACCCCCCTCTACCTGATGCAGTAGCCGTAAACCCTTGCCCTGCTTGACTATCTTTCGACTGTCGTGTTAGGTTCCTAAGAGTGGAACCGGCCCAGTCTGGGGCTCAGGGACAAGAAGGCCGAGTCGTCCCCGTGGAGGGAGCAGGCTGATGACCAAAGCGGATCTCATCGAGGAAGTCTCCAAGCTGTCGAGCCTGACGAAGAAGGAGACGGAGCTGATCGTCAACACCGTCTTCGACAACATCACGGACGCGCTCGCCAAGGGAGACAAAGTGGAGCTGCGCGGGTTCGGGAGCTTCCGGATCCGCCATCGCAACTCTCGGAAGGGCCGCAATCCCAAGACGGGAGACAGCGTCAGCGTCCCCGAGAAGCGCGTGCCCTTCTTCAAGGTCGGGAAGAGGCTCCGCGAGCTGGTCAACACCTAGAGGTCGCCCCGGAGCCGCGTGGATCGACTCTGGGCGCCGTGGCGGATCGCGTACGTGGCGTCCGCCGAGGCGGCAACCCCTTTGCCGTCAGGTGGCTGCATCTTCTGTGACGCAATCGCGGGTGGCGACGACCGTCGTACGCTCGTGCTCCGCAGGTCCCCGCAGGCGTTCCTGATCCTCAACAAGTATCCCTACGCTTCCGGTCACGTGATGGCCGCTCTCACGCGCCATCAAGGCTCGCTCGGCGAGGCGACTCCGGGAGAGCTGGGCCAGCTCATAGAGCTCGTGCAGTCGGCGGTGATCGCCCTCGGCCGTGCCTATCACCCCGACGGCTACAACGTGGGCCTCAACGAGGGCCGCGCGGCCGGGGCGGGGATGCCGGGGCACCTCCACATGCACGTGGTGCCCCGCTGGAACGGCGACAGCAACTTCATGTCGGTGACCGGCCACACCCGGGTCCTCCCGGAGAGCCTCGACACGACCTACGATCGCCTCCTCGCGGCGCTCGGCTCGTGAGGGACGACTCGACCGAGCTTCCGATGTCGCCGTCGCCGATGGCCCTGCCGCCCGAGCCGGCGCTGTCGCCCCCGTTGTCACCCATGATGCAGCAGTACCGGGAGCTCAAGAAGCGCTACCCGGACTATCTCCTTCTCTTCCGCCTGGGCGACTTCTACGAGCTCTTCTTCGAGGACGCCCACGAAGGCGCGGCTCTGCTCCAGATCACCCTCACCTCGCGGCAGAAGGGCGAGGGCGCCATTCCCATGGCGGGCATTCCGCATCACGCTGCCGACGGCTACATCGCGCGGCTGATCCGCGCGGGCCGCAAGGTCGCGGTGTGCGAGCAGATGGAGGCGCCGAGCAAGGGCAAGAAGATCGTGCGCCGCGAGGTAGTGCGGGTCATCACCCCGGGCACCCTCACGGACACGCAGTATCTGGACGGCGCCGCCAACAACTTCCTCCTCGCCCTGCATCGAGCGGGCGGAAGCGCCGGCCGGGCCCTGGGCGCCGCTCTCGTGGACGTCTCCACGGGCGAGTTCTGGGTAGGGGAGTCGGCGGGCGACGGCGAGACCCTGCTCGAGGCGGCGCTCCTGCGGCGCCCCGCAGAGAGCCTGCTCGCGCGCGACGGCGAGCCCGCCCTCGCGAGCCGGCTCGGCGCTCTCGGCCTTCCCGTGACGACGGGCGAGCCGTCCTGGTTCGCCCTCCGCCAGGCGCGCGAGCGGGTCGCCGCGCATTTCCGCGTCCCCTCGCTCGACGGGCTCGGGATGGGGGACATGAGCGCGGGCATCCAGGCGGCGGGCGCAGCGCTCGCCTATTTGCAGGAGACTCAGGGGGAGTCCCTCGGCCACCTGACCCGGCTCCAGCGTCTCGCCCCCGGCGACGCGCTGATGCTCGATCCCACCGCCGCGGCCACCCTCGAGCTCTTCGAGCGCGCGCAGGACCGGAGCGTGCGCGGCTCGCTGCTGTCCATGCTCGATCGCACCGCGACGCCCATGGGCGCGCGCACGCTGCGGCAATGGCTCCTCCGGCCGCTCCTCGACATCGAGGAGATCCGCCGCCGCCAGGACGCGGTGGACGCCCTCATCGCCGAGCCCGCGCGACGGGCGGGCTTGCGCCAGGAGCTCCGCGGCATCGGTGACCTGGAGCGCCTGTCGAGCCGCGCCGCCCTCGGGGTCGCGCATGCGCGGGACCTCACGGGGCTCCGGAGCTTCCTGGGCCGGCTCGCCGCCCTCCGCGACCTCCTCACCGGCCTGCCTGGCCCGCTCCTCGCCACGCTCGGGGAGGAGATCACGTCGCTGCCCGCTCTCCACAAGCTCCTCGAGGATGCGTTGGAGGACGAGCCGCCGCCCACCCTGCGCGAAGGCGGGCTGATCCGCGAGACGTGGAGCGCGGAGCTCGGGGAGATCCGGCGGGGCGCCCGGGAGGCGCGGGAGTGGATCGCCTCGCTGGAGGGCCGCGAGCGCCAGCGCACGGGCATCCCCAGCCTGCGCGTGCGCTTCAACCGCGTGTTCGGCTACGGGATCGAGGTGAGCCACGCCCAGTCCGCCAAGGTGCCGCCCGAGTACATCCGGCGGCAGACCCTCACGGGAGCCGAGCGCTACGTCACCACCGAGCTCAAGGAGTACGAGAGCCGCGTCCTCGGCGCCGAGGAGCGCATGATCAAGCTCGAGCTCGAGCTGTTCATGGAGATCCGCGCCGCGGTGGCCGCGGAGGCGCCCGCGCTCTTGCGCACCGCGCGCGCGGTGGGCGCCCTCGACGCCCTGGCCGCGCTGGCCGACGTCGCCCACGAGCGCGGACACGTCCGTCCGGAGATCGACGGCGGGCGCGCCCTCGACATCGTGGAGGGCCGCCATCCCGTGCTCGAGGTGGGCGGCGACCGGCCCTTCACGCCCAACGACCTGCGGCTCGATCCGGAGGCCGAGCAGGTGATCATCCTCACCGGCCCCAACATGAGCGGGAAGAGCGTGTTCATGCGCCAGGCCGCCCTCCTCGTCATCCTCGCCCAGATGGGCGCCTACGTGCCGGCGCGGTCGGCGCGCCTCGGCGTGGTCGACCGCATCCTCACGCGCGTGGGCGCCCAGGACAATCTCGCCCGCGGCCAGAGCACCTTCCTCGTGGAGATGGTGGAGACGGCGAGCATCCTCCACCACGCCACGGGGCGGAGCTTGATCCTCCTCGACGAGGTGGGCCGCGGCACCTCCACCTTCGACGGCCTCGCCATCGCGTGGGCGGTGACGGAGGAGCTCCACGAGCGGGGGCGCGGAGCCAAGGTGCTGTTCGCCACCCACTACCACGAGCTGACCGCGCTGGCAGGGACCCTGCCGCGCGTGCGCAACTATCACGTGGCGGTGAAGGAGTGGAACGACGAGATCATCTTCCTCCACAAGGTGCGGCCGGGCGGCACCGACCGCTCCTATGGCATTCAGGTGGCCCGCCTCGCCGGCCTGCCGCCCGCCGTGATCACGCGGGCCCGGGCCATCCTCGCCGAGCTCGAGAGCGTGCGGCCGAGCGCCGTGCCCGAGGCGTCCGCGGAAGCCACCGCCCAGCTCGGGCTCTTCCCCTCCGCGCCGGATCCGCTCCTCAAGGAGCTGGCCGCCCTGGATGTGTCGTCGCTGACGCCGCTCCGCGCCCTCAACCTCCTCGCGGAGTGGCAGCAGCGCCTGAAGGCGCAACCGTGAACGCGATCCGGCTCCTCCCCGAGCTCCTCATCAACAAGATCGCGGCGGGAGAGGTCGTGGAGCGCCCCGCCTCCGTGGTGAAGGAGCTGGTGGAGAACGCCATCGACGCCCGCGCCGCCGCGGTCAGCGTGGAGCTCAAGGACGCGGGACGCCAGCTCATCCGCGTCAGCGACGACGGAGTGGGCATGAGCGCCGGCGATCTCGACCTCGCGCTTCAGCGTCACGCCACGTCGAAGATCGCCGACGAGGCCGATCTCGACGCCATCGGTACCTTGGGCTTCCGGGGCGAGGCGCTGCCCGCGATCTGCGCGGTGAGCCGCTTCGAGATTCGCTCCTGCCCGCGCGGCGGCGCCGCGGGCACGCTCCTCCGCGGCGAGGGCGGAAACGTACAGGCGCGCCTCGCCGTCGCCGCCGACGCCGGCACGGCGGTGGAGACGCAGGACCTCTTCTTCAACACCCCCGCCCGGCTCAAGTTCCTCCGCAGCGCGCCCGCCGAGCTCGCCTTCATCCTGCGGCTCCTCCACGGCATCGCGCTATCGCGGATCGATCTCCAGCTTCGCGTGCTCCATCACGGCAAGGCGGTGCTCGCCGCTCCCGTGGCCGCCTCCCTCCGCGACCGGGTGGGCGCGCTACTCGGCTACGAGACCTCGCAGACCATGCTCGACGTCAACCATCGCCAGGGCGTGGTGCACATCACGGGGCTGCTCGCCCCGCCGCAGCGGGCGAGAGGCAATCGCGACGAGATCACCCTGATCGTGAACGGGCGGCCCGTGAAGGACACCGCGCTGACCCAGGCCCTCATCGAGGGCTACCGGCCCATGCTCGCGCGGCACCAATTCCCCGTGGCCGTGCTGGGCATCGAGCTTCCCTTGCTCGAGGTCGACGTGAACGTGCACCCGACCAAGGCGTGGGTCCGCTTCCGCTCGCCCCGCCTCGTCCAGGAGGCGGTGTTCCGCGCCGTGCAGGACGCCTTGCGCTCCCAGCGCGTCGTGCAGCCTCAGGCGGGCTTGACGACATCCGGCGCGCCCGCCTCCGACGAGCTCGCGGTCTCCGGCGCGCCCGCGCCGAGCATCCCGTGGCCCGAGGAGTCGCAGGCCGCGCTCTTCCGCGAGGCGCCGGCATCCTTCGGGTCCAGCCGCTTCGGTAGCGTCATCGGCCAGCTTCAGGACACCTTCGTGGTGTCGGCCAGCGACGAGGAGGTTTTCTTCATCGACCAGCACGTGGCCCACGAGCGCGTGCTCTTCGAGCAGCTCAAGCGCGACCTCGCCGCGGGCCCGCTCGCCTCCCAGGCGCTCCTCTTTCCGCAGTCGCTCGAGTTGGGCCCGGGCAAGTCGAGCCTCCTCGCGGAATGGCGCCGCGATTTGGAAGCCCTCGGCTTCGCCCTCGAGGACTTCGGCGGCCGGAGCGTCCTGCTCCGCGCCGTCCCCAGCCTCCTCAAGGCGGAGGAGCCGCGCCGGCTCATCGAGGGACTGCTCGACGAGGTTGGCACGCCAGCCCCTGCGTCCGCCTCGCCCATCGTCGACCGGGCGCTCGCCTTCGTGGCCTGCCGGGCCGCCGTGAAGGCGCACGCGCCGCTCCAGCGTGAGGAGATGGCGCGGCTCCTCTCCGATCTCTCGGCCACGGAGACGCCATACTTCTGTCCCCACGGCCGCCCCATCGTCTCGCGCCTCTCCCTCAAGGAGATCAAGCGCGAGCTCCGGCGCACATGGTGACGCTGCCGCCTCTGCTCGTGATCTGCGGCCCCACCGGGGTGGGCAAGACGCAGGTGGCCGTGCACCTCGCCGCGCGCCTCGCCATCGAGGTGGTGAGCGCGGACTCGCGCCAGGTCTATCGCGGGATGGACGTGGCCACGGGCAAGCCGACGCCCGCCCAGCGCGCCGCGGTGCCGCACCACCTCCTCGATGTGATCGAGCCGAGCGAGCGCTATCACGCCGCGCGTTTCCGGCGCGAGGCGATGGTGTGCATCGACGCCATCCGCGGGCGCGGCAGGCTTCCCGTGGTCGTTGGGGGCACCGGCCTCTACATCCGCGCTCTGCTGAGAGGCCTCGATCCCGCCCCGCCGGCAGATCCGGCGCTGCGGTCCCGCCTGGAAGCGATGGCGGTGAATTCCGGCGTGTCGGCCCTGCACGCGCGGCTGGCCACCCTCGATCGTGAGGCGGCGGCCCGCCTCCATCCCAACGACCGGGTGCGGATCATCCGGGCCATCGAGAAGCACGAGCTCGGGGCAGGCGGCCCGGAGCCCGGCGGGAGCTGGACCTCGGCCGTCCCGCCGTGGCGGGTCCTCCTGGTCGGCCTGAGCCAGGAGCGGGGCGCCCTCAACCGGCGCCTCGCGGAACGCGCGCACGGGATGCTCTCCGGTGGGATGATGGTCGAGGTGGGACGACTCCTGGAGGCCGGCTACGAGGAGACGGCGCCCGGCATGGCGGGCATCGGCTACCGGCAATTCCTCGATGTGCTGCGCGGGCGGCTAACGGAGGCGCAGGCCCTCGCCCTCATGGTGCGCGACACCCGCCGCTACGCCAAGCGGCAGATGACGTGGTTCACGCGCGAACCGGGCATCCGGTGGCTCGACGTAGACGAGACGGGCGGGCCCGAGGGCGCCGCCGAGCGCATCGCCAAGGACATCGCACGGGAGGGATGGACGGAGTGAGGAAGAGCGAGCGCGCTGCTGGCCGCCGCGCGAATCGTCAACACGATCGAAGGGGAGAGATGGATCGAGTGAGGAAACGGGAACGCGCGCTGCTGGTCACCGCGCGAGTCGTCAACACCATCGGACGGGAGGGATCGATCGAGTGAGGAAACGGGAACGCGCGCTGCTGGCGGCGCTCCGGCTGCCGCGGCAGCGCCGCTTCGAGGTCGAAGAGTCGCTCGACGAGCTGGGCCGCCTCGCCGAATCGGCAGGGGCGGAGGTGGTGGGCCGGGTCACCCAGGAGCGCCAGGCTCCCACGCCTCAGCTCTACTTCGGCAAGGGCAAGGTGGACGAGCTCAAGGCGTCCTCGGAGCGCGAGGGCGCCAATCTCATGATCTCCGACGATCCGCTCTCGCCCGTCCAGGAGCGCAACCTCGGCGGCTCGCTCGGCCTCAAGGTCATCGACCGCACCGCGCTCATCCTCGACATCTTCGCCCAGCGCGCGCGCACCATGGAGGGCAAGCTCCAGGTCGAGCTGGCCCAGCTCTCCTACCTCCTCCCGCGCCTCGTCGGGCAGTGGAAGCATCTCGAGCGCCTGGGCGGCGGCATCGGCACCCGGGGGCCCGGCGAGAGCCAGCTCGAGTCCGATCGCCGGATGATCCGCCACCGCATCGAGAAGATCCGCGGCGAGCTCGGGCGCGTGCGCGTGCACCGCCGGCTCCTCCGCGACCGGCGCAAGGCGGCGGGCGTGCCCGTGGTCGCCCTCGTGGGTTACACCAACGCGGGCAAGACCACCCTGCTCAATCATCTGACGGGCGCGGAGCACATCGCGGCCGACCGGCTCTTCGTGACGCTCGATCCGGCGGCCCGCGTGGTGTCGCGCCCCTCGCGCGCTCCGTTCATCCTCACCGACACGGTGGGCTTCATCCGCAAGCTGCCCCATCAGCTCGTGGCCGCCTTCAAGGCGACCCTGGAGGAGCTGGAGGAGGCGGACGTGCTGCTGCACGTGGTGGACGCGAGCCACCCCGGGCTCGACGAGCAGATGGAGGCGGTGGAGTCGCTCCTCGGCGAGCTGGAGCTCGGCGGCCGGCCGACCATCGTCGCCCTGAACAAGGTCGATCGCCTCGACGCCGACGCCCCCCTGGGCGCCCTCGTGGACCGCTTCGACGCCGTCGCCGTCTCCGCCCGGACGGGAGAGGGGATGGACGCGCTCCTCGACCGCATCGAGCGGGCGCTCCGACCCGGCGTGGAGCGCGTGAGGCTCCGCATCCCGTACCGCGAAGGGACCGCGCTCGCCCAGTGCTACGAGCGGGGGCGTGTCCTCTCACGCTCCGATGAAGTAGACGGCATCGTCCTCGAGGTCGAGCTCCCGCGCCGCCTCCTGGGCCCCCTCAAGCCCTACCAGCTGGCCGACTGAGCCGTTCAGGTTTCATTCCGTCGCGTCGGCGGCCGGTGATAGACTTGGGCCTCGTCCGCAACGGATGACCTCATGGGACTGGCCAACTGGCTGACAACGCTTCGGATCCTGCTCATTCCGGTGTTCGTGACGCTGCTCGTCTACCGGAAGGCGGGCTGGGCCTTCGCCGTGTTCTGCGGGGCGAGCCTCACCGACATGCTCGACGGCTACATCGCGCGCACACGGGGCACCCAGAGCCGGCTCGGCGCCTTCCTCGACCCCGTGGCCGACAAGCTCCTCATCTCCTCGGCTTTCGTCACTCTCGCCTATCTCAAGGTGATCCCCTTCTGGATCGCCGCGGTGGTGGTGAGTCGGGATCTGATCCTGAGCGTGGGCGTGCTCGTCATCCACGTGGCGGGGGGCACCGTGCATCCCACGCCGAGCCTGCTCGGCAAGGCGTCTACGGTATTCCAGATGGCCACCGTGCTGTCCGCCATGCTCGCCTACTACTTCCGCACCCTCATGTTCCTGCCGAAGACGGCGGCCTGGGTCACCGCCTTCTTCACGGTGGGCTCCGGCCTCCAGTACCTGGTGCAGGGATTGAAGCAGCTCAACCCGCCCGACGCGCTCACCGAGCACGATCATTCGAGCGATCTCGAGCATGACCGCCTGCGCTAGCCCCGCACCCGCCGGGGTGGTGGTGGCGGCGGTGCGGGAGCGCTCGCCGGCCGCCCGCGCCGCCCTCCGTCCCGGTGACCGCATCGTGGCCATGAACGGCCAGGCCCTGCGCGACGTCATCGACTTCCACTTCCACGCGGGCCAGGAGCGGCTCCGCCTCTCCCTGGAGCGCGACGGCCGGAAGCGCGCGGCGGTGCTCCGGCGGACGGGGCCTGACCTCGGCCTCGAGCTCGAGGCGCCGCGCCCGGGGGAGATCGACACGTGCAGCAACAAGTGCGTGTTCTGCTTCATCCATCAGCTGCCGCGCGGCATGCGCCGGAGCCTCTACGTCAAGGACGACGACTTCCGCCTCTCCTTCCTCCACGGCAACTACATCACCCTCACCGATCTCGAGGAGCACGAGCTCACGCGCATCGAGGCACAACGGCTCTCGCCCCTCTACGTCTCCGTGCACGCCACCGATCCCGAGCTGCGTCACCGCCTCCTCGGCCAGCCCCGCGTGCGCCGCGAGCTCCTGCCCATCATGGAGCGGCTGGCCAAGGCGGGCATCGTCATGCACGCGCAGATCGTCCTCGTGCCGGAGTGGAACGACGGCGCGGCCCTCGAGCGCTCCGTGCGCGAGCTCGCGCATCTGCATCCCGGGGTGGCCACGGTGGCCGTGGTGCCCGTGGGGCTCACGCGCCACCGCGAGCGGTTGCCGCAGCTCCGCACCCACACCGCGGAGGAGGCGCGCGGGCTGGTCGCCGCCATCGCGGGCTGGCAGCGCGAGCTCCTCGGCACGCTGGGCACGCGCTTCGTGTGGGCCTCTGACGAGGTCTACCTCCACGCGGGCCTCCCGCTGCCTCCCGCCGGCTCTTACGAGGGCTTCCCCGTCATCGAGGACGGCGTGGGCCTCGTGCGCCGCTTCTCCGACGGCTTCGCCGCGGCCCGCCGCCGACTCGCCCGGCCGCTCCCATGGAAGCGTCACGTGACGGTGGTGACGGGCACCCTCTTCGCTCCGCGCATGCGCGCCCTCCTCGACGGCGTACCCACGGACAATCTCGCGATCTCGGTGGCGCCGGTGGCCAACGACTGGTTCGGCCACGGGATCGGCGTGGCGGGCCTGCTCACCGGGCAGGACATCCAGTCGCAGCTCGCGGGCTGCGCGCTCGGCGACGAGGTGCTCGTGCCACACGTCGCGCTGAGCGAGAAGGCGGGTGTGTTCCTCGACGATCTCGCCCTCGAGGACGTCAGCGCCTGCCTCGGCGTACCCGTGCGCGCGGTGGAGCCGTCGGCGGGGGCTCTTGTCACCGCCCTCCTCGGCCGCTGAGCGGGCTGCATCACTCATGATTCGCCCGATCATCGCGCTGGTGGGTCGGCCCAACGTCGGCAAGTCCACCCTCTTCAACCGCTTGGTCGGCCGCCGCCGCTCCATCGTGCACGACGTGCCGGGGGTGACGCGCGATCGCCTGTACGGCACCACCACTTTCGAACGCTGGCAGGCGACCGTGGTGGATACCGGCGGCTTCGATCCCGGCACGGAGTCGAACCTGATCGCCTCCGTCCGGGACCAGGTGATGACGGCCATCGACGAGGCCGACCTCGTGGTCTTCGTGGTCGACGGGCGCGCGGGCCTGACCTCGCTCGACGAGGAGATCGCGCGCATCCTCCGCCGCAGCCAGCGGCCCGTGCTCGTGGCCGTGAACAAGATCGACGGCGCGGGCCAGGAGGCACTGGGCGCAGACTTCTACCGCCTGGGCTTTCCCACCGTCCTCGATCTCTCCGCCGAGCACGGCCGCGGGGTGGCCGAGCTGCTGGAGGCGGCGCGCGGCCTCGCTCCCGCGCCGGTGATCGACACGAAGGCCGAGGGGACGCGCGTGGCCATCATCGGCCGGCCCAACGTGGGCAAGTCCTCGCTGGTCAACGCCGTGCTCGGGGAGGAGCGCGTGCTCGTGCACGACGCGCCGGGCACCACGCGCGATGCCGTAGACACTCCACTGACCTTCCGCGACCGGCCCTACCTGCTCATCGACACCGCAGGCATCCGCCGCAAGGGGCGTGTGTCGGAAACCCTCGAGAAGCTCGCGGTGGTCATGGCCCTCAAGAGCCTGGAGCGCTGCGACGTGGCGGTGCTCGTGCTCGACGCCTCCGAAGGCGTGACGGCCCAGGACGCCCACATCGCGGGCTACGCGCACGACGCCGGGCGCGCCATCGTGCTCGCCGTGAACAAGTGGGACCTCGTGCCGCCCGGGCTCGTGGGCCGCGCCGACGTGACCGCGCAGATCCACGAGCGGCTGCCCTTCCTCGACTACGCGCCGGTGTGCTTCACCTCCGCGGTGACCAAGCTCGGCCTGCGCGATCTCTTCGACACCGTGGACCACGTGGCGGCGGAGGCGCGCAAGCGGCTGCCCTCCGGGGATCTCATCACGATCTTCCGCCAGGCCGTCGAGCGGCGGCCGATCACCTCCGGCGGCATGCCCCTGCGCATCCAGAGCGTGCAGCAGGTTGCGGTGTCGCCACCGACCTTCGCCGTCAAGGTGAACTGGACGGGCAAGCTCCACTTCTCCTTCGAGCGCTACCTGATCAACTCGCTCCGCCACGCCGCCGGCTTCGCCGGATCGCCCATCCGTCTGCTCGTGCGGCGGGCACCCGCCAAGCGGAAGGGGTCGGGCGGGCCTCGCCCCAGCCAGCGCGAGACCCGGCAGAGACCCTGAGCGAAACTCGCCTAAGTAGGCAGAACCCCTAGCCAAAACGATTGGTGCACCCGCGGCTCTGTGCTAACATGGCGCGGGTTTGGATGTCAGTACCCGCGAGGGCCCATGCCGACGGACAAGGATCCCGAAGAGTTTATTGAAGAGGACGAGCAGGACGAGATAGGCCGGCGGAGCATCTTCTCCGCGGGGTGGTTTCGTGCGCTCCTCGTCCTCACGGTGCTGGCCATCGTCGTCGTGGTCTCCCTGCCGTACCTCCTCAACTGGCTCGAGCCCACCCCCGGGCCGCCGATGCGACCGCAAGCGAAGGTGAGCGGGCAGGCTCCTCCTCCAGTGAGCACGCCACCGGCCGCTCCCGCGCCGGCGCCCTCCGAGGTGAAGCCTTCAAC
>JBKOVG010000073.1:0-23337 GCA_046723845.1 Candidatus Methylomirabilota bacterium | reverse complement strand
GAGCCCGCCTTGAACCACCCGATCTGCTCGTCGGTGAGCGTGTGCAGGCACTGGATGGAGACGGTCTTGCCCCCGGCCTTGGTGATGACCACGGTCACGGTCTTGCCCGGGGTGAGCTGGGAGAGCCCGGACACGCTCAGGTGATCCCCCTGCTCCACGAGATCGTAGTCGGAGGGCTTGGAGAAGGTCAGGGGGAGGATGCCCTGCTTCTTGAGGTTGGTCTCGTGGATGCGCGCGAAGCTCCGCACGATGACCATCTTGCCGCCGAGGTAGCGCGGGGACATGGCCGCGTGCTCGCGGCTCGAGCCCTCGCCGTAATTCTCGTCGCCCACCACCGCCCACGCCGTGCCCCGGGCCTTGAGCTCGCGGGCGATCTTCGAGAAGTTCTGGCTCTTCTCGCCCGTGACGGGATTGGTCCCCTTGCCCACCTCGCCCGTGAAGGCGTTGTTGGCGCCGAGGAACATGTTGTCGCTGATCTTGTCGAGATGGCCGCGCACGAGCAGCCACGTGCCCGCGGGGGAGATGTGGTCGGTGGTCGTCTTGCCCTTGGTCTTGACGAGCACGGGCAGCTCCGTGAAGTCCTTGCCGTCCCAGCGCGGGAAGGGCTGGAGGAGCTGGATGCGCTCGCTCGTCGGCGAGACGATGACCTGGACGGTGTCGCCGTCGGCGGCGGGCGCCTCGAAGCCTTCCGCGCCCCGCGCGAAGCCCTGGGCGGGCAGCTCCTCGGACTCCGGCGGCGTGAAGCGGAAGGCCCTGCCGTCGGGGCCGGGAATCGTCCCGTGCACGGGATCGAACTCGAGCGTGCCGCCGAAGACGAGGGCGGTCACGATCTCGGGGCTGGTGAGGAAGGACAGGGTGGCCGCGCTGCCGTCGTTCCGGCCGGGGAAGTTGCGGTTGAAGGAAGAGACGATGGTGTTGCTCTCCTCCTTGCCCACGTCCGAGCGCTTCCACTGCCCGATGCACGGCCCGCACGCGTTGGCGAGCACGGTGCCCCCGATCTTCTCGAAGGTCTCCATGATGCCGTCGCGCTTGATGGTCTGGTAGATCCGCTCGGAGCCCGGGGTGACGAGGAAGGGCGTCCTGGCCTTGAGCCCGGCCTTGAGCGCCTGCATGGCCACATGCGCCGCCCGCTTCATGTCCTCGTAGGAGGAGTTGGTGCAGGAGCCGATGAGGGCGGCCTTGATCTGGGCCGGCCATCCTTCTTTCTTGACCTCGGCGGCGAGCTTGGAGATGGGCCGGGCGCGGTCGGGAGAGTGCGGGCCCACGATGTGCGGCTCGAGCTCGGAGAGGTCGATCTCCACGATCTCGTCGTAGTACTTCTTCGGATCGGCCAGCACCTCGGGGTCGGCGACCAGATGCTCCCGATGCTGCTCCGCGAGCTTGGCGATGTCCGCGCGGTCGGTGGCCGCGAGATAGGTGACCATCCGGTGGTCGAAGTGGAAGAGCGACGTCGTGGCGCCCAGCTCCGCGCCCATGTTGCAGATGGTGCCCTTGCCGGTGGCGCTGATCGACTCCGCGCCGGGGCCGAAGTACTCCACGATCTTGTTGGTGCCGCCCTTCACGGTGAGGACGCCGAGCAGATACGTGATCACGTCCTTGGCCGAGGTCCAGCCCGAGAGCTTGCCGGTGAGGCGGACGCCGATGAGCTTGGGATCGAGTACTTCCCATGCGAGGCCAGCCATGGCCTCGCCGCAGTCCGCACCGCCCACGCCGATGGCGACCATGCCGAGGCCGCCCGCGTTGGGGGTGTGGGAGTCGGCGCCGATCATGAGACCGCCGGGGAAGGCGTAGTTCTCGAGGACGACCTGGTGGATGATCCCTGCCCCCGGCTTCCAGAAGCCGATGCCGTACTTGCGCGAGGCGGAGTGGAGGAAGCTGTACACCTCGTTGTTCTCGGTAACCGCGCGCTGCATGTCCTCCGAGGCGCCGCTCTGGGCGCGGATCAGGTGATCGCAGTGCACCGTGCTGGGCACCGCCACCTGCTTCTTCCCCGCCTGCATGAACTGGAGCAGCGCCATCTGGCCCGTGGCGTCCTGGAGCGCCACGCGGTCGACACGCAGGCGAAGCTGCCCCTTGCCGCGGCTCCATTCTTGGGTGTCGAAGTTGTCGGCGTGGGAAACGAGGATCTTCTCGGCGAGGGTGAGAGGCCGACCGAAGCGCTTGCGCGCCCGGTCGAGCTTGGCAGGCATGGATTCGTACAAACGCTTGATTTGATCTACCGCCATGGTGGGCCTCCCTGACCGCCAAGTCTCCGGAATGACGACCCTACACAGACGTATCGCCTCCCACCCATCAGGGCAGGAGGCGACGGGTGAAATCCAAACGAAACGCTAACATAGCGCCTCCGGGAGGTCAAGGGAACGCGGCCCCGGACCCCCTTCAGCGCTGGGGAAAGCCGAAGAGACGCAGGACGGCCCGCCGGCGAAGGGCCAGGATGGAGTCCGTCGGCGAGAGTTGCATGGGGCAGACCGCGGTGCAGTTGGCCTGGCCGTGGCAGCGGGCGAGCACGTCCTCGGAGAGCAGCGCCTCACCGCGCTCGGCGTGGGCGGCGTCGCGACTGTCCCGCTGCAGCGTGAACACGCGATTGAGCGCGGCGGGGCCGGGAAAGCGCGCGTCGTGCCCGACCATGGTGCAGGCGGAAACGCACATGCCGCAGCCGATGCACTCCACGGCGGCGTCGATGGCCCGGCGCTCCCGCGTCCCCGAGCCGATGGCCGCGAAGCTCGCCTCCTCCCCCGCGCGCCGCACCGGCACGAACACCGCCTTCGTGGCGAGCATCGTGCTCTTGATGGGCGCCATGTCGACCACGAGGTCGCGGATCAGCGGGAAGTTGTAGAGCGGGCGCACGGTCACCGCGCCGCGCGGGAGACCCGAGAGCAGCGTGCGACAAGCCCAGCGCTCGCGGCCGTTGATGACCATGGCGCAGGAACCGCACATGCCGACCCGGCAGGCGTAGCGGAAGGCCAGCGTGGGATCGGAGCCGCGCTGCACCTCGACGAGGGCGTCCAGCACGGTCATGCCCTGGCGCGCCCGCACCCAGTACTTCTGCAGGCGCTCGCGCGTGCCCGGGCCCCAGCGGAAGACCTTCAGTACCATCGCCACTTCCAGAAGAGCGCGAAGGCTGCGAGCCCGACCAGGAGAGCGAGCAGGAAGAGGAGCCGGTGCCAGCGGGCAGGCAGTCCGAAGTCCAAGAGGATGGACCGGATGCCGAGCACGCCATGGAGCAGCACGAGGCCGAGCAGCGTAGCCTGCACGGGGCGCATGAACGGATTCTTGAGGTGCATCACGATGACGCCGAGGAGTCCCACCGCCGCCACGCGCTGGAGGAGCCAGGCCCACATGCCGGCCTTGGTGTCGCGCCAGGCCTCGGCCGAGCCCATCCGGCGCCTCAGCGTCTTCCGGTCGCGCATGGGCTAGTCGCCGACTTCCACGTCCGCATGCTCGTCCTGGGGGGCGGGCGAGCATCTCGTGAGGCGCACTGGCTCGGTCCACACCCGGAGACCCGCCGTCTCGTCCGAAGCGACGAGGACGTTGTAGAGCTCCGGGCCCGGGCCGGGATGATCACGCCGGAAGTGCGCCCCTCGGCTCTCCTCGCGCTCGAGCGCGCTCCGGGCGATGAGCCAGGCGGCCGTGACCTGGTTTTGGAGATTCATCCAGTCCTGCCAGGCGAGGTTGAAGGCGGCCCCGCCCGGCACCGACGCCGCCGACGCGCGCTGGCCGATGTCCTCGATGTCCCGGAGCGCGCTCTTGAGCCCCGAAGCGTGACGGATCAGTCCCACGTGCTCCCACATCACCTCGCGGAGCTGCTGCTGGAGGGCATAGAGATTCTCGCCGTCGCGGCGGTCGAGCGGCGCGGTGAAGCGTTCCTCCGCTGCGTCGAGGAGCGAGGCGACGAGGCGGGGCATCGCACGGCCCGCGACCCAGTCCGCCATCACGTCTCCCGCGATGCCGCCGAACACCGTGGAGTCGGCGACGCCGTTGCCGCCGAGGCGGTTGGCGCCGTGAACACCCCCCGCGTCCTCACCCGCGACGAAGAGTCCCTCTACGGCGGTGCGGCAGGTAGGATCGATCACCACCCCGCCCATCATGAAGTGGGCGGTCGGGCCCACCTCCACGGGCTCCCGGGCGAGGTCACGCCCGAAATCCCGGCAACGACGCACCATGCCGCGGAAATTGGCCTCGACCGTCTTCGCGCCAAGATGCGAGACGTCGATCCAGACACCGCCGTGTGGGCCGCCTCGGCCTTCTTGCACCTCCGTGAAGCAGGCGCGGGCGACGAGATCCCGCGTGGAGCGCTCCATGCGGCCGGGATCGTAGTTCGCCATGAAGCGCTCCCCCTTGCCATTGAGGAGCTTGCCCCCCGCGCCCCGCAACCCTTCCTCGAGCAGGGCGCCCGTCATCAGCGAGTTCGGCACCACGAGGCCGGTGGGATGGAACTGCACCATCTCCATATCCTTGAGGGGAGCGCCCACGTGGAGTGCGAGCGCGATGCCGTCCGCGGCCTTGTCGGCGGAGCAGGCGATGACCTTGTACATGGTCGGACCCCCGCCCATGGCGAGGAGGGTGGCCCGGCTTCGCACCGCAGTGAAGGCGCCCCGGCGGATGTCGAGCACGAACGCACCCCCCACCCGTCCTGCCCCGTCCAGCAGGAGCTCCACCGCGCGGTGCTCCTCGAGGGCGCGGATGGAGGGGCGGATCCACACCTGCTCGGTGAGCCGGTTCATGATCTCGATGCCCGTGAGATCGCCCTTGTGGATGGTGCGGTCGTGCGTCTGGCCGGCGAAGGGCTTCTGGTGGATGCGCCCGTCGGGATGCCGGTCGAAAAAGCACCCGTAGCGGCTTTCCAGCTCCAGCACGCGGCCCGGCGCCTCGGTGACAAGCGTCCACACCAGCTCCTGGTCGTTGATCCCGCCACCACCCGCCAGCGTGTCGAGGAAGTGGGCGTCGATGGAGTCGGGCTCGCCAAGCACGGCGTTGTAGCCGCCCTGGACCATGCGGGTGCAGCCGGCACGCCCCAGCAATCCCTTCACGACCACGGTCACCGAGAGGTGGGGCGAGCGATCGGCAGCGTGCAGAGCCGCACAGAGTCCGGCGCCGCCTGCGCCCAGGATCAGGAGGTCGGTTTCGAGGATGTCGATGGCGCGCTCCGGGCGAGACTATAGCGCCGGGCCGGGACCCGGTGCAACGCGCGGCGGGACTTAGGACGCCTTGAGCAGGTACTCGATGAGCTGGCGGGTCGGCCCCTCGTCCCAGCCGCGGGTACCGAGCACGCGCCCGACCAGCTTGTGGTCGCGCCCGATGAGAAAGGCGGTGGGCGTGGAGCGGACGCGGTAGAGCTGGGCAACCACGCCCTCGCTGTCGAGGAGGACCACGGGCGTGAGGCCGCGGCTCTCGACTTCGCCTTCCGTGCCACCGAGCGCCGCTCAGGAGTGATCGTCGGGTCAGCACCCGCGCGCGCATGGCTCCATCATGCCGCGCCCCGGCACCGGGGCCAAGCGTCAGGGATCGAGGCGATAGGTGGACGTGTCGGGCTTGAAGGCGCGCGGCAGCCACAGCGGGCGCCGGAGCCCGCCCGGGCCCGGGGCCGGCCGGGTCATGGCGAGCCACTGCCGATACACCTCGTGCGACCGCTTGGTGTCGACAACCACGTCGCCGTAGCGGTCGCCCTCCTGGGGGCGCGCCACGCGGACCTTCTGATGCCAGCAGTGCTGGCCGCTCACCGGATCCGGATGCACGGGGAAGGTCAGGTTCTGGTGCACGCCCGGGTCCTCCCACCAGACGCGCGCCGAGTCGGGGTCGGAGCTGGCGAATGGCGTGACGCCGTGGAGGTGGCGGAGCCGCCAGCGCCCGTCGTCGAGATGCTGCATGTCCACGAGCGCGGTGGACCAGCGCTCACCTCCCGTCTCCTCGCGAAGACGCCAGCGCCCCAGGTGATGCGAGCAGGCGACCACGCCGGGCCGGATGGACTCGGTGACCCAGACCTTGTCGACGAAGTGGCCGATCTCCGTCTCCACGCGGAGGAGATCGCCGGTGGCGACGCCGAGCCGGCGGGCGTCGTCCGGATGCAACCAGAGGGGATTCTTGTGCGAGATCTCGTAGAGCCATTTCGCGTTGCCGGAGCGCGAGTGGATCAGCGTGGGCAGGCGGAAGGTCGGGAGGAGGAGCATCTCGCCCTTGGCCCGGTCGATGGCCGACCAGTGCACGTGACTGCGGCCGTAGCTCGGCACCGCGTGCTCCGGCCACTTCCAGTCCTTGAGCGTCTTGGAGTAGAACTCGAGCTTGCGTGAGGGCGTGGGGAACCCTGCGCGCACTGTCCCGTCCACCTCCACGCCCACCACCGCGCTGTTCTTCTCGGCCACGCGGGTGACCGGATCCACCGCGGCGCCCTCGCGCTCGGCCGCGGCGATCGGAGACTCGTGGGTGCGATAGACGTGATCCTCCAGGAGAAAGGCCCCGTAGCGGCGCATGTACTCGAGCGCGGTCAGCCCCTGCTTGGCCGCCGCCTCGGGGAGACCGGGCACGCTGTGCTCGAAGATCCAGCGGTAGAGCTCTTCGATCCTGAGCTTCTCGCCTGGGCGATAGGGCGACTCGAAGTACTTCCGGATGCCGAGGGAGCCGTCGGGATCGATGCGCCACGAGAGCTCGATCCAGAACTCGTCCTCTTCCCACACCTGCCCCAGCCCCGCCGCCTCGTGCGCCTGCCAGGTGAGATCGAAGGTGCGTCCCTGGCGCTCGAGGGCGACGCGGAGCACGGGCTGGCGGAAGCCGATCCAGCGCGCAGCGTGCGTCTCCTGGCTCATGAGGTCGTGGCGCTCGGAGGCGTGGCCCATGGGCAGCACGTAGTCGGCGAACCAGGCCGTCTCGCTCCAGATCGGCGTGAGGCAGGCGTGCCGCTCCACCTTCGCCTCGTCGGTGAGCATCTCCACCCACGACATGCCGTCGGGGTTGGTCCACACGGGGTTATAGACCCGCGTGAAGTACATGGCGAGCTTGCCCCGGCCTTCCTTGAGGAAGTGCGGGAGGAGGAAGCTCATTTCGAAGAAGGCGAGCGGATACTCCCGCGGCATGAGGAGCTCGCTCCACACCTTGGCGGGCGGCGGCATCATGGGCGGCGCGGGCACCGCCTTGTTCCACGCGCTGGGCGCGGTGCCGCCGGGCGAGGCCACCGCGCCCATGAGCACCACCACCAGCTCGAGGGCGCGCGCGACTTCCCAGCCGAAGAGATTGCCCGCGGCCGCGTTGCGCCACACGTGGGTCGACAGCGCGCCACCCGCGCGACCGATCTCGCGCGCCACCTCCTCGATGCGGGCGGCGGGCACGCCGGTTTCCCGCTCTGCGAAGGCCGGCGTGTACGACGCGTAGATCTCGCCGAGGGCGCGCTCGAACTCCTCGAAGCGCACGGGGGTGCCCGGCCGCTCGTGGATCAGGTACTCCTGCCAGTTGACCCAGCGCCGGACAAACTCGCGGTCCCACGTGCCGTCGCGGAGGAGCACGTGCGCGAAGGCGAGGAGGAGGGCGGCTTCCGTGCCCGGCCACGGAGACAGCCAGTAGTCCGCCATGGAGGCGGTGTTGCTGAGGCGCGTGTCGACCACGCACACCTTGGCCCCCGCCATCTTGCCCTCGATGATGCGCTGGGCGTGCGGGTTGAAGTAGTGGCCCGCCTCCAAGTGAGAGGACAGCAGGAGGATGAAGCGCGCGCGGCCGTGGTCCGGCGAGGGGCGATCGAAGCCGTGCCAGAAGGCGTAGCCCGCGCGTGCCGAGGCGGAGCACACATTGGTATGGCTGTTGTGGCCGTCGATGCCCCAGGCGTGGAAGACGCGCTGGAGATAGACGAGCTCGTGCCCGGGACGGCCCAGGTGGTACATGATCTCCTTCTGCCGTCCCTCCACGAGGGCGGCACGGATGCGGCCCCCGATGTCGTCCAGGACCTCGTCCCAGGTGACCCGCTCCCACTCGCCGCCTCCCCGCGCGCCCGCGCGGCGGAGCGGATAGAGGATGCGCTCGGGATCTTGCACCTGGTTCAAGGTGGCGGGCCCCTTGGCGCAGTTGCGCCCGCGGCTGCCCGGGTGCTCCGGATTGCCCTCGAACTTCTGGATCTTGAGGGTCTGCTTGTCCACGTAGGCGAGGAGCCCGCACGCGGCTTCGCAGTTGAAGCAGATGGTCGGCACGAGGCTGTAGTGCCGGGAGACGCGGCGGGGCCAGGCCCGGGAGTCGAGCTCCTCCCAGTCGTTCCAGCGCTCGACGGGAGGATAGCGATTGAGACCGCTCGCGGGCGGATCGAGGTCGCGCGCGTGCGGGTGGAGCGGCTCCGCCGTGGAGCCGGCCGCGAGATCCGTCATGGCGTTCTCACGATAGCGGCAGCGCCTGTCCCGCGCGCACCCAGAGGTCCTCCCAGAGCCAGAGGCCGCCCAGGGCCAGGACGGCGGCGAGGACCGCGCCCCCCGGAAAGAACGGGCCCGTGAGGAGCAGGATGGGCACGATGGTCCCCGCCCCCACCACGCCCCACCAGAAGCGGCCGCGATAGACCCCGCGTGTGAGCAGGCGCGCGGCCCGGGCGGCGTCGTGGCTCCCGTGCGTGGTGAAGGTCTCCGCGAAGAGCACGAGGGCGCCCGCCACCAGGAGGAGCCAGAGGACGCTGGAGAGTCCCAGGGCCGCTCGCGCGTCGCCGGTGAGGAAGACCGCGGCGAGCAGGAGGATGGCCGAGCCCGCGGTGGCCGCGCTAAGAAGCAGGTGCGGCAGCACGAGGGGACTCTGCCAGAAGTCGCGTCCCTCGGCCTGGCCGAAGAGGAAGGCGCTGTAGCCCGCCGACGCCGCCATCAACAGCACCAGCGGCGGTCCGAGCACGACGAGGGCGTCCGAGTCTCGTCGCAGGCCTTCGAGGAGCCACAGCACGGCGAAGAGGCCGTGCGCCATGAGGATGTAGCCGCCCCACACGAGCCACGAGCGCCGGTTCGGCTTGAACAGGAGGGAGAGGAAGCGCTCCGGCCGCTTGAGATCGAGGACGAGGAGCGCCGTGGTCAGGGCGAGGAAGATCAGGCTGAGCACGGGCGCCACCAGCGAGGCCACCGGTCCCGCCGCGGTCAGGCCACCCATGGTCGCCAGCGCGGCCACCATCAGCACGCCGGCGGCGATGGACTTCGTCCAGAGATAGGTGGAGACCTTCCACCCCCACGGCCGCTCCGGGTGCGCCACGTCGTAGACCGTGCGCGCCATGCGCAGGAGGTCGACACCCTCGTTGCCCGCGGGCGTGACGGCGCGGGCGACATTGGGGCGTCCCGGCACGGGAATGCCGCTGCTCTCCGAGAAGAGATAGCTGCTCCCCCGCTCCTGCATGGCGGGGGTGAGTGCGGCCTCTTCGGCGCCCAGGTAGAACAGCTTGGGCTGGGTCCCCTGCTCCGGCTTTCTCACCGACGTCTGCTGCGAGGCGACCAGGCGGGCGATCTTCGAGCCGGGGTCGTCGAGGTCGCCGGGCACGATGGCCTGCACGGGGCAGACGATCACGCAGGCGGGCTCGAGTCCGACCTCGACGCGATGCGCGCAGTAGTGACACTTGGCCGCCGTCTGCGTGTCCGGATCGATGTAGAGCGCGTCGTACGGACAGGCCTGCATGCACGACTTGCAGCCGATGCAGCGGTCGCCGTCGAAGTCCACGATGCCGTCCGGGCGCCGGTAGAGCGCCACGGTGGGACAGATGGTGACGCAGGGGGCGTTGTCGCAGTGATTGCAGCGCATCACGGAGAAGTAGCGCCGCGTGTCGGGGAAGGTGCCCTTCTCGATGTACTTGACCCACGTGCGGTTCACCCCGAGGGGGACCTGGTTCTCCTCCTTGCAGGCGACCGTGCAGGCATGGCAGCCGATACAGCGGCGCTGGTCAATCACGAATCCGTAGCGCATGCGGGTCAGGCCATCTCAGGGTCAATCTCTTGCTTAGCCCTCGCCTTGCCAGGGCCGCCCCGGCTCAGCTCGAACGGCGAATCGATCACGAAGCCGTAGCGCATACGGGTCAGGCCATCTCGCGGTCCATCTCTTGTTCAGCCCTCGCCTCGCCAGGGCCGCCCCGGCTCAGCTCGAACGGCGGATCGATCACGAAGCCGTAGCGCATGCGGGTCAGGCCATCTCGCGGTCCATCTCTTGTTCAGCCCTCGCCTCGCCGGGACCGCCCCGGCTCAGCTCGAACGGCGGCGCATGCGGGTTCCGATGATAGCCCGGTTCGAGTTCCCGCTATAGCGCTTTGATGATCAGCCGGAGGCCCACGAAGGCCAGCGCGATGACGAGGCAGCGAATGATCCAACGGCCGTGGATGCGCTGGGCCAGCCGGGCACCCACCTGCGCGCCAAGGATGACGCCGATGGCGAGCGGGATCACGCGCTGGTAAGTCCCGGCGAGGGTACCCGTGACCAGATGCACGACAGAGCCCACGCAGCTCATCACGGTGAGGGTGAAGTGCGAGGTGGCGGAGGCCACGTGCACGGGGAAGTTGAGGAAATTGATCATGACGGGCACGTGGATGAAGCCACCCCCGATGCCAAGGAGGCTCGAGAGGAATCCGATGAAGATGCTGAGGACGATGGCTATCACGTAGTTGTAGCTCCACTCGTGCGACGTCCCGCCCCGGTCGACCATGCGCCGGGCGAAGCGGAAGCGCCCGTGGTACGCGCTGGCCTCGGTGCGCGGCCGCATCAGGAGGAAGCCCGAGATGCCCACGAGGAGGAGGCCAACCATGAAGTCGAAGGGGCGGCGGGCGATGTGGCCCGTGGTGAGGGCGCCGAGGATGGCCCCGGGCACGGTGGCCGCGGAGAGGATGAGGCCGGAGCCGTAGTCCACGCGTTTGAGGCGGGCGTAGGCGATGGTGCCGGAGAGCGCGTTGAAGAACACCACGGCCAGCGAGATGCTCGCGATAGTGTCCGGGCTCTCGCGCGGATAGACGAGGAGGAGGAGAGGGACAAGGATGAAGCCCCCGCCTGCTCCGATGAGAGTACCGTAAGCGCCGATCAGGAAGCCGGCGGGAATCAGCCAGAGCCACTCGAGCACGAGTCGGAGAATGCCTCCCGCGAGATTCTGCCACGGATCACCGGACGGCCGGCGATGTTAGCGGAGGCTGCCGTAGTAGGCGGCGAGCTCGGCGAACTGGCTGTCGGGAATGACTCGCATCACCGCCCTCTTGGCGGCGAGGAGCTGATCGGCCGGCTCCCGCGTGTCCTGCTTGAACAGCAGCATCTGCTGGGCGAGATAGCCCGGCGCCTGGCCGGCCAGCCCGGGGATGACGCGGGCGGGATCGCCGGCGCCGTTCTGGCCATGGCAGACCGCGCAGGGAGCGGCCGCCACCTTGCCCTTGGCGATCGCGTCGGCCGTTCCGCGGATGGGCGTGGGCTCGCGCTTCTGGGAGGCGAAGTACGCGGCGATCTGATCGAGACCGAGGAACTGGATCTCCTTCGCGTAGGGCTCCATCTCGGGCGAGGAGCGCTTCCCCGTGGCGTAGCTCTCGATCTGCTTCTTGAAGTACACGGGATCGAGGCCCGCGATGATCGGCATCATGTTCGACCGGCTGTTGCCGCTCTGGCCGTGGCAGGCGGAGCACGTGATGACCTTGGCGAAGCCCGGATTGTCGAGGGGGCCCGCCGCGCGCGCTTCTTTCGCCACGGCGAAGAGCACGAGAACGGCGATCGCGGGGGCGACGCTGCCGCGCGCGATGATCACGAGAGCACGTCCGACCAGATGCTCAGCCGCCAGCCCTCGGCGCGCTGAGCGACGGACACGCTCTGGGCCGGCGTCAGCTTCTGCTCGATCTGCACCACCTTGCCGTTCTCGATCTTGTACGAGTTGACTACGGCGATGGCCTCGCGGTCGCTGACCCAGCTGTAGCAGGTGTTGCCGGGGGGCATGAGGGGCACGGGCTGGCCGTTGAGGAGGCTCACGATGGCGAGCGCGGCCGCCTTGCCCATGGCGTTGGCCACGTTGCCCGACTTGGGCACGGGCAGCCCGATGGTGGCGTCGCCCACCACGTGGATCTCCTTCTGCTTCACCGACTCGTAGGTGACGTGGTCCACCTCGCACCATCGCTTGTCGGCGCCGACGAGGTCCGCCTGCACCGCGATGGCGCCCGCGCGCTGGGGCGGGATGAGGTTGAGCACGTCGTACTTCACGCGGTCGAACTCCGTACGCACTTCCTTCGTGCTCGTGTCGAGGGCGATCACCTTGTTGGAGGCGCGGTAGTCGATGTTCGGATAGGCCTGCCAAGCCGTGCGGAAGAGCGCGGTCTTCGACACGATGTTCTGGTTGGCGTCGAGCACGATGAGCTTGCTCTTCGGCTTGTTCTTGTTGAGGTACCACGCGACCTGGCACACGCGCTCGTAGGGTCCGGGCGGGCAGCGGTAGGCCACGGGAGGCACGGTGAGGACGAACACGCCGCCGTCGGGCATGGACTGGATCTGCCGCGCCAGCTCCACCGTCTGCAGCCCCGCCTTCCAGGCGTGGAGCACGGTGTCCCGGGCCGCGGGCAGCCCCTCGATCTGGTCCCATTGGAAGTCGATGCCGGGAGAGACCACGAGCCGGTCGTAGGCGAGATAGCCTTCCCCGATGCGCACGCGCTTCGCGTCGGGCTCGATGGCGGTGGCCGCCTCGTTGATGATGCGGATGCCGCGGCTCCGGAGCCCGTCGTAGGAGCGGGTGAGGCTGTCGATGGTGCGCAGCCCGCTCAGCACGAGGTTGCTGAAGGGACAAGACACGAAATCCCGGTTGGGCTCGAGGAGGACGACCTCGATGGAGGGATCGGCCATGCGCACATAGCGCGCGGCCGTCGCTCCACCCCATCCGCCCCCGATCACCACCACGCGACGGCCGGTCTTGGGCGCGATGTCGCCCTTGATGGTGCTGGCGCAGGCGGCGAGACCGCCGGCCAGGCCGAGGCCCACGGATGCGGAGCGAAGGAAGCGCCGGCGCGTCATCGTCATGGCATCGCGCGCCCGCGGCTTCATCGGCACCCGTCTGATCATCACGCGGCGGCGAGGAGCGGCACCAGCGGCGCCAGGCCCGAAAGCACGAAGTCGGGGCGCGGCACGCTCGGATGCAGCCGGAGGCCGCGGCGATTGATCCAGGCGATGGTCAGGCCGAGGGGCTTGCCGCCCACCATGTCCGTGAACTGCGACTGCCCGGAGTGGAAGATCTCGCCGACGGCGACGCCCGCGCGGTCGATGAGATAGCGGAAGAGCCGCCCGTCGGGCTTGTAGCCGCGCGCCCGCTCCGCCGTGCACACGAGGTCGAAGGTGCGCCCGAGCGGGGTGACGGCGAGGAGGTCGTCGTCGATGTTGGACACGACGGCGAGCCGGTGACGCGAAGAGAGCGTGTCGAGGGTCGGCGCCACGTCCGGGTAGAGCGTGAAGCGGGGGAACGCGTCGAAGTAGCGCTGGATGAGGCCGCCGTCGGCGCCCGTGACGCCGAAACGCCGGAAGGTCTCGTCGAGGGAGAGGCGGCAGATCTCCTTGTAGGAGCGGTACGGCTCGCGGTAGTGGGCGATGTTCCGCTCCTCCCAGTGCTCCCAGAACGCGCCCGGATCCACGTGCGAGGCGCCCGCGTCGGCGAGGATGAACCGGAACGCCGCCGCGGTGCTGCCCGGCGTGTCGATCAGGGTGCCGTAGACGTCGAAGGACAGCAGGGAGGTCAGCGTCCGATCACCTGGCGCACCGCCGCGAGCACGCGCGCGGGATCTCCCTCGAGATGCGTGGGCGGAGGCAGCGGAGGCGGGGAGTTCTTGATGCCCGCCCCCGTGAGGATCATGACCACCCGGTGGCCCGCCTCGACCTCTCCCGCCTCTTTCATCTGGCAGAGCGCGGCGAGGGCGGCCGCCGCCTCCGGCCCCGTCCAGATGCCCTCGAGCCGCGCGAGGAGGCGCTGCGCCTCGACGATGGCGCCTTCCCTCACCGCGTGGGGATGGCCGCCCGTCTCGCGCATGATGCGCAGCATCTGGCGGCCGGCGAAGGGCCCGGGCACGCGCAACCCCGGGGCGTCGGTGACGGGATTCTCCCAGAGGGTGGTGGTCTCGGCCTTGTCCTCCCACGCCTTGACGAGAGGGGCGCAGCCTTCCGCCTGCACCGCGATGAAGCGCGGCTGCGCCGCCTTGATCCATCCCAGCGCGGCCAGCTCCTCGAAGGCCTTCCAGATCCCCACGAGGCCGGTGCCCCCGCCCGTGGGATACATGAGGACGTCCGGCGTGTCCCAGCCGAGCTGCTCGGCGAGCTCGAGCCCCATGGTCTTCTTGCCCTCGAGACGGTAGGGCTCCTTCAGGGTGGCGAGGTCAAACCAGCCGATCTCCGCCGACATGCCGGCGATGAGCTTGCCCGCGGTGGCGATGGAGCCGTCAACTGTGAAGACGTGCGCCCCCGCCATGATCGCCTCGGCCACCGCGGCCTCCGGAGTGCCGCGCGGCACGACCACCGCGACCGGAATGCCACCGCGCGCCCCGTAGACGGCGGCGGCGCCGCCCGCGTTCCCCGCCGACGGGATCATCGCGCCCTTGACCCCGAGCGTGCGCGCCTTGGTCAGGGCCATCCCGAGCCCGCGCGCCTTGAAGGAGCCCGTGGGATTCTGCCCTTCGTCCTTCGCCCAGAGGTGATGCAGGCCCAGGTGGCCGGCGAGGCGGGGCAGCGGGAGCAGCGGCGTACCGCCTTCTCCGAGGGTGATGGGCGCCTCGCCGGGATCGAGCGGCGTGAGCTCGCGGAAGCGATACATCCCGGGCGAGCGGCGGAGGAGGTCGTCCTTGGTGACGGCGGCCGCAACCTTCGGCAGGTCGTAGCGCACGGCCAGCATCTGGCCGCAGCCTTCGCAGACGGTGAGGAGGCGGCCGGCCTCGTGGCGCCGGCCGCACACAGTGCACTCGATGTGGGAGACGAAGCTCCCCGACGGGCTAATGGGCCTTCTCTTTCTCCGCCTTGGCCGCGGCCACGATCCTTTCCGCGAGGTGGGCCGGCACTTCCTCGTAGTGCGAGAACTCCATGGAGTAGCCACCGCGGCCGCCCGTCATCGAGCGCAGCGAGGACTCGTAGGTGAGCATCTCCGCCATGGGCGCCTGCGCCCGGACCGAGACCACCTCACCCACGGGCTCCATGCCCACGATGCGCCCGCGACGGCCGTTGAGGTCGCCGATGACGTCGCCGGCATTGTCGGACGGCGCCGTCACCTCGATGTTCATGACGGGCTCGAGGAGAATGGGATGCGCATCCACCACGCCCTTCTGCAGCCCCATGGAGGCGGCGATCTGGAAGGCCATGTCCGACGAGTCCACGTCGTGGTAGGAGCCGTCGTAGAGGGTGACCTTGAGATCGACCACGGGATAGCCCGCGAAGATGCCGCGCTTCATGCACTCGCGCACACCCTTCTCCACGGAGGGGATGAAGTTGCGCGGGACGGCGCCTCCGAAGATGTCGTCCACGAACTCGAAGCCGCCTCCGCGCGCGAGCGGTTCCACGCGGAGCCACACGTCGCCGTACTGGCCCCGGCCGCCTGTCTGCTTCTTGTACTTCCCCTGCACCTCCGCGCGTCCCTTGACCGTCTCCTTGTAGGGAATGCGCGGGGGCAGCACGCTCACGTCCACGTTGTACTTGCGCTTCATGCGCTCGACCACCGTCTCTACGTGGAGCTGCCCCATGCCGGAGACGAGGAGCTGCTTGGTCTCGGGATCGAAGTGATGGTGGACGGTGGGATCCTCTTCCGTCATCCGGTGGAGCGCGGTGGAGATCTTGTCCTCGTCGCCCCGCGTCTTGGGCTGGATGGCGAAGGAGATGGCGGGCTCGGGGAAGGCGATGCCCGGGAGGACCACGGGATTGGCCTCGTCGCACAGGGTGTCGCCGGTGAGCGTGTCCTTGAGCTTGGCCACCACCCCGATCTCGCCGGGACCGAGGGACTCGACCTGCTTCTGCGTCTTGCCCTGGAGCCAACCCACGTGCCCCACGCGCTCCTTGCTGCTGCGGGTGGCGTTGAAGAGCTGGCTGTCTGCCTTGAAGGTGCCGGAGTAGACGCGGAAGAGGGAGAGCTTGCCCACGTGCGGATCGGCGATGGTCTTGAAGACGACGGCGGCGAGCGGCGCCTTGGGATCGGCAGCCCGGGTCACCGCCTGCTTGGTGCGGGGATCGGTGCCTTCCGCGGCCCCCGCCTCGGCGGGAGAGGGGAACTCCTTGATGAGGAGGTCCAGGAGCGGGGCGACCCCGATCCCGCGGGTGGCCGCGGCCCCCAGCACGGGCACGAGAGTGCCCGCGCTGACCGCCTTGCCCAACGCGGTCAGCATCTCCTCTTCCTCGATGCCGCCCGCCTCCAGATACTTGGCGAGGAGATCGTCGTCCGTCTCCGCCACCGCCTCCATGAGCTTCTCGCGCCAGCTCTTGGCTTCGTCCATGATCTCGCCGGGGATGTCGCCTTCCTTCACCTTGCCGTCCACGGTGGAGAGCGCCTTCATGGTGACGAGGTCCACGAGCCCCTTGAAGCCCGCTTCGCTACCGATGGGGACCTGGAGCGGGCACAGCCGCCCCTTGAGCCGCTTCTGGAGAGACTCCAAGGCGCGGTAGAAGTCCGCCCGCTCGCGGTCGAGCCGGTTGATGACGATGGCGCGAGGGAGACCGTACTCGTTGGCGTACTTCCACACCTTCTCCGTCTGCACCTGCACGCCCGCCACCGCGTCCGCCACGATGACGGCGGCGGTGACCACGCGAAGGCCGGCGCGGGCGTCGGCCACGAAGTCGCCGTATCCCGGCGTGTCGATCAGGTTGAAGTGGTGGCCTTTCCAGTCGCAGAAGGCGACCGAGGTGCCGAGCGAGATCTTGCGCTTGATCTCGTCGGGGTCGAAGTCGGTGGTGGTGGTGCCGTCGTCGACCTTGCCCAGCCGATTGATGGCGCCGGCCGCGAACAGGATGGCTTCTACGAGGGATGTCTTGCCGACTCCGCCGTGCCCCACGAAGCCGACGTTACGAATCTTGGAGATGTCCGTCGCCATGCGTGCCTCCCCGTGCCGCGTTGCGAAGGGAAAACTCGACTGCCGGAGCAACGGCGATGTGGGGAGCGATGCTACCACAGTGTTACGAGGTGTTCCAGAGCGCGGCGGGACGTCGCCCGCGCGGGGGACGTCCCGTGGTCAACGCGGCGCGTGGTCCCCTACTGATTGCGGGCGCGCATCGATGCGGGCTGTCCGGGGAGCTTGAGCGACTTGCCCGTGTTGACGACGCGCGGACCCTTCTTCGTGTCCTCCACCTTCAGGATCGACACGTCACTGTCCATGTAGTTGCCCACGTAGAGGTACTTGCCGTCGGCGCTCCACACCACCCCCTCGGGCAGCCCGCGCACCTCGACCTCGTCGAGCCGGGTCACCTTCTTGCCGTCGATCTTGAGGATGACCACGCTGCCGTTGCGGTTGTAGTACCAGGAATTCCACGCCTGGTTGCTCCCGCGCAGGAGCACCACGGCGGCGAGATTGCCGTTGGGGCTGATGGTGAGCCCTTCGGGAGCGTCGCCCACCACCACGCGATCGATGACGCGCGGCGGCGTCGCCTCCAGATCGATCACGCTCACCGTGTCGATGTGCCCGTCGGAGCCGCCGGCGTTGCCGTTGTCCGCGGTGAGGGCGATGCTGCCGTCGGGCGTCACGTCCACGTTGTAGGGCCAGAGGCCCACCGGCATGTCGTACTTGCCGTAGGTCACCTTCTGGCCGTCCACGTCGAGCATGGCGATCTTGTGGCCGGGGAACTTCGCGGCGAGCGCCCGCTTGCCGTCCGGGGTGAACACGACGTGGGAGATCTGCTCGCCCATGGGCACGGTGTCGATCAGCTTCACCTCCTTGCCGGAGATGGAGAGGACGCTGATCGAGTTGTCGGCGCGGTTGGCGACCAGGGCGAGTGTGCCCGCCTTGTTGATGCTGAGCCCCGAGGGCTGTTTGCCCACGTCCACGGTGGCGATGTGCGAGGGCGGGCTCGTGCTGAGGTCGATCACGTAGAGCTTGGTGTCGGGCACCTGCTTCCAGTCGTCGCCGTCTTTTTGCCAGTCCACGGAGTTGGCCACGATGGCGAGCTTCTGGTCTGGAGCGATGGCGAGGTTGGTGGGTGGGCCGACGATGGAGTTCATCAAGGGAAGATTGGCCACGATCTTCGGCGCTTCCGGATTGCTGATGTCCACGATGGACACCGAGTCCTTGCCGGGGGGCCGGCGGATCGTTTTGCCCGTCTTGTCGAACGCCAGCTTCTCGTCGTTGCCGATGATCATGAGCTGGGCGTGGGCGACGAGCGGGACGAGCACGAGGGCGAGAGCCAACACGAGCGTCTGGGCGATGGACATGCGAGTTCCCCCTCTCCGTTGAGGTGGGTTCGACTACGGCCGGACGACTTTGTTGGCGAGCACGCCGATCTTCTCGACCTCCGCTTCCATGCGATCCCCTGCCTTGAGGAAATTGCCCGTGGCCGCCCCCACGCCGTCGGGCGTGCCCGTGGCGATGATGTCGCCGGGGAGGAGGCTCATGGCGAGGGAGAGGACCTCGATGCACTGGTCGACGGGGAAGATCATCTTGCTGGTGTTGCTCGACTGCCGCACCTGCCCGTTCACGCGCATCACGATGTTGAGGGTCTGCGGGTTGGGCAACTCGTCGGGCGTCACCAGCACGGGGCCCATGGGGCAGAAGGTGTCGAGGGACTTGCCCTTGAACCACTGGGTGTGCCGTTTCTGGAGATCGCGCGCGGTGACGTCGTTGACGATCGTGTAACCGAACACGTGCTTGAGAGCATCCGCGCGGCTGATGTCGTGCCCACCCGTCCCGATGACCGCGGCCAGCTCCACCTCGTAGTCGAGCTCGCTGGTGACCGCGTGGTGCACCACGTCGTCGCCGGGGCCGACCACCGCCGTGCCCGGCTTGGTGAAGTACACGGGATGCTCGGGGACGGCGGCCCCGCGTTCCGCCGCGTGATCGGCGTAGTTGCGGCCGAGGCAGAAGACGTTGCGTGCGGGGTGCGGGATGGGGGCGAGCAGGCGGACGCGCTTGAGTGGATAGGCGAGCTTGCGCCCGGCCAGATCCTCGATGGCCTGCTGCTCCACGAGGTTCTTGCCGTGCTCCCACGCCTCGCGGGTGAGGGCCAGGGTGGCCTCGCCACCCTGAATCATCTCGAGCAGGCTCCGGGGGAAGCCTCCGCGCCCGCGCCGCACGGTGCCGCGCTGGATGGCCAGCTCGCGGGCGAGACCGGCCAGGTCGAGCACGGCCTCGTTCCACACGGCCCCGGGCTTGGGCTCGCCGCGACCCCGACGGAAGGTGACGAGGCGCACGGCTACTGACTCACCACGGCGCCGCTGCGCGGGGGCAGCGTCTTGCCGGTCTGGCGGGCGATGTCCTCGAGCTCGCGCGGCAGGCCGAAGCGCACGTCCTCTTCCACCACGTGCACCTCGCGCACCGCGGCCGGGCGTTCCCGCTGGAGCGCCTGCACCACTTCCGTCACGAGAAACTCCGGCGTGGACGCGCCCGCCGTCACCCCGACCCGCGTGGCGCCCTCCAGCCACTCCGCGCGGATGTCGTTCTTGTCGTTGATCAGGTAGGAAGGCGTGCCCATCACCGTCGAGACCTCCACGAGCCGGTTGGCATTCGAGCTGTTGGCGGCTCCGATGACGAGCAGCACGTCCACCGCCCCCGCCACCGTCTTGGCGGAGACCTGGCGGTTCTGCGTCGCGTAGCAGATGTCATCCTTGGCCGGCCCCACGATCTTGGGGAAGCGGCGGCGGAGGGCCTGGATGCAGTCGCGCGTGTCGTCCACGGACAGCGTGGTCTGCGTCAGGTAGGCGACCTTGTCCGGATCGGGCACCTCGAGGCGATCCACTTCCTCGGGATGCGCGATGAGGAACATCCGCTCCGGCGCCTCGCCCATGGTCCCCACTACCTCGTCGTGATCGGCGTGCCCCACGAGCACGATACTGTAGCCTTCCCGCGCGTAGCGGACGGCCTCCAGGTGCACCTTGGTCACGAGGGGACAGGTGGCGTCGATGACGTGGAGCCCGCGCCCCTTCGCCTCGTGGCGCACGGCCGGCGACACGCCGTGGGCGCTGAAGATCACCGTGGCATCGTCCGGCACCTCGTGGAGCTCGTCCACGAAGTGCGCGCCTTTGGCGCGCAGCGCCTCGACCACGTGCCGGTTGTGCACGATCTCGCGCCGCACGTAGACAGGCGGCGGACACACCTGCAGCGCCAGCTCGACGATGTCGATGGCGCGGTCCACGCCGGCGCAGAAGCCGCGAGGCCCCGCCAGCACGATCTCCTGCAAGGGAAAGGTCGCCATAATCTCCTCAGGCCGTGGACGGCTCGATCAATACCTTGAGGGCCAGCCCCTGATCCATGAGCCCCAGCGCCTCGCGCACCTGGCCGAGCGCCATGGTGTGGGTCAGCAGCCCATCCGGTACCAGGCTCCCCGACTCGAGCAACGACACCGCCTGCCGGATCAACGCCGGCGTGTGGTGAAAAGCTCCCACCAGCGTCAATTCTGCGTAGTGCGCCCGTCGCGTGTCCACCCGCACGGTCGTACCCGGCGCGCAACCACCGAAGAATACCACGGTCCCTCCACGGCCGACAGCGGCCATGGCTTGCTCCCACACCTCGGGGCGTCCCGTCGCGTCGACGGCCACGTCGATGCCGGCGCCTCTCGTGGCTTCCTCCAGCACGGTGGCGAGGTCCGGGCCCCGCGTGGCGTCGAGACACTGGGCGATCCCGAGCCCTCGCACCTGATCGAGCCGCCAGCCCGGCTTGCCGACGAGGATCGCCCGCGCACCGCGGTGCGCGGCGACCAGGGCGAGGAGACAGCCGAGCGGTCCGTGCCCGATCACCGCCACCGTCATGCCGCGCTCCACGCGCCCGCGCTCGATCCCCAGGAGAGCGCAGGCGAGCGGCTCCGCGAAGGCGGCGCGGCACGCGGACAGCGAGGGCGAGAGGTGAACGACGTTGGCCGTGACGAGTCGCGGAGGCAGGGCGATGTACTCGCCGTAGGCGCCGTTGACGAAGAGGAGATCCTCGCAGAGGTTCTCGCGATGCATCCGGCAGAAGCGGCAGGCTCCGCAGGGAGCGGAGTTCGCCGCCACCACGCGGTCCCCTTCGCGAAACTCCGCGACGCCACGACCCACGCGCGCCACCGTGCCCGCGAGCTCGTGGCCGAACACCGTGGGCACGTGTGGGATCATCACGGGATGGCCGCGCCGCAGCACCTTCACGTCGGTGCCGCAGGTGAGCGCGGCCTCCACCCGCACGACCAGCTCGCCCGCGGCCGGCTCCGGCACCGGGAGCTCCTCGAAGCGCAGATCGCCGGGGCCGTAGAAGACCTGCGCCCTCATGGCCGGATGTACACCTTCACCGCCTCGCGCCGCTGCATCAGCTCCACGCCGCGGGCCAGCTCGGCCAGGGGGAGCCGATGGGTGATGAGGCCGTCGACGATGACCCGATCGCGGCTCAGGAGATCGAAGGCTTCGATCAGCTCGGCGGGCGACGACGAGTACGTGGCGGAGAGGCTCAGCTCGCGGTGATAGAGCTCGCCGAGAGTGAGGGGGAGGCTGTCTCCCGTGCCGCCCGCGAAGTAGTGGAGCTGGCCTCCGTCGCGAGCGTGCGCGGCGGCCCAGGGCAGGAGCGCCGCTCCGCCCGCGGTAAGCATCACCACGTCGGCTCCGCGTCCGTCGGTCGCCTCTCCCAGGGCACGATCGAGATCGGCATCCGCGTCGAAGACCCGGGCGCCCGCGCGGCGGCCGAGAGCGCGACGCGAGACGTCGAGGTCCACCCCGAGCACGGTGGCGCCCGCGAGCCGGAAGGCCTGGACGAGGAGGCAGCCGATCGAGCCGAGCCCGATCACGATGGCAGTGTCTCCCGCCGTGGTCCCGCAGCGCTTGACGGCGCGGAGACAGCAGGCCAGGGGCTCGGTGAAGGACGCGGTCTCGTCGCTCATGGTGTCGGGCAGCGCGAAAGTGGCGTGATCCACGTTCGGCGCGGGCACGCGGCAGAGCTCGGCGAACCCTCCCGGGTCGAGGTTGATGCGCTTGAACTCGCGGCACATGGACGGGCTGCCGCGCCGGCAGTAGTGGCAGGCGAAGCACGGCACGTGATGCGCGGCCACCACACGCTGGCCCGGTCGGAAGCGCGTCACCCCCGCGCCCAGGCCCGCGATCTCGCCCACCACCTCGTGGCCGAAGACGGCGGGCGCCTTCGTGTGGGCACTCGTCACCTTGAGGATGTCGGATCCGCACAGCCCGCAGCCGCGCACGCGGACGAGGAGCTCGCCCCGCCCCGCCACGGGCTCCGGCCAGTCGAGCAGCTCGAGGCTGCCCGGCCCGGTGTAGACGCCGGCCTTCACGACCGCCGCTCGCCCCAGCGGGAACGGGCCCAGCTCCGGAGCGCAATGGCGAGCTTCCGCGACGTAGACACGCTCACCCGCTCGCCGAAGACGCGGAACCGGCGCTGCTCCATGAGCCGGAGCAGGGCGTAGTAGGTCCGACCCATGATCTCGGCGGCGAACAGGGTGCGCGCGTCGGCGCGAGGGAGGGCCGCCCACGCGCGCTCGTAGTACGCGCGGGCGCGTGCCGCCTGATGCTCCATAAGGCGCACGAAGGCCGGAGTGTAGCGCGCGGCGGACAGGTCGTCGCCGGTGACCCCGAAGCGCTTCAGCTCTTCCTGGGGGAGATAGACGCGCCCGGCCTGCGCGTCGGGCTCCACGTCGCGCATGATGTTGGTGAGCTGGAGCGCCACCCCGAGGTCGACGGCGTAGACCCGGGCCCGCGTGTCCGTGTAGCCGAAGATCTCGATGCAGCAGAGGCCCACCGCGGAGGCGACGCGGTAGCAGTACGGGTAGAGCTCCTCGAAGGTCTCGTAGGTGGAGCGGTCGAGGTCCATCTCCACCCCTGCGATGATCTCGTTGAGCGCCTCCCGCGGGATGCGGAAGAGCCGGACCGCCTCCTGCAGCCGCTGGGCCGCGGGATGCTCGGGCCGGCCCTCGAAGACTAGGGCGATCTCGCCCCGCCAGCGCTCCAGCTCCTTGCGCTGGGCGGCGCGATCGTGGCCCACGTCCACCGCGTCGTCCACGATGCGGCAGAACGCGTAGACGGCGTAGATGGCCTCGCGCTGTGGGCGTGGAAGGCAGAGGAAGGCGTAGAAGAAGTTCGAGCGGCTCTTGCGCGTCAGCCTCGAGACGAACTGGGTCGGGTTCATTTAGCTGCGGGGGCCTCGAAATGGCCCCCGCACTCCCCCATCTTCACGCCTGCACGCCCTGACGGTCGTGCCACGGCAGCCATGCCCCTGTCGATGTTTGGGGCGCTGACACTCGAAATGGCCCCCGCACTCCCCCATCTTCACGCCTGCAC
>JBKOVG010000290.1:0-17024 GCA_046723845.1 Candidatus Methylomirabilota bacterium | reverse complement strand
CGCCGCAATCGTGGCCGGGCAAGCCGTCGGGGCCGCGGCGGCCGGAGAGCCGCTAGGCGGTGATGCGCGGGCCGCCCGCCGCGGGTGGCGGCGGCGGCGCGTCGAGCAGGCCGTGGGTCAGCTCGAGGGGCGTAAAGAATCTCAGATCCCGAGCGAGACGAGGAAGGCGCCGATCACCGCCTGCACCTCCGCGCGATGGCTGCGGTTTGGGAAGTGCGGGCCTCCCTCGACCACGTGGAGCCGGGCGCCGGGAATGGTGTCGGCGACCCGGCGCGACATGGCCACGGTGGGAAAGCTGTCCTCGGAGCCCGCGATCACCTGCACCGGGCAGCGGATGCGCGCGCAGTCCGCGAGCCACTCGCTGCGCTCGAAGGTCTCGTCGAGGAGGGCCAGGAGCGAGGTGACGGAGTGATGCCGGAGCCGCCCCGTCACCTCCGCATAGCGCTCGGGGCGTTCCTTGAGCCGGCGCAGGGCCGCCTCGCCCATCCGCAGGCGCACGTTGGCGTCGAAGTACTCCTCGAGGCGCCCCGCCTCCACGAGCGGACGATGCGCCGCCCACCACGCCCGGTCCGCGGGCGGCGCCGGATACGGCGGCCCGCTGATGGACACCACCGCGCGCACCCGCGAGGGCGCGTGCACCGCCGTCCACAGCGACAGGGCCGCTCCCATGGAGGCGCCGCCCCACACCGCGCGCTCGATGCCGAGGGCGTCGAGCCAGAGGAGCACGTCCTCCATCTTCCGCGCGTAGGTGTAGTCCTCGGCGCGCTCGAACTTCGAGGAGAGGCCGTGGCCGCGCGTGTCAGGAAAGAGGGCGCGGATGCGGCGGGCAAAGGGCTCGAGGTCGGCGAGCATGGACGACGAGTCCTCCACCGAGCCGCCGTGGATCCACACCACGGGCGGGCGCGAGGCGTCCCCGCTCTCGCGCCAGTGGAGGCGGACGCCGTTGGGGAGACCGATCTCAGGCAGGGCTCAAGCGCTGCTCCACGTGCCGCGCGTAGCGGGACATGGAGTACGTGCAGACCCAGTACACCACCGCGATGAAGAGATACAGGGCGAAGGGACGCACCTCGCGGTTGTTGACGACCTGGGCCGCCTTGGTCAGGTCCATGAAGCCGATGATCGAGGCGAGCGACGTGTCCTTGAAGAGGACGATGAACTGGGTCACCAGCGACGGGATCATGTTCTTGAGCGCCTGGGGCAGCACCACGAACAGCATGGTCTGGGTGCCGCTCAGTCCCACCGCGGTGGCCGCCTCGACCTGGCCGCGGGCCACCGACTGCACGCCCGCCCGCACGATCTCCCCGAGATAGGCCGCCTCGAAGACCACGAAGGCGGTCAGGGCGACCCAGAACTCCGGGATCGGCCGGCGCAGCACGATGGGCACCACGAACCACATCCAGAAGATCACCATGACGAGCGGGACGCCGCGGAAGAACTCCACGTAGAGCGTGGCGGGAATGCGGATCCAGCGCTGGGGAGCGAGGCGGCCGAGGCCGATGAAGATGCCCAGGATGAACCCCAGCACGATGGCGGGAATGGCCAGCCGCACGGTGCCACCGACGAACTGCCCGAAGCCCAGGAAGCCCTGGATCATGAGGAAGGGCAGGTTGCGCCAGATGACCTCGAGGCCGGAGATCATCGGCGGCGGCCACCGCCCGTGATGAGCCCGGGAATCGCCGTTCGCCGCTCCACCCAGGACATGATCGAGGCGAGCCCGACGCACAGCACGAGGTAGATGACAGTTCCCGCGGTCAGGGCCTCGATGGCCTTGGCCGTGTACGTCTCGATCTGGCGCGTCTGGAAGGTCAGCTCCGCCACGCTGATGGTCAGGGCCACCGAGGAGTTCTTGAGCAGGTTGAGCGACTCGTTGGTCCCCGGAGGAATGATGAGACGGAGGGCCACGGGCAGGATGACGTAGCGGTAGGCCTGGAATGTCGTGAGCCCCGAGGCCACCGCCGCCTCCATCTGCGTCTTCGGGATGGACTGGATGCCCGAGCGCAGCACCTCGGAGAAGCGCGCGCCGCTATACACGCCGAGGGCGAGCACGGCGGCCCAGAACTCCAGGCCGTGGTCGAAAATCCACTCGCGGATCGGTCCGGGCAGGAAGGGCGGCACCGCGAAGTACCAGAAGAACATCCAGACGAGGAGAGGCACGTTGCGGAAGAATTCCACGTAGAAGGTGGCGAGTGCGCGCAGGGGCCGGAACCTCACGGTGCGGAACGCGCCCGACACGATGCCGAGGGCCACGGCGAGGAGCCAGGCCAGCGCGGACATCTCCAGGGTGACGATGAGCCCACTCAGGAGCCAGCGTCCCGACTCCCCCGTCCACAGGACCGACCAGTTGAATGTGTAGTTCACGGCCTACTCCTTCGCCCCCGCGAAGGGGGAGAGAGATGGAACCGGCGGCATCTACTTGGGCACGGCCTGGTAGAGCATGAAGGTGCGCACGCCCGCAGACATCGGATACGGAAGCTCGCCCTTGGGGCCGAACCACTTGTCGTAGATCTCGAAGTACTTGCCCGACTCGATGCCGTCCATGAGCCCGTTGTTCACCACGTTGCGGAAGTCCGCGTCGTTCTTTCGCATGGCCATGCCGTACGGCTCGTAGGAGAAGAACTCCCCCACGATCTCCCACTGGGCGGGATTGGCCGCCTTGGCCTTGAGCCCTGCGAGCTGGATGCCGTCGTTGGTGTAGGCGTCGACCTGTCCCTGGAGCAGGGCCTGGAAGGCCGCGGGCTGGTCGGGGAACTCGCGGAGCTGCGCCTTGGGCGCCTTCTCGCGGATGATGCGCGCGTTGGTCGAGCCCTGCTGGGCGGCGATGCGCTTGCCGTCGATGTCCTTGATGCCGCGGATCTTGCTCCCCTTCTTGACGAGGAACTGCGCGCCCGTCACGAAGAAGGTGATGGAGAAGTCGACGCTGTCGCGCCGCGCGCGGGTATCCGTCATGGTGCCGGCGATCAGGTCCACCGCGTTGGAGGTGAGGAGGGGGATGCGGGTGGGCGGGGTGGATTCCTTCTTCTCGACCTTGATGGTCTTGTTGAGCTTCTTCTCGATGGCGGGCTTGACCAGCTCCTCCACGAGGTCGATGGAGAAGCCCACCCACTCGTTCTTGGCGTTCACGTACGCGAAGGGCGGGGAGCCCGTGCGCGTGCCGATGATGAGGGTGCCCGTCTGATTGATGCGCTCCAGGGTGCCTTGGGCCTGGGCGAGCGCCGGCGTCATCGTTGATGCGAGCAGGGCCAGGGCGACGACAGAAGCGAGGAACCTTCTCATGCACGGCCTCCTTGAGGGATTAGTGAGACAGGATCTTGGACAGGAAATCCTTGGCGCGGTCGGAGCGGGGGGCGGAGAAGAACTCCCGAGGCGTGGCCGCCTCCACCACTCGTCCCTCGTCCATGAAGACGACACGGTGGGCGACGCGACGGGCGAAGCCCATCTCGTGCGTCACCACCATCATGGTCATGCCGTCCTTGGCGAGATCGGTCATGACGTCCAGGACCTCGTTGATCATCTCCGGGTCGAGGGCAGAAGTCGGCTCGTCGAAGAGCATGATCCGCGGCTGCATGGCCAGCGCCCGCGCGATGGCCACCCGCTGCTGCTGCCCGCCCGAGAGATTGGCGGGATGCCGGTCCGCCTTGTCGGGGATGCGGACGCGGGCGAGCAGATCGCGAGCGATCTTCTCCGCCTCGCGGCGCGGCAGCCCCTTCACCTTCATGGGGGCGAGGGTGATGTTGTCAAGCACCGTCATGTGCGGGAAGAGGTTGAAGGACTGGAAGACCATGCCGACCTCGGCGCGGAGCTTCGTCAGGTTCACGCCGTTGCCGGTAACGGACGCGCCGTACACGAAGATCTTGCCCTCCTGGATGGGCTCGAGGCGGTTGACGCAGCGGATGAGAGTGCTCTTGCCCGAGCCGGAGGGCCCGCACACCACCACCACCTCGCCGGGCGAGACGTCGAGGCTCACGTCCTTGAGCACGTGATGCGCGCCGAACCACTTGCCCACGCCCACGTAACGGATGGCCGGGGTGCCGGCGGACATCCGTCTACTCGACCACGACGAGCACGTCGCCGGGGTTGACCGCCTGCCCGCTCTCCACGCGGATCTCCTTCACCGTCCCCGCCACGGTGGCCTTGCACTCGTTCTCCATCTTCATCGCTTCGAGGATGACGAGCCCGTCGCCGGGGCGCACCGCCTGCCCCACCGTCACCTCGACGAGCACGACCCGCCCCGGCATGGGCGCGCGCAGGACCTGGCCGCCCGCACCCGCTCCCCCTCCACGCGTGCGGATGATGTAGCGCGTCTCCTCCTCCACGCGGATGGTGTAGGCCTCGCCCTCCACGTGGACCACGTAGGCGCCGTCCTCCTCCATCACGTCGGCGGCGGTAGAGACGTCGCCGACGAGGAGCGACCAGCCGCCCCCGCCCGTGGGCCGCGCGTCCACTTCCAGCGTCTCCTCGCCCAGGAGCACGCGGTAGCGGCCGCTCCCGCCCGTCACCTCCACGGGGATGACCTCGCCGTCGAGCTGCGCCTCGAACTTCACCGGCCGCGCCACCCCGTGCCGGGACGTCCCGCGCGGGTCCACGGGCTCATCCCCGTGGCCGCGGGCGCGGGCATCTCCCGGCCTGCGCGCTCGTAGGCCTCGAGCACCGCGGCCACGATGGCCAGCGAGCGGCGCGAGCCGCCCGCGTGCCTGCTGGGGAGGCGCTCCATGAAGTGCGTGTCGAGTCGCCCCGCCGCGAAGTCCGGATGGCCGATGATGCGGCGGAGCACGGGGAGCGTGGTGCGCACGCCGCTCACGTGGTACTCGGCGAGGGCGCGCTCCATGCGGGCGATGGCGCCCTCGCGGTCGCTCGCCCACACGATGAGCTTGGCCATCAGGGTGTCGTAGAAGCGCGGCACGGTGTAGCCCTCGTAGATGCCGGAGTCGTCGCGCACCCACGGCCCCCCCGGGGCGCGCAGCCCCAGGATCTTGCCCGGCGAGGGCATGAAGTTGGCGTCGGGGTCCTCGGCATTGATGCGGCACTCGATGGCGTGCCCCCGGAACCTCACGTCGTCCTGGGTATAGCCGAGCTTCTCACCCGCTGCGATGCGGAGCTGCTCGCGCACGAGATCGCGCCCCGTCACCAGCTCCGTCACGGGGTGCTCCACCTGAAGGCGCGTGTTCATCTCCAGGAAGTAGAAGTTGCGCTGGCCGTCCACCAGGAATTCCACGGTGCCCGCATTGACGTAGCCCACCGCGGAGGCGAGCCGGCACGCGGCCTCCCCCATGCGACGGCGCATGTCCGCGTCCACGAGGGGTGAGGGGCTCTCCTCCACGAGCTTCTGGTGGCGGCGCTGGATGGAGCACTCGCGCTCACCCAGGTGCACCACGGCGCCGTGGGCGTCGGCGAGCACCTGCACCTCGATGTGCCGCGGCTCCGCCACGTAGCGCTCGATGTAGACGGTGGCGTCGCCGAAGGCCGCGCCCGCCTCGGAGCGCGCGGCGCGCAGGGCACTCTCGAGCTCGGCGTACCCGTGCACGAGGCGCATGCCCTTGCCGCCGCCGCCCATGGCCGCCTTGATCATCACGGGATAGCCAATCTCGCGCGCGATGCGCGCGGCCTCCGCGCCGTCGGCGAGTGGCTCCGTGGTGCCGGGCACGAGGGGCACGCCGATGCGCTCGGCCACGCGCCGCGCGGCGACCTTGTCGCCCATGGCGCGCACGGCGGCCGGAGGCGGCCCGATGAACACGAGGCCCGCCGCCGCGCACGCCTCGGCGAAGGTGGCGTTCTCGGCGAGAAAGCCGTAGCCGGGATGCACGGCCTGGGCGTGGGTAGCGCGCGCGGCCGCGATGATCTTCTCCTGGTTGAGATAGCTCTCCGCGGCGGGGGCGGGGCCGAGGGCCACTGCGTGATCGGCCTGCAGGACGTGGAGCGCCTCGCGGTCAGCCTCCGAGAAGACGGCGACGGTGCCAATGCCGAGCTCGCGGCAGGCCCGGATCACCCGCACCGCAATCTCGCCGCGATTGGCGATGAGCACCTTGGAAAAAGGCGGCGTCACGAGCGGCAATCATAGCAGGCATGCTACGGCCGGGCAACGCGCCCGCCCGCTACTTCGCGGGCTGACCGAGCACCTCGAGGAGCAGGCTCTTCACGGCCGGGGTGCTCCAGTCGCGCGCGCCCACGATGCGCGCGAGGAGATGCCCTTCCCGGCCGATGAGGTACGCGGTGGGTGGTCCGAACACGCCGTAGCGGACGCCCGCCACCTCGCCGCTCCGGTCGATGAGCACGGGAGCCACGTAGCCGCGCTCCGCCACCGTGCGCTTCACGAGCGCGGGATCCTCACGGAAGTTGACGAGCCGCACCTCGAGCCCCTTGCTCCGCAGCTCCTCGTAGAGCCGATTGACGGGAGGCAACTCCTCCCGGCAATCCGGTCACCACGTGGCCCAGAAGAAGAGGAGCACCACCTTGCCGCGCAGGTCCTCGAGCCGCGTCACCTTGCCGTCGGGATCCGGGAGGGCGAAGGCGGGTGCCGGCTTGGGCGGCTCGTAGGGCTGGGCCTCCAGCACGGACCAGCGGGGAGCGGCGGCGGCCGTCTGTGCCGCCAGCAGGAGGAGCCCGGCCGCCGCCACCCAGCGCATCACGTGGCCTTCGAGTCCTTCAGCGCCTTGAGCACCTCGTCGGCACTTAGCAGGTCGAGTGGGTTGTCCATGATCTTGATGTACTTCACGGTGCCTGTCTTGTCGATGATGAAGTACGCGCGTTTGGCGTAGCGAAAGACGGGGCTCTGCGCGTTCGTCTCCAGCGCCCCATATGCCGTCAGCATTTGGCGGCGGGGGAAGTCTGAGAGGAGGATCTGCTTGCCTCCAGCATTGTTCTGCTTTTGCCACGCGGCGAGGGAGGGGGCTGGATCCGTGCTGACGCCCACGACCTGAGCGCCCAGGGCTTCGAACTGCGGCATGGCCGCCTCGAAGCCCAGCATCTCCTTCGTTCAGGTGCCGGTAAAGGCGGCTATAAACGTGTAGACGACGATAGGGCCCTTGGCGGTCAGATCAGAGAGTTTGACCGGTTTCCCGTCGGTACCGTTGAGCGTGAAGTCCGGCGCCTTATCGCCCACCTCGAGCGCGGCGGCAGAGCCGGCCCAGCCGAGCGCGAGGACGAGCCCCGCGATCAACATCAGTCGCTTGCGCATGAGTCCCTCCTTGGTTGAGAGGTTCACTTCTCGGGGACGGCCCGGGCCGCCTCCTCCACGAACCACGTGTCCACGATCTCCTTGAGGGGAATCGTACGCTTCATGAAGCCGTTGTCCGTCCACCACTTCATCTGTCGCTCGATGTCCGTCACGAGCAGGCGGGCGTTGCGGTCCTGGAAGGGGAAGCCGAGGCGGATCACCTCGGGCCGCGCCTCCGTGTACTTCGCGGTGATGCGCACCACGTCGTCATAGTTGGCGCCGGGGGCTGGCCGGCCATCCTTCTGGACGAGGACGGCGTCGTAGTAGTAGCGCGAGGCCTTGACGTAACCCTTCATGAAGGCGACCGCGCGCTGCCGGTCGGCCGCGAACTTCTTGGAGAAAAACACGGCCACCGTCTGCCACGGATGAAGATCCCCCGTCCAGAACAGGATCTTGCCGAAGCCCTGGGCCTCCGCGGTGCCGGGGAAAGGCTGGGGCAGCAGGATGGCGTCGACCTGCTTGCTCTTGAGGGCCTCGATGGCCGCGGGCATGGTCTGGAGCGGAACGACGCGGACGTCCTCCAGCTTGAGCCCGGATTTCTCCAGGATATTGCCCAGCGAGTAATGGAAGGTGGAGCCGAGGGTGGTGATGCCGATGCGCTTACCCTTGAGATCGGCGATCGATCGCAGCCCACCGTCGTAGAGCTCCTTCTGGACCACGATGCCCGTGAGGGGATAGCCGGGCCACTCGCGTCCCTTGTCGGCGACCAGCCAGATCTGCTCGCCGCCCAGGACGATGTTGTAGAGCGCAGCGGTGACGCCAGTGGCGCCCACGTCGATCTGCCCCGTGGCCAGCGCAGTGGCGATGGGGGCGGCGGCCTGGAAGAACACCAGCTCGGGCTCGATGCCGAACTCCTTGAAGAAGCCCTTGTCCACCCCGATGAAGAGCGGCGCCGACGAGGTGAGCTTGAGCGCGCCGATCTTCACGAGCGAGGCGGCGTGAGCGGACGCGACGAAGAGCCCGATGGCGAGCAGGCTCCCCGACAGCGCGAGCGCCACCCTCCGCGCGGGGCTCATGAGGTGTGCCGCCAGGGCACGGCCAGCCGCTCGCCGCGCGTGAGGAGCCAGTGCGAGAGGACGCCGAGGAGGGAGAGGCACACGATGCCGACCATGAGCTTGGTCGTGTCCATGATGTTGCCCGCGTGGAGCACGAGGAAGCCGATGCCCGAATCGGCCGCGATCATCTCGGCGGCCACGAGGAGGAGCAGCGCCGTGCCCGCGCCGAGCTTGAGCCCCGCGAAGATCATGGGCAGGGCCGAGGGCAGGATGACTTTGCGGATGACGCTCCACTGCCCCGCCCCGAAGGCCACGGCGGCGCGCACGAGGAGCGGGTCCGCCTCGCGCACCCCGGCGTAGGTGTTGATGGCCATGGGGAAGAAGACGCCGAGGGCGATGACGGCGACCTTGGACGGCTCGCCGAGGCCGAGCCAGAGGATGAGCAGCGGCAGGAGAGCGATCTTGGGAATGGGAAAGGTCGCGGCGATGAGGGGCTGGCCCACCGCCTCCGCGCGCGAGAAGAATCCCGTGACCACGCCCACCGCGACGCCGGCCACGGCGCCGAAGGCGAAGCCGAGGAGGAGACGGCGCAGGCTCGACTCCAGGTGCACGAGGAGCTGGCCGGAGGCCGCCATCTCGCCGAGCTCGCGGACGACCCCGAGCGGCGAGGGCAGGAACAGGGCGGGGATCCAGCCCACGCGCGTCAGCGCCTCCCAGAGGACGAGGAGACCCGCGAGGGCGCCCACCCGGAGCAGCCGGTGATCGGCGCGGCGCAGGAAGGCCGCGCGGTCATGGGCGGCCACGCGCTCGACGGCCATCAGCGCCGCTCCTCGACCAGCGCGGCCTGGGCCTGCGACTTGATCAGCCCCCAGATCCGCTCGGAGGCCTGCACGAAGCCGGGCTCGCCCATCTGGCCTTCGTGGCGCGGCCGCTTGAGCTCCACGGGCACCACCTCGAGGACGCGGCCGGGCCGCCGCGAGAGCACCACCACGCGGTCGGCCATGTAGACCGCTTCCTGGATGTTGTGGGTCACGTAGAGAATGCTCGTGCGCGTGCGCTCCCAGATCCCGAGCAGCTCCTCCATCATGAGCGTGCGGGTCTGCGCGTCGAGGGCGGAGAAGGGCTCGTCCATCAGGAGGACGGCAGGCTCCACGGCCAGGGCCCGCGCGATGCCCACTCGCTGGCGCATGCCCCCCGAGAGCTGGTGGGGATACTTGCCCTCGAAGCCCTCGAGGCCGGTCATGGCGATGAAACGCGCCGCTTGGTCCCGACGTTCCGCGGCGGGCAGGCCGAGCTCCTCCAGGCCGAACTCCACGTTGCCCAGCGCCGTCCGCCATGGGAAGAGCGCGAACTCCTGGAAGACGGTGGCGGTCAGCGGCTGACCGGCGGGGCGCGCCCCCTCGAAGAGCACCCCGCCCTCGGTGGCGCCGAGCAGTCCGCCCACGATGTTGAGAAGCGTGGACTTGCCGCAGCCCGACGGGCCGAGAATGGCCACGAACTCTTCCGGCTCGACAGTGAAGGCGATGCCGTCGAGAGCGACGACGTCCTGGCCGCTCCGGTCACGATAGGTCTTGGACAGCCCGTCGACGATCACGCGCATCCTGGCAGGGCACAGCATAACAGCCCCGCCCGCACCTTGCCTCGTGCTGACGAGCCGTCTATCATCGCCGCGCACCGGAACGACACTCGATCTCGGGAGGCTCGGCATGAGCTGGCGAAGCATGGGGCGGCTCGGCGCCGTCTCGGTCCTGGCGGTGGCGGCACTGGGATGCGCCTCGGGGGCGGTGACGGGCAGCGTGGCCGTGAAGGGGCAGCCGTCCGCGCCGCTGGTGATGAAGTGGAACTCCGGGCTCTTCGGGGAGAGCGGGAAGATGTCCGCCACCATGCCCGACGGCGAGCAGTTCGCCGGCACCTACCAGGTGGTGAAGGCCGGCATGTCGCGGAGCAAGCTCGAGCCGGCGTGGACGGGCGACGAGCCGGATTTCTATCAGGGCGAGATCGACGACACCATGTGGGGGGCGGGACGGGACACCGAAGCCTTCCTGCGCGACTACCAGAACAAGGCGGTGGCCGCCCTCAAGGGCAATCGTGGCACGCGCATGCTCTGCCGCTTCAACCTCGACGCGGGCGGCTCGGGCATGGGCGGCGGCGGCACCGGTGAGTGTCAGACTTCGCGGGGCGCCAGGATCACCGCCACCTTCTAGACATCATCGTTCCCACGAGGAGACGACCATGGCACGCAACGGCGGCACGAGGACGAAGAAGCTCGACGGCAAGGCGGCCAGCCCCTACGGCTATCCTTTCTGGGATTGGGTCGCCAAGGAAGATCCCGAGTATGTGAGGGCACGCCAGCCCCTCTCCGCGCTCTCCATCGGCGAGGGCAAGGAGCTCTCCATCAAGCATCGCGAGATGGTCATCATCGGCATCCTCGCCTTCCGCGGGCGGCAGGAGGGCGTGGTCGCGCACATGCGGCGGGCCATCGACCACGGCGCGACCAAGCGTGAGCTCCTGGAGGCGATCCAGGCCGCCGCGGTGCCGGGGGGCGGCCCCACCTTCAGCTCGGGCGCGCAGGCCCTGATGCAGCTCGACCGCGAGGGCGTGTTCAAGAAGCGCTGAGGGCCTCAGCTCCCCGGCATTATCTCAGCCCTCGCCTCCTCGCCCGCGGCGGGCGACTCAGCTCGAACGGCGCCCTCTCCGCCTTCGGGGCGAGGGATGCGGTTCTCTCAGCTCCCGGGGACGACCCCGGCGGGCAGGGACTCGATGTGCGCGCAGATCTCGCGCGGCCGGGTCAGCCACACGCGATCGCGGTGCTCCAGGATGTGCTGGAGGGCGCGGCGCAGCCGGCGGATCCGATACGGGCGCCCGATCACGAAGGGGTGCAGCGAAATGGGGCACACGAGGGGCTGGCGGGCGGACTGCGCGAGCATCTCGTCGAACTGGTCCACGATCATCTCCGCGAACTCGTCGGCGGTGTAGCGGTACCAGACGATGCCGCGCGTGTCGTTCACCTCGATGGGATAGGGCATGGCGAGGATCCGCCCCTTGCGGGTGCGGATCCACACGGGCTGGTCGTCCATAGTCCAGTCCATCACGTAGCGGTAGCCCGCCTCCTGCAGGAGATCCATGGTCACCGCGCTGTTGGAGAGCCATGGGCTCATCCATCCCGTGGGGCGCGCCCCCTCGTGGCGCTCGATGGTGGCGGTGACCTCGGCGATCAGCACGCGCTCCTTGCCCTCGTCGAGGTGCCCCTGCTCGTCGGAGTTGGTCACGCCGTGGCCCAGGATCTCGTCGCCGCGGGCGCGGAGCCGCTCGGGCACGTCGGGCGCCATCTCGTAGACGGCGGTGTTCAGCTGCGCCTCGGCGGGAATGCCGAGCTCGTCGAGGAGCTCGAAGAGCCGCCAGACGCCCACGCGATTGCCGTAGTCGCGCCAACTGTAGATGCTGTGGCTCTGTGCCTGATCGGGCGGCGCGATGGCCGCCCCCTTGCCCACCCCGAAGCCGAAGGCCTCGATGTTGAGCGCGACGTAGACGGCGAGCCGCCGCCCGCCCGGCCAGGCGTAGTCGGGGCGCTTGGTGATGTTCGAGTACTCGTAGCGTCCGTGCGTCGGGAGCATGCTGTCCTCGCCTCTCGATGAAGGTTGACCTGCCTCGCGCATCCCGCTTAGGGTAGGCGCCATGCTAACCTCCCGCGATCGTCGACGCTCGCGCTTTTCCGTGGTCTTCGTGTTGCTGCGGGGCACCGTCCTCTTCGCCCCCTTCCCCGCCCTGGCCCAGAGCGGCAAGCCCGCGCCGGGAGAGATGCGGTGGGGCGCTTCACGTCACCCTCGCCGCCCGCTGGCTCGACCCCGCGGAGACCGAGGCTTTCAGCACGCCTTTCATGGTCATGTACGCCGTCCACGACGCCATGCTCAAGCCCATGCCGGCCGGGCTCATCACGCCGAGCCTCGCCGAGTCGTGAACGGAGCTGAAGAACTAGACTCGCGCCGGCGCCCCGCGCCTCTTGCCCATGGGTCGGCGGCCGCCGTAGCATGGTGGCGCATGGACGCCGCCGAGCCGTTCCCCATCGTGCGCCGGCCGGCGCCGGGCACGCGGGCGCCGGTGCTGGTGAGCGTGCCCCACTTCGGCACGCGGCCGCTCCCCCACATCACCCGCGACGACTACGGCGAGCCCCGCTTCGAGACCTTCGCCTACGGCTTCGCGGACACCTTCGCCGGCGACGTCTACGGCGATCTCCACGAGCACGGCGCCACCGTCCTCGCCACGCCCTTCTCCCGCATGTTCGTGGACGTCAACCGCCGGCGCGACGACTTTGAGGAGTGCCTAGGCGAGGTGCGCTCGAGACGGGGCGTGGTGCGCACCCACACCATGCGCGACGTGCCGCTCTTCGCCCGTCCTCTCGCCCCCGCCGATCTCGAGCGGCGCCTGCGCGCGCACTACGATCCCTACTACGCGGCCCTCGACCGGCTCCTCGGTGAGATCCGCGACGAGCACGGCTTCGCCATCCTCCTCGACGGCCACACGGGAAGCCCGCGCCGGATGCAGCATCACCAGGTCATCATCGGCACCCGGCACGGCGCCACCTGCGCGCCCGCCCTCACCGACGCCGTGCGTGCCATCTTCACCCGCCACGGCTTCGAGGTGCACGAGAACGTGAGCGGCTACACGGGGGGCAACATCGTGGCCACCGCGGGACAGCCCGCCACGCGGCGGGTGCACGCGCTCCAGATCGAGATCAACTCCGCGCTCCTCGTCACCGTCACCTGGGAGGAGCTGATCGCTCTGATCTCGCGCGGCGATGTGCCCGCGCGCGCGGAGGACAATCTCGCCCGGGTGCGCCGCTGCCTCGCCGAGGCGCTTAGGACGCTGCCCGCCGTGCTCGCGCGCGAGCGCTAGCCGGGATTGCTCGCGAGTGCCGCACCCGTGTGATCGATCTTGGCGAAGATCGCGGTGAGGGCGGCGAAGGCGGCGGACAGGAGCGCCCAGAAGAGCCACCCCGACGCCGTGGTCATGACCGGCCCGCGACGTTCCCCGCGAGCCGCTGGAGCGCGGCGAAGAGGCGCCCCGACGGCCGCGCCAGCTCCTCGAGGATGGAGAAGTGGTCGTGCACGGGCAGCGGCAGGTACTCGCCGGGTAGCCCCTTCGCCGACCACGCCGCCGCATACTCCTCCGATTGACGAACGAGCTCCGGCAGCTCGCCCAGCCCCACCGTGACCAGGAGGGGGGCGGCGTGCGCGGGCAGGTGCAGGATGGGGCTGTTGCGCCGGGCCTCGGCCTCGTCGAGGCGAAGCTTGTCGTTGAGGTAGTTGAGCCGGATGGGCTCGAGATCGTAGATGCCGCTGATGGCGATGCCGCCGGCCAGCCGCGGCTCGAGCATGACCGCCGCGGTGAGATGGCCTCCCGCGGAGTGCCCCGACACGAACACGCGCCGCGCGTCGCCGTCCACCTCCGCCGCCTGATCGATGAGCCAGGCCACCGCCGTCCTGATTTCCGCCACGATCTGGTCGAGGCGCGCGGCCGGGGCGAGGGTGTACTCGATGAGGGCGAGGTGAAAGCCCGCGGCGAGCAGCGCCTCGCCGATGAACGCGTAGGGCTCCTTGTCGTTCATCTGCCAGTAGCCGCCGTGGATGTAGGCGAGAATGGGTGCCCCCGTCTTCCCGCAGGAGAAGACGTCGAGCCGCTGCCGCGCCTCGTGACCATAGCGCAGGTCGATCTTGGCTGCCCGCGTCTTCCGCAGGACATCGCTGCGCGCCGACCAGCCCGCCACATAATGATCGCGCTTGGGAATCCCCACGGCCGCCGTGTTGTTGTACGCGGCGTCGAGCGCCGCCCGGTCCATCCCTCGAAAGAGCATCGCGTCCTCCCCGGCTCCGCCTACACCGTTCCGCGCTTCCGCTTCCACACCTCGTACTCCGCGAGAGTCTGCTCGTTCGGCGGATACGTTCCCGGCAGCCCCGCCCCGCCACGGATCTTCTCGAGGATGAATGTCTCGAGCTGCTCCTGCTCGAGCCCCTGCTCCGCGACCTTGTCGGCCACCGCCCGCGGGATGCATACCACGCCTTCTCCGTCTCCCACCATGATGTCGCCCGGCATCACGAGCACCTCCGCGCAGCCGATGGGTACGTTCTCGTCGACTGCCACGTGTCGCACGACGTGCGCGGGCGCGGCGGGACCGAGGGCATACACGGGGAAGCCGAAGGCCTGCACCGAGGGATAGTCGCGGATGCCGCCGTCCAGGACAAGGCCGGCGGCGCCCCGCACCTGGAGGCGCGAGACGAGGATGTCGCCCGCGTTCGCCGCGCTGGCCACCCCGCGGCAGTCCATCACCAGCACCTGACCCGGCTGGATGTGCTCGATGGCGTGGCGCTGCGGATAGCGGGGATTGCCCAGGACCTCGTAGCCGCCGCGGTCCTCGCGCGCCGGCGCGAAGCGCACGGTCACCGCTTCACCGGCCATGCGCTTGTCCGGACAGAGGGGCCGCACGCCGGCCAGGAAGGTGTTCCTGAAGCCGAGCTTGAAGAGCTGGGTGGTCAGGGTCGGCGTGGAGATGCGGCGCAGTCGATCGAGCGTGTCGGGGGCGAGCGGTGTGGCCGATGCCAAGGCGCATCCTCCTGGACGGCGGGCGGCGACGCCCGGCCATGACGGGTCTGTGGGGAGATCCTACTTGATGTATGGTGGGGCGGGAGGGCAAGCTTTCCGCCCATTTCAAGCCCCCACGTGAGGGTCCCGTCATGACGGACTCGCTGCCGCTCGAAGGCATCAAGGTCGTGGAGATCGCGCAAGCGCTGGCCGGACCCTTCGCGGGCGAGATCCTCGCCCACATGGGCGCGGACGTCGTCAAGGTCGAGCGACCCGATGGCGACGAGGCGCGCGGCTGGGGCCCACCCTTCGCGCTCGGAGGTGGCCCGACCTTCCACGCCGTCAACATGAACAAGCGCTCCATCGTCCTCGACCTGAAGGATCCCGACGCCATCGCGTGGCTCAAGAGCTACATCGCGCAGGCCGACGTGCTGGTGCAGAATCTCCGCCCCGGCGTCATCGAGGAGCTGGGGCTCGGGCCCGAGACGCTGCTGGTCCTCAATCCCCGGCTGGTGTTCTGCTCGCTGTGGGCTTTCGGGCGGACCGGCCCGCGCCGGCTTCGTCCCGGCTACGAGCCCATGGTGCAGGCCTTCGCGGGTCTCTTCAGCGTGAACGGCGGTGAGGAGGATCCGCCGTCGCGCTTCGGCGCGCCCGTGCTCGACCTCGGCACCGGCATGTGGGCGGCCATGGGCGTCCTCGCCGCGCTCCATCAGCGCGAGCGGACGGGCCGCGGCGCCGTGGTGGACGCCTCGCTCTTCGAAACCGCGCTGGGCTGGCTCACCGGTCACGTGGCGGGCTTCCGCTTCACCGGGGACCTGCCTTCGCGCGAGCGGACGGGCTCGCGCCGCCTCGTGCCCTTTCAGGGCTTTCAGACCAAGAACGGGACGGTGATCATCGCCGCGGGCAACGACCGGCTCTTCGCCAAGCTCGCAGCGGCGCTCGGTCATCCCGAATGGGCCAAGGACCCGCGCTTCGCCACCAACGGCGACCGCCGCGCGCACCGGCTCGAGCTGGTCGAGCTGATGGAGGGCGTCCTCGCCACGGGGACCAAGGGCGAGTGGATCGACGTCCTGGAGGAAGCGGGCGTTCCCTGCGCGCCCATCCAGGATCTGCGCGAGATGCTGGCGGAGCCGCAGACGGAAGCGCTCGGCGTGCTGCAGGGAGTGCCCGAGCTGGGCTTCGATCTCATGACGCTGCCCGTCTCCTTCAACGGCCGGCGGCCCCCGATCCGCCGCCGCGCGCCGACGCTGGGCGAGCATACGAAGGAGATCATTGGCCCCTCGGCTCCCGACCTGTAGCGCCTACTTTTTGCACATGCAGGAAACAATGACACGGTCATCCCGATACGACGCGATGATGTGATCTAACGCCGTCCGCCATCCGTCGGGGCTGCGGCTCCAACGAGGCACCACGGGTGGATCGGCACTCAGCTTGCTTCTTGGTGTCGATTCTCTCACCCCGGCCCAAGAGGAGAGCTCCGCAGATGACCATGCCCGACGAGCTGATGAACGACCTCCGTGCCTCCCAGACCGATCTTGCCCGCCTCATCGAAGCTGTCGTCCGAGACCGTCTTCCCTACGTGGTCGTGCCCATCCAGGCCGTGAGATCGTGGGAGCGCCGCGAGCCTCAGCACTGGGCGAAGGTATCGGGGTGGCTCGCCGATCAGAACGTCGCGCTAGTGCAGGTCTGATCTCCCTTCGCTGAATCTTCCCTGTCAGGACGACGCGGGGCTGAAAAGTTTTTCCGTCCTTCGCGAGACCTCTGCTGCTTGTGGGGTCCATTAAGCACCTGATTCGCCTGGCACTTGAATTGCCGCTTCCTCCATAAGCCCGGAACATACCGGCGCACAGGAGGAAACGACACATGAGCAATGGAGGCTGGAACAACCCCTGGAAGCTGACCGCGGTCGGCATGGCCCTCGTCGTCGTCACGGCGCTCGCCACCGGTCTCGTCGTCGCCAACTGGTCTGGTAAGGCAGCGGAGAGCCGGAAGGCCGCCGACACCAGTTCCCCCGTCCGGACGGCTCCGCGCAGCGCCACCACCGCGTCGTCGCCCGCGCCAACGCCCGCCGTACCCACGCAATCCATCATCGCCACGTGCAATCAGAGGGCGGCCTCGCAGGTGCCAAGTCGTGACAAGACCCTCGATACGGTGAAGGAGGGCGCCATCGGCGCGGTGGCGGGCGCTGCGGTCGGCGCGGCTGGCGGGGCCATCGCCGGCGGCGGCTCGGGCGCCGGCAAGGG
>JBKOVG010000110.1:0-11853 GCA_046723845.1 Candidatus Methylomirabilota bacterium | reverse complement strand
GCCCAGCACGGCGGCGATGCCGAGCGAGACCTGCAGGAGGGCGAGGCCGAGGAGGAGCACGGCGGGCCCGGCCAGCGCCGTGCGTCGCGCCGCCATGGCCACGTGGACGAAGAGCCCCAGGAGCGCCACGCCGAGCCAGCGATGCAGCCAGTGCATCGTGCTCTCCCAGTGATGCGGCAGCAGGCTTCCGCTGCAGAGGGGGAAATCCGGACACGCGAGCCCCGCTCCGGCGTGGCGCACATAGCCGCCGAGGGCGAGCTGGGCCAGGAGGACCCAGAGCCCGACCATGGCGAGCCGGCGTACCTTGGCGGGCACGGCGGGATGCGCGCGCTGCCCTTCTGCCAGGAGCACGAGGCCGCCCAGGATGAGGAGGGCGTTCACGAGGTGGGCCGTGCTCACGAGATCGGGCAGCTTGAAGAGCACGGTGATGGCGCCGAGGGCGATCTGCACCACGAGGAGGCCGAGGAGGACCAGGCTCAGCCGTCGCGGCGCGCGCGCCTTCGTCCGGCGCCACGTCAGCACCACGGTGACGATGAGGAGCACGGTGAAGGGGATGGCCTTGAGGCGATGGCTGAACTCGATGAGCACCTCCGCCTGGGCGGGGGGAAGAAGGCGCCCGTGACAGAGCGGCCAGTCGGGGCAGCCGAGACCCGAGCCGGTGGCGCTCACGATGTTGCCCATGGTCATGAGGAGGAAGAGGGCGACGATGGCCGCCCACGCCCACCCGCGCGGCGGGCTACCGGCCACGGGAGGCTCCGAGCGGCGCCACCGCGAGGTCGTCACCGCCCGCGGCCTGCCAGCGGAAGAAGACCACGCTGATGGCCACGAGGAAGACGAGCCCGCCGGGAATCCACATGATGAGGCCGCCCAGATGCTGATCGGCGTGGGGGGTGAGGAGCGTCCACACGCGCGGCGCTGCCGCGTAGTACGGATAGAGCACGGTGCTCGCCATGGAGATGAAGATCGAGACCACCACCATGGGCAGCCCGACCACGAAGAGGTAGAGCATCTGCACGGGATACGGCGCGCGGGGCAGTTCCGCGGACGGCGAGAGCACGGGCCACCACAGGATGACCGACACCACCATGATCATGAGGTGCTGGACGATGTGGACGCCGTGGTGATCCATGGCCAGATTGTAGAGCGGCGGGAGATGCCAGGCGACCAGGACGAGGTTGAAGGAGGCGAAAGCTCCGGACGGCCGGGTCAGGGTGCGCCCCAGCCGGCGGATGAGCGGCGGCCGCAGGAGCGGCTCGATCATCCATCCCGGCGTCCCGTACAGGAGGAGCGGGGGCATGGCGAAGGCCAGGAGGAGATGCTGGATCATGTGCGCGCTGAAGAGGTAGTAGTCCGAGAGGTCGTGCAGCGGCCCGGTGAGGGAGCCCAAGAGCAGGAGCAGCCCTGCAAAGAAGCTCAGGATCTGGGCCGGCTCCGCCGTCTTGCCGCGGGCCCGCCCGCGGCGCAGTTCGGCCACGTACAGGCCGCCCAGGGCGGCCAGACCCACCACCACCGTCGGATCCGGATGCCACGCCGTCCAGTTGAAACCGTCCGGTCCGAGGGGCGGCGGCCCCGCGGGCCCGGGCCCCACGTGCGCCATGGCGCTAGTGCGTCTCCAGCGAGTTCGACACGGAATGCTCGTGCAGGTCGGCCCGGTCCTAGGTGCGGGGGAGGAGGAGGTACGAGCCGAACAGCGCCATGATGGCGAGGATGATGGCCAACGCGATCAGGAGCGGGCCCACGAACAGCGCCGTGAGGAGCTTGCTATCGTAGCGCAAGTGCATGAAGAAGGCCACCACCAGGGCGAATTTCATGGTGCCGAAGATGATGATGAGGGTGACCAGGATGTGAGGAGGGAGCCCCGGCACGTAGAGGGCGCCGATCTCGATGGCGGTGAGGATGGCCAGGACCACCGCCACGCGGAGATATGTTTGGACGGAGGCGTGCTCCTGGTGGGCGGCGCCGGCAGAGGGAGCGGTGTGACTCGATTCCATGCCTGAGCCTCCTACGGGATCAGGTAGATCAGGGCGAAGATCACGATCCAGACGATGTCCACGAAGTGCCAGTACAGGCCGCAGATCTCGACCTTGAGGGAGTCCTGGGGACCGAGCCTTCCCCGCATGGCGAGCCACCACATGCAGAGGAGCCAGATCACCCCGCCCGTGACGTGGGCGCCGTGGAAGCCCGTGAGCACGAAGAAGCTGGACCCGAAGAGGTTGGTCTGGAGCGTCAGCCCGAGGTGGACGAAGTGCGTGAACTCGAAGCACTGGAAGCCCACGAAGGCCGCCCCGAAGGTGGCGGTCAGGAAGAGCCAGATCTTGGCCCACTTCATGTCGTTGCGCTGCACGGCAGCCAGGGCGAGCACCATGAGGAGCGAGGACATCAGGAGGACGAAGGCGCTCACCGAGGTAAGGGGGATGTTCAGGATCTGGTGCGGCCCCGGCCCGCTGATGCTCTTGCCCTTGTAGGCGAGGTAGGTGCCGATGAGCGAGCCGAAGAACATGCACTCGGAGCCGAGGAAGGCCCACATGCCCATCTTGCGATGGTCGAGACCCGTGCATCCGATGTAGGGATTGTGGGCGTCGACGGCGTGCTCGGCGGCCATCAGTGATGCTCTCCCGCGGGCTGGTGGTGGTATTCGAGCATGAAGCGGGCCATGCAGCAGAGGGTGAGGAACCCGCCCACGATCACCTGATAGATGCTCACGAGCGCGCCGGAGGCCGTGATGAAGAACGCCCCCGCGAGGAGGATCGGCCAGTACGACGGCGGCGGCATGTGGATGGACGAGGTGTCCACGTGCGCGGGCGGCGTCACCTTGCGGGGCGGGGTGCCGTGGCCGTCCCCGTACTTCTGCACCCAGAACTCGTCGCGATCGTGCACGGTGGGCACCACCGCGAAGTTGTAGACGGGCGGCGGGGAGGGGATCGTCCACTCCAGCGTGCGGCCGTCCCACGGATCGGGGGGGGCGGGAGCGCCGGAGCGGGTCGTGGTGGCGACGTTCCACAGGAAGACGAGCAGCGAGAACGCGATGGTGAAGGCGCCGATGGTGGCCACGAGGTTCCAGAAGTTCCAGCCGAGATCCGGGGCGTAGGTGTAGATCCGGCGCGGCATGCCGATGAGCCCGAGGAAGTGCATGGGGAAGAAGGTCACGTTGAAGCCGATCATCATCAGCCAGAAGTGCACCTTGCCCAGCCGCTCGTCGAGCATCTTGCCGAAGATCTTCGGCCACCAGTAGTAGATGCCCGCGAAGAGCCCGAAGATCGAGCCGCCGAAGAGGACGTAGTGGAAGTGGGCCACGATGAAGTAGGAGTCGGTCTGCTGCAGATCCACGGGGGGGGAGGCGTGCATGACGCCGGAGAGCCCGCCCAGGGTGAACATGGCGATGAAGCCCAGGGCGAAGTAGAGCGGAGTGGCGAAGCGGATGCGCCCGCCCCACAGGGTGCCGATCCAGTTCAGGATCTTCACGCCCGTGGGCACCGCGATGAGCATGGTGGCGATGGAGAAGGCGGAGTCGGCCACCGGGCCCATGCCCACCGAGAACATGTGGTGGCTCCACACCCCGAAGCCGAAGAAGCCGATCATGATGCCCGAGTAGATGACCACGGGCGCCCCGAAGAGCGGCTTGCGCGCGAAGGTGGGCAGGACCTCCGAGACGATGCCCATGGCCGGGAGGATCAGGATGTACACCTCGGGGTGGCCGAAGATCCAGAAGAGGTGCTGCCACAGGAGCGGATCCGCCCCCGCCGCCGGCGCGTAGAAGAGCGTGCCGAAGAAGCGGTCGAACATGAGGAGGATCAGGGCCACCGTGATGGCGGGGAAAGCCAGCACCACGAGGAACTGCACCACGAAGCTCATCCACACGAAGAGTGGCATGCGCATGAGGGTCATGCCCGGCGCGCGCATGTTGACGATGGTCACGATGAAATTGAAGCCCGCCATGAGAGACGAGATGCCGAGGACCTGCAGGCCGAGCATCCAGAAGTCGATGCTATGGGTCGGGGAGAACTGCGCCGAGGTGAGGTTGGCGTAGCCGAACCAGCCGCCGTCGGGCACCGCGCCCGCGAGGAAGCTCAGGTGGAGGAGGAGCGCCCCCGAGAAAAAGATCCAGTAGGAGAGCGCATTCAGCCGCGGGAAGGCCACGTCGCGCGCCCCGATCATGAGGGGGATCATGAAATTGAAGAAGGCGGCGCTCATGGGCATGATGGCCAGGAACACCATGGTGGTGCCGTGCATGGTGAACAGCTCGTTGAACTGCTTCGCCGTCACCAGGGTCGCGTCGGGGTGGGCGAGCTGCAGCCGCATGATGAGGGCCTCGATGCCCCCCACCAGGAAGAACAGGAAGGCGGAGACCCCGTAGAGGATTCCGATTCGCTTGTGGTCCACCGTGGTGATCCAGGACCAGATGACGCTCCCGGTGCTGACCTTCGTCCCGGGCATGAACGCCGCGTGTGTCGCCATGTGGATCCTCTTTATTTGAGGCTCAGGAGATAGGCGGCGAGGGCCTTGGTCTGCTCGCCCCGCATCCCCAGATCGGGCATGAGCGCGCCGGGCTTGATGTGGCCGGGATTCTCGATCCACTTCGCTACGTTCTCCGGCGTGTTGGGCATGAGATTGGCGCCCAGGGTCTTGCGGCTCGCGAAGTGCGTCAGGTTCGGCCCCATGACGCCCGCCGAGACTCCGGCGATGGTGTGACAGCCGACGCAGGCGTTCTGGCTGAAGATCTCGAGGCCCTTCTGGGCGAGGGGATCGGTGGGAGTCAGCGCGGGCTTTTGCTGATTGGCCACCCACTTCTCGAATTCGGCCGGCTCGTGCACGATGACCCGGAAGCGCATGTTGGCGTGCGACATCCCGCAGTACTCCGCGCACTGGCCGGGGAACTCGACGGGGCCGTCGGGGGCGAGGGTGATCCGGTTGACGCGGCCGGGCACTACGTCCCGCTTGCCGCCGAGCTGCGGCATCCAGAAGGAGTGGATGACGTCAGGGGCGTGCAGGTGGAAGGCGATCATCTGCTTCGCGGGCAGGTGCAGCTCGTTGGCCGTGGTGACCTTGAGGTCGGGGTACGTGAACTCCCACCACCACTGCCGCCCCGCCACGTCGATGCGCATGGCCGAGCTGGGCGCCGCCGCCTGCGTCTCGAAGATCACGGGGATGGTGGGGACGGCGAAGATGAGGAGGATGACCGCGAACGCGATGGTCCAGGAGACCTCGAGGAGGGTGTGGCCGTGGACCTGCTTGGGGAGGGGTTGCCCCGGCTTCTCCCGGAAGCGGAAGCAGGCCCAGATCAGTCCCGCCTCCACCGCGATGCCGATGCCGAGCGTCCACCACGAGATCAGCATGAAGATGTCATTGGTGATCCGCCCGAACTCAGACTTCGGCCGCACCGTCGTCATGGGCGAGTCCCACAGCGACCACCCACACGACGAGAGGAGCAGCGCCACGGCGACGAGCAGGAGTGCCGTGGGCACGCGGGAGAGCAGACGCTTGAGCATAGACTCCTTTACCTGTGGAACGGGCCCGGGTTCGGGGCGGTGGCCGAGACGGCGGCCGCGGCCGCCGCGCGCTGCAGGTCGAACACGGTCACCCAGCTGCGGGCGGCCAGGGCGAGCACGACGAGGAGCGGGATCGCCGTCCACAGCACGTCGCTCGGACGGCGGCGGCGCGGCGCGGCGCGGCGGCAGCGCATCACGAAGACGAAGGAGCGGGCCTGCGCGGCCAGGAACAGGGTCAGCACGACTGCCAGCACCACGTGGGTTATGGTCGACACAGCTCCCTCGGTGCGATGATCAAGGCGTTCGCACGCGAGTCTACTTGACCCGACCAGGAATGCCAAGTGGGAAAATTCACAATACCCTCCTGTTCCTCCGGGGAAACGCTGGGTTGAGCGTGTCGCCCTAGCTGGCCAGACCCAGGAGCGTGTGCAGCAGCGTGTTGGCGCCGCGCTCGATGGCGCGCCAGTCGCTCGTCTCGTCCGGGCGGTGGCTCCGTCCGCCCATGGAGGGAATGAAGAGCATGCCCGACTCCGTCACCAGGGCGAGGTTCTGCGCGTCGTGCCCGGCGCCGGAGGGCATGTGCTTGACCTTGAGCTTGAGCCCGGCCGCCGCCGCCTCCACCGCGCGCATCACGCGGGGCGCGCAGCGCGCAGGCTGGCTCCGCGAGATCGGCTCCACGCTCACCCTGAGCTGCCACTTCTTGGCCACGCTCTTGGCGAGAGCGAGGCACTGGCGCTCGAGGCGGTTCAGGATCTTCGGATCGAGCTCGCGCATCTCGTGGAGGAGGACGCAACGATCGGGGACGATGTTGGAGACGCCGGGGCCGACCTCGACGCGGCCGAAGTTGGTGACGCTGCGGCCGCTGCCCTTGGTCACGATGAGCTTGCGCGCGCTGATCGCGTACTCCGCGGCGGCCATGAAGGCGTCCCGCCGCCACGCCATGGGCGTGGTGCCCGCGTGATCGGCCTGCCCGGTGAAGGTGACCCAGTTCCGCCGGTTGCCCACGATGCCCTGCACCACGCCGATGGGGATCTTGGCCGCCTCGAGATGCGGGCCCTGCTCGATGTGCAGCTCGACGTAGGCGGCGAGCGTCTTCGGGTTGCACCGCGCCTTGGGCGCGTCGTAGGCGTTGAAGCCCGCCCGCGCCATGGCGTCCACGAGGCGCTCGCCGTCGGCCGAGCGCAGGTTCGGGATCGCCTTGGCGTCGAGCTTGCCCGCGAAGGCCTTGGAGCCGAAGAGACCGGCGTAGCGTCCCTCCTCGTCGCTCCAGGCCGCCATCATCAGGGGCAGGCGCGTGCGCATGCCCGACTCGTGGATGGTCTGCAGACACTCGAGGCCGGCCAGGACGCCGAGGGCGCCGTCGAGGGGGCCACCGTTCGGCACCGTATCGATGTGGGAGCCGGTGAGGACGGAGGGGCCGCCGTTGCCGAGGCGTCCGAAGGTGTTGCCCGCCTCGTCGACCCAGGTGCTGAGTCCGCCTTCCTTCATCCGCTGGAGGAGCCAGGCGCGCGCCTGCTCGTGGGCAGGGCTCCAGCACGATCGCGTGATGCCGCGGCCGTCCGGATTGCGGCCGAATCGCGAGAGCGCCTCGATGTGTGTGCGCAATCGGGGGAGGGAAATCGCGAGCGGGGCCGCCATGGCGGGTCGGAGTATACCTCAGCGTCCACCGAGGGAGAACCAGCCACCGCGTCCATCCTTGACACCTTTCGACGGCGGCCCGTATGATGACGATGAATCGTCGTTCAGTATCGCGATCGAGCTCCGACGGCCCACCTCGAAGGAGGGTGCATGGACTTTGCGCTGACCCCTGAGCAGACCTCTTTCCGGGACGAGGTCCGGACGTGGCTCTCCCGGAACCTCCCTGCGGACTGGAACAACCGGATGCGCGTCGGCTCCGACGTCCCTCGCCCCGAGGTGTACCAGTTCCTGCGCGCCTGGCAGCGCAAGATGTACGACGCGGGCTTCATGGGCCTGACCTGGCCCAAGGAGTACGGCGGCCGCGGCCTCACCTTCATGGAGGAGATGATCCTCCAGGAGGAGATCGCGCTCACCAAGGCGCCGCCCGTGCTCAACATCCTCGCCATCGGCATGGCGGGACCGACCATCATCGCCTACGGCACCGAGGAGCAGAAGCGCCGCTATCCGCCCAAGATGCTCTCCTGCGACGAGATCTGGTGCCAGGGTTACTCCGAGCCGAACTCCGGCTCCGATCTCGCCTCGCTCCAGACGCGCGCGGAGAAGGTGGGCGACCACTACGTGGTCAACGGCCAGAAGGTCTGGACGTCCATCGCGCACCAGGCGGACTGGATGATGCTGCTCGCCCGCACCGATCCCAAGGTGGAGAAGCACAAGGGCATCACCTACTTCCTCCTCGACATGCACAGCCCGGGCGTGACGGTGAAGCCGCTCAAGCAGATCACGGGCGACGCGGAATTCAACGAGGTGTACTTCGACAACGTCGAGGTGCCGGAGGCGAACATCCTGGGCGGGCTCAACAACGGCTGGGCGGTGGGCATGACCACCCTCATGTACGAGCGGCTCGCCCTGGGCTTCGGCCTGCAGGTGCGCCTCCGCATCGCCCTCGACGGCCTCGTCGACCTCGCCCGGCGCACTACGAGGAACGGCGCGCCGGTGACCCAGGACCCGACGGTGCGCCAGAAGATCGCCCAGATGTGGATCGACACCGAGGTCTTCAAGTACACGGGAGCGCGCGCCATCACCAAGCTCCTCAAGGGCGAGCTGCCGGGGCCCGAGGCCTCGGCGGGCAAGATGATGTGGACGGAGGGGCACCAGCGGCTGCAGGACCTCGCCATGGAGCTGCAGGGGCCCTACGCGCAGCTCGCGCGGGGCAGCCAGTGGGCGGTGGACGGCGGCGTGTGGCAGTACAGCTTCCTGCGCTCGCGGGCCAATTCCATCGAGGGCGGGACCACGGAGATCCAGAAGAACATCATCGGCGAGCGCGTGCTCGGCCTCCCGAAAGGCTAGACCATGAACTTCGGGTTCAACGAGGAGCAGGAGCTGCTCCGCAGCACCGCGCGGAAGTTCTTCGAGAACGAGTGCACCTCGGAGACGGTGCGCAAGCTCATGGACGCGCCGGAGGGCATGACGCCCGAGCTCTGGAAGAAGATCGCGGAGCAGGGCTGGCTCGGGCTCATCGTGCCCGACGCCTACGGCGGGATGGGGCTCGGCGTGGTCGACCTCGTCGTCCTCATGGAGGAGATGGGCCGCGCGGTGGTCCCGGGGCCGTTCTTCTCCACCGTGCTCCTGGGCGGGCTCGCCATCCTGGAGGCGGGCAGCGAGGCGCAGAAGAAGGCCTGGCTGCCTAGGCTCACCTCGGGCGAGGCGCGGGCGGCCCTCGCCTGGATGGAGCCTTCCGCCGACCTGGGCGCGCGCGGCATCACGCTCTCCGCCACCGCCAAGGGCAACGGGTACGTGCTGAACGGCACCAAGCTCTTCGTGCAGGACGCGCACGCCGCCGACCTCATCGTGGTGGCGGCACGCACGGCCGGCGGCCGGACGCCGGAGGAGGCCATCACCCTCTTCCTCGTGCCCAAGGACGCCCCAGGGCTCACCGTCACCCTCCTGCCGACCATGGACCAGACGCGCAAGCTCTGTGAGGTCTCGTTCAAGGATGTGGCCGCCGCCGATACGGTCATGGGGCAGCCGGGAGCGGGCTGGGCGCCGCTGGCCCGCGTCCTCGACCGCGCCATCGTGGGGCTCTGCGCGGAGATGTGCGGCGGCGCCCAGAAAGTGCTCGACATGACCGTGGAGTACGCGAAGATCCGCCAGGCCTTCGGCCGCCCCATCGGGTCGTATCAGGGCGTCAAGCACCGGGCGGCGGACATGCTCGTCGACGTGGAGAACAGCAAATCCATCACCTACTACGCGGCGTGGGCCATGGACGAGGGCGTGCCCGAGGGGCCGCTCGCCGTGAGCATGGCCAAGGCCTATGTGTCGGACGCCTACCGGCGCGTGGCGGGCGCGGGCATCCAGCTCCATGGCGGCATCGGCTTCACCTGGGAGCACGATCTGCACCTGTACTTCAAGCGGGCCAAGGGATCGGAGTTCACGTTCGGTGATGCCACCTGGCATCGCGAGCGCGTGGCCCAGCTGGTCAACCTTTAGTCGTACCGCTCAAGGACGAGAGCGCCGAGCGTGGGACGGGTCCGGGAACGATTCGGCAAGTGGATCCGTCGAGGCGTCGAGCCGCCGACCCCCAAGAATCCCCTCCTCTTCACCGACCACGAGGAGATCCAGGACATCGCGCGCCAGATGGCGCGCACCAAGGTGGAGATCGATCGCTCCATCCTGACCCTCCGGAGCTGGGCGCGGGATCTCTCCCGGCGGGTCGCGGAGAACGGGAGCGGGCTCGAGCAGGCCCACGACCTCCGCTCGCTGGGCGAGACGGTGGGCGGCCTAGCCCATAACTTCAACAACTCGCTGGCCGCCATCCTCGCCTACACGGAGCTGCTCCTCCGCGACGCCCCCAAGGACTCCACCGCGCATCGCCGGCTCATGATCGTGCGCGATGTGGCTCTCGAGGCCTCGGCCACCGTGCGCCGGCTCCAGGATTTCGTGGCGCGCCAGCCCGAGGTCGCCTTCGGCCCCGTGGGCTTGCCCGCGGTGATCCAGGAGGCGCTCGACCTGACGGCGCCGCGCTGGCGCGACGACGCCGAGCGGCGCGGGGTGGTGATCACCGTCTCCCAGGACATGGAGGCCCTCCCGCCCGTCGAGGGCATTGCCTTCGAGCTCCGTGACGCCCTCGTGCGGCTGATCTTGAACGCCGTGCAGGCCATGCCCGACGGCGGCGAGCTGTCCATCCGCGCCGCCGCGGAGGAATCGGGGTGGGTGGTCATCGAGGTGCGCGACACGGGCATCGGCATGACGGAGGAGCACTCGCGCCTCATCACCAACCGCGCCCTCGAGAAGTCGGCCCGCGGAGGCCGCGGGCTCGCCGAGGTTGCGGAGATCGTGGAGCGCCACGGCGGCAACCTCAGCATCGAGAGTGAGCCCGGACGCGGCACCGTGGTCCGGCTGCGCCTCCACGCGAGCCGCTTCCAGATCATCCCGCCCGCCGAGGGCGTGGTGGAGCCGGTGCATCCGGAGCAGGCCTCGCGCATCCTCCTCGTCGACGACGACCCGCGTCTCCTCACCGTGCTCTCCGACACGCTCCAGGCCTGCGGCCACGCCGTCACCACCGCCGTCAAGGGCGAGGACGCACTGCAGATCTTCGATCCCGGCCAGCACGACGTGGTCATCACCGATCTCGGCATGCCACGCATGAACGGCTGGGAGGTGGCGGAGCGGGTGAAGTCGCTCTCTCCCGACACGCCCGTCTTCCTCCTCACGGGCTGGGGCGAGAGCGTGGCCGCCCACGAGGGGAGCCAGTTCGTGGACCGCGTGGTCGCCAAGCCCGTCTCCGCCGAGGCCCTGATGGAGCAGCTCGCGGAGCTGCGTCGCTCGCGCGCTCCCGCTTCGTGACCCCGGTCACTCCCCGACCCGCCGCCTCCGTCCTCCTCGTCCGCTCCGGTGCCGCCTCGCCCGCCGAGGTCTACATGATCCGCCGCCAGAAGAGCATGCGCTTCCTCGGCGGCTTCTACGCCTTCCCCGGCGGCAAGGTGGATCCGGAGGACGGCGCGCCCGACATGCTCGCCCGCTGCCGCGGCCTCACCGAGGCGGAGGCGGGACGCCTCCTGCCCGCCATGGACGGCGTGCCCGCCCTCGCGTACTGGGTCGCCGCGGCGCGCGAGCTGCTGGAGGAGACGGGCGTGCTCCCCGCGTGCGACGCGGCCGGAACGTCCGTGGGCGCCGGCGGAGCGGAGGCGCTCGCCCGCATCGAGGCGATGCGCGAGGCGCACATGGCCAAGCGGATGCCGCTGGCCGCTCTCCTCGCCGAGCGCCAGTGGTATCTCGATCTCGGCCCGTTCCGCTATCTCTCCCACTTCATCACGCCGCCCTCGAGCCCGATCCGCTACACCGCGCGCTTCTTCCTCGCCCCCGTGCCGGAAGGGCAGAGTCCACGCCACTTCCACGACGAGGCGTCGGAGAGCTTCTGGGTCGAGCCGGGGGAGGGATTCCGTCGGCATCGGAGCGGGGAGTGGGCCATGGCCGAGCCCGCCGACTGCGGCCTCGGCTATCTCTCCCAGTTCGACTCGCTCGACGCGATCTGGGCCGCCCACGAGGATCGTCGCCACAAGTTCCACGGCATCTTCGACCGCGTGGAGGCGGCCGGCGTCAATCCCCGCCGCCCTTCCTAGCCCGGACTATTCACCAACACGCAGAGCGCGAGACGGCCGGGGCCTGTCGTCGGGGGGAAGGGTGCGCTCATGCTGCGTCACCCGCTCGCCTGAATCGCAGCCCTGCGGGC
>JBKOVG010000020.1:0-46506 GCA_046723845.1 Candidatus Methylomirabilota bacterium | reverse complement strand
CTTCCAGTATGTCCGGTACTCCTTGCCCGCCGACACTCTATACCGGTCGGTTCGCACGGCCCCCTCGACCTTCGCGTAGAAGGTGCTCAGGAATGGATAGTGGAGAAGCACCCCGCTGAAGTCCGCGAGTGACGCGCGCTCCGCGTGGTGCACTCCTCCCGTGTGCATCTTGATGACGGTATTCGCGGGGCGGCCGAAAGTATAGTCATGTTTTTCGACGGCCGAGATGTCGTAGTACGGATATTTCTCGCCGAGCGAATCCTCGGGAGTGCTGCGCACGCGGTCGTCCAGGGGTCCGTCACCGAATAGGTCCAACATTTGTGCGACGACGGCCGTGTAGGAGTGTGCATTGAGGTACGTCAACAGCCCGCGCACACCGATCACATCGGAATATGGATAGTCGAACCGCTCATCGATGTCCGCGAAGAGGTTCCAGCGATGCCGCGAAAACCGATGCACCAGATAGCGCTTGAAGATCGTCTCGTAGCGTCGATACGGGCACGTCGTGCGCAGAATGGTGACCCGATCATATGTCCGGGCAAGGTCAATCCTGGCATCCGTCGACCCGTTGTCGAGAAGGACGACGTGGGCGACCCCCAGCGCGAGGTGGTGCTCGAGGAAAGACTTGACGTGCAAGGCCCCGTCCCTCACCACGCACAGCACGATCAGCTCGTCTCTTCCATACCGGATCTTCGGGGGACCGTGAAGGTGTCGCAGACGGAGACGGAGGATCAATGGTCGAATGCGGAATTCGACGACCCCGCCTCCGGCGGCCCGGATGTCCCGGAGATATCCAAGGAGGCGCCGGACCTTGTAGGAGTGGCGAATGCGGTGGCCCCAGCGGCCGCGCCACGTGAGGGCAGGTCCACCGTCGTCCCCCGCGCTCACGAGGCCACCGAGCAGCCGGGGGCGGACCCTCGAGGGGAGTCGGCGCCCACTCGTGGGCACCTCACGACCGGCGGTTGTAGGCAAGCTGGGCGCTGAGAAGACCGAGAACATAGTCGATCACCGCGGTCACCGCGATGATCGACGCGAGCACCCAGCAGAACGACATGGCGATGAAGCGCGACCAGTGCTCGTAGGTGGACCCGGTGCGCACGAGCTCGAGAAAGCTGGGGAGGACGAGCAGGCCGCCGCCGAGAAGGAGGATGAGCGGCACCAGCCACGGAAGCCAGGTGGAAAAGAACCAATCGAGCGGGCTCCGGCTTCTCCGCGTGCCGTCGACGTCCATGAGGGCGATGGTCACCATCCTCCCGGCCAGGTAGCTGGCGCACAAGAGGAGCCCCGCCAGGGTCCCCGCCAAGTGGCTGACCACGAATCGGTAGATCATCCATTCCTGCACCGCATGGTGACGCAGATAGTAGGCGGTCGGCGTGAGCATCAGGACCACGGCCAGACCGAGCCAGACAAGGCCCAGCATGGCCAGGGGACGCGCGGGACGATAGAGGAGGGCGGCGTCGAGAATGGCCCGAAGGAACCGCACCCCGTCCTTCCCCGGATGAAGCTTCGATTCTCCTTCTCGCTCATGGTACGGCATGTCTATCTCCACGATTTTCGTGGTGTCGCTCAGGATCGCACGAGCGCTCATGGCGGGGGTGAAGTGAAGGCCGTCGGGCAGGGGGAGCAAGGCCGGGAGGCAGGTCCGCCGCACCACGCGCATGCCGCTCGCGGTGTCGCGGAGGGTCGAGGACGAGAGCAGGGCCAGCATCGAGGCAAAGAGCCGGTTCCCCAGGCGGCGGAGCCGGGGCATCTCGCTGTTCACGTTCAGACGGCAGCCGAGGGCGATGTCCGCATCGTGCGTCTTCAGCGCATTGATCAGCGGGGAAAAGAACCGGGGATCGCAGGTCCCATCGGCATCGAGAAACCCGAGAAGGTCCGCATTCGATTGGGCCCAGGCTTCCTTGATGGCTGCCCCATACCCGCGGTTCTTCGGGAAAACGATGAGCTTGGTGCGATCGCCGAATTGCGATGCAAGCTCGACCGTCCGGTCCGTCGATCCGTCGCTCACCACGGTGATGTCGACTTTGGTCACCGGCGACGTCTCGATGATCTCCGCGCGAGCCTCCAGGCAGCGCACGATGATCTGCTGGATGCTGGCTTCCTCGTTCAGCGCAGGGATGGCGATGAGAAGCTTCATCTCCTCACGGCGCCTTTCTCACGGGTTCCGTTCTGTCGCGGGGCCGGCCGATCGCGGAGGTCGCCGGGTCATGGTTCCCCAGATCGTTCCGGCCTCGAGGGCGAGGCCGAGCTGGAGGGTGAAGGCATCCGATCGGCGAAGAGCCGTATGCATCAGCGCCTCCCAGGCAGAGCGGAGCAGATGTCGGAATCGCCAGCGCTGCACTCCGAGGATCCCCGCCTCGCTCGCGGACGGCATGTGCCGCGCCTGCCCGCACGCGTGATCGAAATGCCGACGAACGAAGAAAGACTTGCAGAGCCTGCTCGCGCCAATGCGATGGTGCACGACCACGGACGGGTCATAGCCGATCCGCCGGCCCTTCCGGAGCAGCCGATGGATGAACTCGAACTCTTCATATCCATACAGGCGGCGCCCTCGGTGTCCAAGACTGGTCTGGAATAGACCGACTTCCTCGAAGACCTCGCGTCGGAACGCCATGCTGGCGCCCACGATCCGCCGGGTGAGCGAGAGTGGGTATTCGAGCAGGCAGGGCGTGTCTTCATCGATGAGGGCCAACCACGACAACAAATCGGGCCGGGCCGAGAGCCAGCTCGGCAGGGCGGCCTCCCACTGCGGCAGCACCCGTCCCCCCACCCCATCGAGACGATCGGCGGTCAGGGCGCTGAGCATTCCGGACACCCAGTCGCGGTCGGGAAGGATATCGTCGTCGGTAAACAGAATGACCGCGCCCTTCGCCACCTCGATGCCCGAATTCCGCGCGAAGCTCTGTCCCAGTCTCGGCTCGAATTTGTACCGGACGGGTACGCTGCTCGTCTCCCCGAAGCGACGCACGGTCTCCTTCGTCGTATCTGACGAGTTGTTGTCCACGACGACGATCTCCCATTGGAGCGTTCGTGGGACTTGCTGGGCGGAAAGGGACCGCAGGGTATCGGCGAGGAGGTGCGATCGGTTATAGGTGGCGATGATCACCGAGCAATCCACTTCGTATCCTCCGGATGCGACGCTCTGTAGAGGACGGACCCGAGGTGAGGCGGATGACCACGCATAGCGTTCAGCAGGCGAGGTGCCGCCCACCACCCGGCTGTTCCCGCACCGTCATCTTAACAAACCCGATGCGCCAATGTCCGGGCCGTTGCGGGGTCGCTCGCAAAAAACCTGGTCCTGTCGCGTCGACAGACTGGACACGCTTAAGCTACGGGCCGATTCCGCGTGGGCGCGGCCCGACCTCTTCTCGTCCAGATCTGGCAGGTGGGTGAGTGACGAAGCGTCCAAGCATCAACCCGGGGCAGTCAGCCGGTAAGAGTTACTGAGGACTCGCGGGCGAGATGTCAAATGCGCCGACGACATGGGCGAGATGCTATCGGGCAGTGCGAGAGATCCAAACTTGACCTATGAGGACGCCGAGGCAGATATCAAAGTCGGACCCCGAGCTTGATCGCCGCCAGGAGGATCGCGACCTTCGACACCGATTCCGTGATGCCGTCGTCGACGGCCATGGCCACCGCCTCTCGAAAGGGGATCACCCGGCGCTCGAAGAACTCGTCGTCGTCGGAGGCAAGAGGATCGGCCACCAGTGCCTCCCCGATGTAGCAGTAGGCCGTCTCGTCGAGATAGGCGTTGGAGGGCTGGAAGCGCGTGAGGAAGGTGAGGCGGCCCGCCCGGTAGCCGCCCTCCTCGCGGAGCTCGCGCTGGGCCGAGGTCTCGGGATCCTCGCCGGGCTGGCCGCCGCCGCCCGGCAGCTCCCACGAGTCGCTGCGGGTGAGATGACGGAACTGCCGAATGAGGAGCACGTGCTCGGGATCCACGAAGGGCACCACGCCCACCGTGATGCCCACATGGAGCACGGGGTAGCGCCGCTCGCTCCCCGTGGGCAGCCGCCACGCGTCTTCCCGCAGCGTGAGCTTGCCCAGATGCGTGAGCGTGGTCGAGCCCAGGAAGTGCCAGGCCTGCGTCATGGGGAGCCTCCTGGGCGGCGATTATACCTGTGCTATCGTACGAGGCATGTCGTCCGATGCGCATGTGGATCGCCTGATGGGCAAGCTCGTGCACGCGGTCGAGGTCTCGCTCAAGGCCACGGAGGCCGCGCGCGACGCGGTGGCGGAGATCCTCAAGCGCGGCGCCGAGACGGGCATCTTCTTCGCGCAGGGTCGGGGCGCGCCCGCCTCCACTGGCTTCGAGCTGACGGACCTGGATCGCGATTTTCTCCGCTCGCTCTCCATACGCCCCGACCAGGAATGACCTCGTGCGCGCCCTGCTCATCCTCGCCGTGTTGATCGCCTGCTTCATGCTGGTCTCGCCGCTCCTCCGGGGCTGGCGGCCGCGGCTCGGCGGCGAGGGTCGATCCAACCAGCTCGTGAAAGATCCGTTCTGCGGCACCTACGTGCCGCGCTCGCGCGCCGTGCGGCGCGAGAGCGGCGGCGAGGCGCTGCACTTCTGCAGCGCGGACTGCGCCGCCCGCTTCGCACGCGGCGAACGTCCGGTGTGACGCCGCCGCGCCGGCCGGCGCGCGCATGACCTACCGCCTCCTCGTCTGCGACCTCGACGGCACCCTGCTCGGCGATTCCCCCGATCTCGACCTCCCGCTCGTGGACGCCCTCAAGGGCGCCATGGGGCGGGGTCTCGCCTTCAGCATCGCCACCGGGCGCATGCCGCCGGGAGTGGACCGCTACCGCGACGAGCTCGGCGTCAGCGCGCCCATGATCTTCTACAACGGCGGGCTGGTGCGGGATCACGAGGGCGGGCGCGACCTCCTCGCCCTCACCCTGCCGCGCGGCATCCTCTGGCAGGCCCACAGGATCTTCGCGAACGCCCCCGTGGATCCGCTCTTCTATCGCGACGATCACGTCTATTGCCTCGCGGAGAGCTTCGCCGTGCGCCGCTATGCCGAGAAGCAGCGCGTGCCCCTCGAGGTGATCGACGCGCCCGAGGATTTCCTGCGCCTGGGCGGCTTCGCCAAGACGCTCTTGATCGGCCACCCCGCCTGCCTCCCCACCGTGCGCGCCGATCTGAGCGACATCATTGGAGAAGGTGCGAGGCTGGTGGCCACGCAGCGGGACTACCTCGAGATCATTCCCGCCGCCGCCACCAAGGGAGCGGCCCTGCGCGTTCTCGCCGAGCACCTGGGCATTCCCCTCGCGGAGACCATCGCGGTAGGAGATCAGGAGAACGACCTCGAGATGATCCAGGCGGCCGGCCTCGGCATCGCCATGCCGCAGGCCCCGGAGACGGTGCGGACGGCGGCCCGGCGGGTGGCGCCGCCGGACGCGGAGGGAGGGCTCCTCGCCCTCCTCCGCGAGATCATGCCCCAGCACTTCGCGTGACGCGCTCCCTCGACCCCTACGGGGCCATCGACCGGCAGCGCCGGCCCGAGGGCTACGTCGGCCACCTGGAGGCGCGCGGCCGCACGCCGGCCCAGACGCGTCTCCGACGCCGATTCCTCCGCTTCGCGCTGATCCGCGGCGGCCAGCGCGTCCTGGAGATCGGCTCGGGCACGGGCATCGTCACCCGCGATGCCGCGCGCCTGGTGGGACCGCGCGGGCAGGTTGTGGGCGTGGACCCGAGCCGCGTCATGACGCGGGCCGCGCGCCGTCTCGCGCGCCGCGCCGGCTTCGGGCCGAGCCTGGTACACGCGGTGGGAGATGGCGCGCGGCTCCGCATTGCCGCCGATCGCTTCGATCGCGTCTTTGCCGTCACCGTCCTCCTCCACGTGCGGAGCTCCGCGGCCATCCTCCGCGAGATGGTGCGGGTGACGCGCCCCGGGGGCATCGTCGCCGTGCAGGACCAGGACTTCGGCGCCCTCGCCCTCGATCATCCCGACCGCGTTCTCACCGAGCGCATCATGGACGGCGTGGTGTCGCGCATGTATCCCGACCCGTTCTCCGGGCGCACCATCTACGGCCGGCTCGTCCGCCTGGGTCTCCGGGACGTGCGCCTGGCCGTGGACGTCTTCCAGGACACGAAGCTCGAGCCCTATACCCGCGCCATGCTGAGCCGGCGGGCCGAGAACGCGGTGCGGCTGGGGATCACCGGCCGCCGGGCGGCCGCCCGGTGGCTCGCGGACATCGAGCGGCTGGCCGCCACCGGCCAGTTCGCCTTCACGCTCAACTATTACGCCGCCCGCGGCGTCAAGCCCCTCAGGACGAATTAAGCCTGCCGTTCTGCCGGGTTCCGTACTTGTATACTGGCTTTACTCACCAATGAGCGACCCGACGGCGAACCTCCCCGCTCAGGCGCGCGGCCCTGTAGGATCCCACGGGGTCTCCACCACGCCCGAGGCTCTCGAAGCGAAGTTGCGCGAGGCGACCGCACTCCTCACCGTGGCCCGCGTGGTCGGCTCCGCCACGGATCTGGGCGAAGGGCTTCGCCTCATCTGCCACGAGCTGGGACGCCTGACGGGCGCCGAGACGGTATCCGCTCATCTCCTGGACGGGCACACGGGCGAGCTCCGCCCCATCGCCGCCCACGTGGTGCCGCGCCACGCGGTGGAGGCGCTCACCGCCACCACGCTCACGCCCTCGGAGCTGGCCGGCCTGCGCGACGTGTTCGTGGACGGTCGCGTCCTGTGGAGCGACGACGTGCCGGCCAGCGCGCGCTTCTCCGCCGCGCCCTTCCGCGGCGTCCCGCATCAGTCGGCACTCCTCCTGCCCTTGGTCCTCGACGGCGAGGTGGCGGGCGCCTTCTACCTCGTCTGGTGGCAGTCTCGTCGTCGCTTCGAGACCGCCGAGCTGGCGTTCCTCTCCGCTATCGGCGAGCAGGCGGGGGCGCTGCTCAGCAATGTGCGGCTGCGCGAGGCGGCGGAGGGGCGGGCCACGCGGCTTCGGGCGCTGTCGCGCGTCAACCGCGTGGTCTCCTCCTCGCTCGACGAGCGCGAGGCGCTGGGCGCCATTGCCCGTGCCGCCGCCGAGATCACCGGAGCGCCCTTCGTGTCCTTCTGGACCGCGGATCCGCGTTCGCGACGGCTCGAGCTGCGGGCCGTCTCCGACGAGCGGCCGGGCGCCAACCTTCCTTTCACCTCCATGGAGTTCGGGCGGGGGAGCGTGGGCTGGGTCGCCGCCCACGGCCGCATCCTCGACGTGGCCGACGTGTTCTCGGACCTGCGCTTCACGGCGCGCGCGTGGTGGCAGGGGCACGGCTTCACAAGCTTCCTCGGCGTGCCCGTGGCCCTCGACGGCGAGATCCTCGCCGTGCTCGCCCTGTGCGGGCCGCGGCCTTTCCGCCTGGGCGCCGACGAGCGCGAACTGCTCGAGAGCTTCGTGGCCCAGGCCGCGGTGGCCATCCGGAACGCGCGGCTCTTCGCCGAGTCGTCCGTCTATGCCCAGCGACTGGAGACCCTCACCGGGCTGAGCCGCGCCCTCACCGCCTCGCTTGACCCCGAGACCATCATGCCCGCGGTGGTCGACGCCGCCCTCACCCTCTTCCCGGGCTGGGCGTGCGAGCTGTGGACGGTGGAGGGCGAGCGCGTCCGCTTCATGGCCGGCTCCCTCGACGGCCGTGAGGACACCGAGGGGCGTGCGGAGCTGCCCCTCGGCCGCGGACTGGTGGGCGAGGTCGCGGTGTCGGGGCGCTCGGTGGTCGTGGAGGATCTCGCGGCCCGGGCGGGGGAGGGTGCCGACCCGACCATTCGCGCCGCGCTCGTGGAAGCGGGCATGACGCGTGCGGTGGTGCTGCCCCTCCTGGTGGCGGCCCAGGCGGTGGGCGTCGTGTGTCTCTTCACGCGCTCGCGCGACGTCCTCACCCCGGGCGAGACCAAGGTCATGGAGGCCTTCGCCGAGCATGCGGCGGTGGCCCTGACCAAGGCGCGCCTCTTCGAGGACATCCAGGATCGGCGGCGCTTCTCGGAGGCGCTCCACGTCATCACGGTGACGATGATGCGTTCCATGGATGTCCAGCAGCGCGTGGACACCTTCGTGCAGGGCGCGGCGGAAGCGCTCACCTTCGACCGCATCAGCGTGCTCCTCCCCGACGCCGACGGCACCTCCCTGGTCGTCGCGGGCACCAGCGATCCCGATCCGGCGGCGCGGCGTCCCGTGCCCATCGCGGGCGGCGGCGGCATCGGCCGCGCGTGGGAGACGGGGGAGACCAGCCTCGTGGTCTCGGACGCCGACGTCGCCGCCCTCCCTCCGCTCGATCCCACGCTGCACGACCATCCGCTCCTGCGGGTGAAGCGCTTCGCCGCGGTGCCGCTGTGCTTCCAGGAGCGCACCATCGGCGTGGTCCTCGGCGACAACAAGCGCCGCCGCCGCAACGTCACCCGCCGCGGCGTGGCGCAGCTCGAGATCTTCTGCCAGCAGCTCCAGAACCTGGTCTCCAACGCGCGGCTGTGGGCGGAGACGCAGCAGCGCGAGCGCGACGCGACCCTCCTCGTGGAGGTAACGCGACGGCTGTCCTCCACCCTTGACCTCGAGCAGGTGCTCGACATCATCACGGAGAGCGCGCTCGGGATTGATGCGCTCGACGCGGCTGGCCTCTACCGCTGGGACACCGCGCGCGACGGGCTCGTCCTCGTGCGGGGGCGGCATCTGTCCGAGGCGATGATGCGCGGCATGGCGCTCAAGCCGGGAGAGGGCGTGAGCGGGCGCGCCTACGCGGAACGGCGGCCGGTGGTGACCATGGACTGGAAGGCCGACGGCCTGCTCCGCTATCGGCCGGAGACCATCGCCGCCCTCGAGGAAGGGAAGAGCCCGCGCGCCTTCGTGGCCGTGCCCATCATCATCCGCGACGAGGTCTTCGGGGTGCTCCTGGGCGGCGCCCGCGAGCCGCGCCGCTTCACGGAGCGCGACGTACGGGTACTCTCGAGCATGGCGGCCCAGGCCGCGGTGGCCATCGAGAACGCGCGGCTCTACACGGAGACGCAGGATAACCTCGCCGCCGCCGCCCTCCTCAACGAGGCGGCGCGCCGGCTCCATCGCACGCTCGACGCCCGCCGCCTGCTGCCCGACGCCCTCGCCGGGCTGGGCCAGACCTTCAACGCCGAGGGCGTGGCGGTGATCCTGTTCGGCGACGCGGCACCAGGGCAGGGGACGGTGATCCGCTGGGGCGCCATGCCCGAGGAGGCGATGCGCGCCCTCGCCGAGCCGCTCCGGCGACGCGAGGCGCCCCTCCTCGTAGCCGATGCCGCCACACGTCCGGACCTGATCCCGCCCGCCATGCTCGAGACGGGCCCGCGTGCCGTCTCGGCCTTCCCCATCCGCGGGCGCAGCCGCGTGCTGGGCGGCCTCGCCCTCCTCTTCGCGGGGTATCGCTCGTCGTCGGAGGCGGAGATGCGCCTCCTCGCCGCGTACGCCGATCAGCTCGCCATGGCCCTCGACAACACCACCCTCTTCGAGGAGGCCGAGAACAAGAAGACACAGCTCGAGCAGGTCTTTGCCTCCACCTCCGACGGATTCCTCGTGGCCGATCTGAGCGGCCGGGTGGTCGCCTTCAACCGGCAGGGCGGCGAGCTCATGGGCGTGCCCACCGAGGAGGTGGTGGGACGGCCCTTCCAGCGCCTCGTGGAGATGCTGCGCCCCACCGTGAGCTGGGATCAGCCCGGGGCGCGCGCGCTCCTCGCGGTGATCGCCAGCGGGCGGCCGGGGGAGGCCGCGGGCGACCTCGAGCTGCGGTCCCCCGAGGCGCGCACCCTCGGCTGGCGGGCCGCGCCCATGCGCGATCTCCTCGGGGCCATCGTGGGGGTGACCATCACCTTCAACGACGTCACGCGCCAGCGCGAGATCGATCGCATGAAGACGGAGTTCGTGTCGACAGTCTCCCACGAGCTCAGGACGCCGCTGACCTCCATCAAGGGATCGCTCCACCTGCTCCTCTCCGATCCGTCGCTCCAGCTCGACGCGACCCAGCGGCAGCTCGTGGACATCTCCGTGAAGAACACGGACCGGCTCATCCGCCTCATCACGAACATCCTCGACATCTCGAAGATCGAGGCGGGACACATCCAGCTCGAGCTGGGGATGCACAACGTGGCGGAGTTCGTCTCGGTGGCGGCGGACGGCATCGCCGCCTTCGCCGAGTCGCGCGGCATCGTCATCGACTCGCAGGTCGAGCCGGGACTGCCCCCGGTGCGAGTGGACGTCGATCGCATGGTGCAGGTGGTGACCAACCTCCTCTCCAACGCCATCAAGTTCTCGCCGCCCGGCTCGCGGGTGACGATGGGCGCTCGGCGCGGGAACGGGCAGGTCGAGCTCCGCGTCACCGACCAGGGACGCGGCATCGCCCCCGAGGACATGGGCAAGCTATTCAAGAAGTTCCAGCAGCTCGACGGGAGCAACGTGCGCTCGGTGGGCGGCACGGGGCTGGGCCTGGCCATCTGCCGCGGCATCGTGGAGGAGCACGGCGGCTCCATCGAGGTGGACAGCGAGCTCGGCCGGGGGGCGACCTTCATCGTGGCGTTGCCCCTGTCCACACCCACGGGCGTGGTGCCGGTGGGGCCGAGCGAGCCGGCGGAGGGCGACGGGCCCGTCATTCTCGTGGTGGACGACGAGCCGGACATCCGCGGCGTGCTGCGCGATCAGCTCGAGCTCGACGGCTTCCGGGTGCTGGAGGCGGGACGCGCCCTGGAGGCGGTGGAGGTGGCGCGCGAGCGCCAGCCTGATCTCATCACCATGGACCTCATGCTGCCCGACCTCGACGGCTTCGAGGCCATCCGCCTCCTCCGCGAGACGGAGCGCACGCGCGAGATCCCCGTGATCATCCTGTCCGCGGTGGAGCTGAGTGCCGACGACACGCGGTCGCTCGGACCCACCGCGCACCTGACCAAGCCCTTCTCGCGCCTCGACCTCATTGCCGCCGTTCGCACCAACCTTCGCATGGATCGGAGCCTTGGCCGATGACTGCCTCACGCATCCTGGTAGTGGACGACGAGATCGACATCAGTACCGTGCTCACGGTGACCCTGCGCCGCGCGGGCTTCGAGGTACGCACGGCGGGCGACGGCGTGGAGGCCATCGAGGCCATCCGCCAGGAGCCGCCCGACCTCGTCATCCTCGACCTGATGATGCCGCGCGCGGACGGCCTCGAGACGCTCAAGCGCATCCGCGAGCACGGGCCGACCACGCACCTGCCCGTGATCATGCTCTCCGCGAAGACGCAGCTCGCGGACAAGATCCGCGGCTTCGAGCGCGGGGCCGACGATTACGTGGCCAAGCCCTTCGAGCCATCCGAAATGCTGGTGCGGGTGCAGACCCTCCTCAAGCGCACGGCCATGGCGCGCCTCACCGCCCCCTTGCTGGGCGTGCTCGGCGACTGGTCGTCCGCGGAAGGCGTGGCCCAGCTCACGCGGGACCTCGAAGCCGCGCGCGACATCCAGGCTCGGCTCAGCCCCGCCGTGCCCGCTATCCTGGGCGGCCTCGACGCGGGCGCCGTCCTCCGGCCCTCGACCATGGTGGGCGGCGACTTCTTCGACATCGTGCCCATGGGCGAGCGCGTGGCCATCGCGGTGGGCGACGTGTCCGGGAAGGGCATTCCCGCCGCGCTCCTCATGGTGATGGTGCGCACGTTGCTGCGGGAGATCGCGCAGAGCCGGTCCGAGCCGGCGGAGGTGCTGACGCATCTCAACGCCTCGCTGTGCCGCGACATGCCTCCCTCCATGTTCGTGACGATGGTGCTCGCCGTGCTCGCTCCCGGTCAGGTCGGCCGCGTCGCCCTCGCCTCCGCTGGTCATCCCGAGCCCATCCTCGTGCGACGGGGCGCCACGCCGAAGGCGGTGACGGTGGGGGGTATGATCATGGGCGTGTTCGATGAGGCGGTGTTCGAGGAGGCGGTGGTCGAACTGGAGCCGGGCGACAGCCTCGTCCTCCTCACGGACGGCGTGATCGAGGCGCCGGGCGCCGACGGCAAGCGCGCCAGCCTCGACCGCGTGCTGCAGCTCCTCGACCGCTCGCGTGGGGAGCGTGCGCAGGCGCAGGCCGAAGCGCTCACGGGAGGTCTGCTCGCGGAGGCCTCGGGCCGCATGGCCGACGACATGACCGCCTTCGTGCTCAAGCGCCCATGAGGGGTGGCCTCGCCTCGGCCCTAGCCCTCGTCGCGCTCCTGGCGAGCGCGGCTCCGGGGGCCGCCGCGCCTACGCGCGAAGTGGTCATCCTCACCTCGTTCCCCAAGGAGCTCTTCGAGGCCTACAAGCAGGGCTTCGAGCAGAAGAACCCCGGGGTCAAGGTGGTGATGACGCAGCAGCAGACCAACCAGGCCGTCACGTATCTGCGGGAGACGCGCGCCCGTCCCGACGTCGACCTGGTGTGGGCCTCGGCGGTGGACGCCTTCCAGACCCTCAAGAGCGACGGGCTCCTCGACAAGGTCGTGCTGCCGAAGGAGACGCTGGCCCGCCTCGAGCGCTTCCGGGACAAGCCGGAGGTGAAGTCGTGGCTCGAGACCGAGTGGGACACCAAGGCCAAGGCGAGCTACAGCAAAGCCCAAGACCGCGCGGACCAAGCCGCGCGCATGAGGTAGCGACCATGCCCAGAGTGCGGGAAATCGAGGACGACGGCGGGGACCCGATCCTCAAGGAGATCTTCACCAGGGAGCGAGAGCTCTTCGGCGCCGTCTTCAACACGACCAAGGTCTACGCGCATTGCCCGCCCATCCTGAAGGCGGCCAAGCAGCTCTCCGTGTCCATCGAGAAGTCGGGGCGGCTGCCCGCCGCGCTGCTGCCCCTCGTGTATCTCCGCGTCGCCCTCATTAATGGGTGCCCCTTCTGAATCGACATCAACGCATCCAGGGAGATGCAGACGGGAGCGGAGGAGGACAAGATCCGCGAGGTGCCGGCCTGGCGGGAAAGCCACCGCTTCTCGGATGTAGAGCGGACGGCGCTGGAGTATGCGGAGGCCATGACCATCACCGGCCAGCGCGTGAGTGACGAGCTTTTTGCGAGGCTGCGCGGGCACTTCGACGAAGCCCAGATCGTGGAGCTGACGGCCGCGGTGGCCCTGGAAAACTTCCGGAGCAAGTTCAACGTGCCGCTCCAGATCGAGAGCCAGGGCTTCTGCGTGGTGCCAAAGAGGCCGTGAAGGGTCTCTGGGACCCTCATGCTATGGTGGGTTTGACCATGTTCGTCGACTTCGAAGCTGATCCTCGCCGCGGGTGACCGCATGCCGATGACCCCGAACGCCGCGGGCAGCACGTTCTCCATGACGAGCGAGGCCGAGCATCTGCTCCGCCTGCGCAAGTGGCTGCGCGAGGAGCTGGTCGGCCACGGCGTCCCCAAGCAGGAGCAGCCCAACTTGCTCCTCGCGGTGGGCGAGCTGTGCGCCAACTCGATCCAGCACGCCTACGAGGGCAAGGGCGGCCAGCCCATCCACGTCTCCGTGCGCTCGTCCGCCGAGTCGCTGGTCATCGAGGTGGAGGACTTCGGCAAGCCCTTCGATCCCGAGCACTATGACGCTCCCGATCTCGAGGCGCTGCCCGAGAGCGGATACGGCATCTTTCTCGTGAAGACCATCGCGGACAGCCTGTCCATCGACGTGGCTCGCGAGCACGGCACGCGGTGGACCATGGTCAAGTACCGCCCGGGCTATGGGCCCGCCGCCGCCGGCGGCGCCAGGACGTGAACCGACCGAGCATGGGAACGCACATGAACATCGACGTGACGCAATCGAGTGGAGTGGCGGTGGTGGTCCCGCGCGGCGACCTCGACATGGCCGCCGTTCCAGAGATCCGCAGCGCCCTCACGGGCCTCCTCGACAACGGCCAGTCCCGCCTCCTCATCGACCTGGACGACGTGGGCTACATCGACAGCTCCGGGATGGGCACCCTCATCGCGGCCATGAAGCAGGCGCGCGCGGCGGGAGGCGACGTCCGGCTCTGCGGTCTGCAGGAGGACGTGCGCATCATCTTCGAGATCACCCGAGTCATGCAGGCCATGAGTATTCACCCGACACGGCAGGAAGCCCTCGCCTCCTGGCGGTGAGCCGCCGACCCGCAGCTCGATTCGCCGGTTGCTGCACGACTGAGCCCGCTCGGGCCCCGCGGCCCCCTCGCTCCACCCCATCCGCCGTCTCGTGATCCGGCGCCCCCGCGCCGAGAGCCTGCTCGTGGGAGGCCTCTTCCTCCTCCTCGGGGCGGGGATCCTCTATCCGCTCCTCGAGGTCCTGTCGGTCGCGGTAGTGGTGAACGGCCGGCCCACCCTCGCTCCGCTTCTCGCCTTCGTCGCCCGCCCACTCTTTCGCGAGGCTCTCGCCAACACCCTCCTCTCGGGTCTACTCGCCGTGGCCCTCGGCAGCGTCGTCGCGGTACCCCTGGCCTTGCTCAGCGTGCGCTACCAGTTTCCCGGACGCTCCGTCCTCACCACCCTCGGCCTCCTGCCCCTCGTGATCCCGCCCTTCGTGGGCGCGGTGGCCTTTCAGCAGATCCTGGGACGGAGCGGCCTCGTCAATCTCCTCCTCCTCGAGCGCTTCGGCGTCACCGTGCCCTTCATGGACGGGCTGCGGGGCGTGATCCTCGTCCAGACCCTCCACTACTTTCCCTTCATCCTCCTGAACACCGCGACCGCGCTCTCCACGCTGGACCGCTCGCTCGAGGAGGCGGCGCAGAACCTGGGCTCCTCGGGCTGGCGGCTCTTTCGCCGCATCCTCTTGCCCCTGTCTTTGCCAGGCTACGCGGCGGGCGCACTCCTCACCTTCATCCGCGTCATCGACGATCTGGGCACGCCCCTCATGCTCAACTACACCACGCTGCTCGCGCCGCAGGCCTACGTGCGCGTGACCACGGTGGGACTCACCGACGTGGACGGCTACCTGATCTGCGTGGTGCTCGTGGCGCTGTCCCTCGCGGCCCTCGCCATCGCCAAGCGACTGGTCGGATGGGGCGAGTTCACCGCGGTGGGCCGGAGCGGCGCCACCCCAGCCCTGCGCCTCGGGCCCGGTGGTACGCTCGCGGCGTGGGCCGTAGCGATCCTGCTCCTGGGTCCAGCCCTCCTCCCGCACGTGGGCATCGCGCTCCTCTCGGTGGCCAAGGTGTGGAGCCTCACCCCGCTCCCCTCCGTGTACACGCTGGCCGGCTACGAGGAGGTGCTCGTCCGCGCGCCGCACTTCATCTGGAACACGCTGCGCTACGCGCTCCTCGCCTCCGCCCTCGACGTGGGGCTGGGTGCCGTGATCGCCTGGCTGCTCCTCCGGGGGCGCGCCCGCGGCCGGGGCTGGCTCGACGTCATCGCCACCATGCCGCTTGCCGTGCCGGGCGTGGTGCTGGCGGTGGGCTATCTCCACGTGTTCCAGGGCTGGCCCGTCCCCGGGCTCGGCGGCCCGCTCACCTCGAGTTGGCTCATGCTCGTGGTCGTGTACGCGGTGCGCCGGCTGCCCTACACGGTGCGCAGCGCCCACGCGGCGCTGCAGCAGCTTCCTCTGGCCCTCGAAGAGGCGGCGCAGAACCTGGGCGCGCCCCGCGCGCGGACCTTCGTGCGCGTGACGCTGCCCCTCATGGGACGCGGCCTCCTCGCGGGCGGTCTCCTCGCCTTCGTCAGCTCCTCGGTGGATTTCTCCGCGACCATACTCCTCGTGCCGCGGGTCGAGCTGGGGCCACTGTCCTACGGGATCTACCTCTACATGCAGTCGGCGGTGGGACGCGGACCGGGGGCGGCGCTCGGCGTGGTCGCCATCGTGCTGGTGGCCGGGGGCACGTGGGTGGCGACGCGGCTCGCCCAGCGTGGCCGCGGCTTCTCGGGAGGCTAGCCGTGCCCGTCCCGCGATTCTCTCGACACTGGATCCTTCCGTTCTCGATGTTCTTCGGCAGCTTCGCGTGGTCGTTCGTCTTCGTGAGCCTGCCCTTTTACATCCAGAAGATGTCCACGTTGGACGCTACGGCGACCCTCAGGTGGACGGGCTGGATCCTCGGGGTCAGCTCGCTGGTGACGGTGGTGACCGCGCCCTTCTCCGCGCGCCTCTTCGGCGAGCGCCATCCCAAGCGCTCGTTCGTGTGGACGCAACTCCTCCAGGGCAGCGGCTTCTTCCTCATGGCCCTGGCCCGCACGCTGCCCGAGCTCTTCTTCTCGCGCATGCTTCTGGGATTCATGGGCGCCGTCTCCACCTTCGCCTTCATCATGGCGGGGCGCTCGGGCCGTGACGTGCGGCGCAGCGTCGCCTCCATCCAGTCGGGCATGACGCTCGGGCAGGTGTTGGGGCCCGCGGTGGGCGCCTTCGCCGCCGCGCGCATCGGCTTCCGCGGCTCCTTCGTGGTGGCGGGCTTCATGCTCTGGGCCTGCGCGGCGATGGTCGCGTGGGGCACCCCGTACCACCCAACGGCGCGTTCGGAGCACGAGCGTCCGCCCACCGCCTCCGTCCGAGAGGTGGGCACGGTCTGTCTTCTCGTGCTCTCGGGCTCCATCCAGATCTTCTTCCTGACCGCGATGCTGCCCCAGGTTCTGCCCCGGCTCGGCGTCAGTCCGGCCATGACGCTCGAGGTCGGCGGCCTCCTCCTCTTCGCCACCGGCGCCGCCGCCGCGCTGGGCTCCTTCATCGCCCCGCGTCTCGGCGAGATCGTGGGCGATCGGCGCACCATCGTCTGGTTCCTCGTCGCCTCTTCGGTGGGCCTCGCCGCCCTCGCGCTCGCGCCCGACGCCTGGAGCTTCGGCGCCATCCGCTTTCTCCAGGTGCTCTGCATCTCGCCCGTCTTCCCCCTGTCGGTGGCGGCCATTGCCCAGCGGGCCTCCGGCACGGCCATCGGCATCGTCAACTCGTCGAGGATCGCCGCGGCCTTCCTGGGCCCGGTCCTCGCCACGACTCTGCTCGCCTGGATGCCTCCCGGGGCGGTCTATTTGATCCTGGCCGCCCTCGGCCTCAGCGTGGTGCCGCTCCTCGCGGGGCTGACCGGGCCGCGGGGCGCCGCCAAGGAGCGAAGCGCGTGAAGCCCAACGAGACGTCGGTCCGGCTGTCCGAGGTGCGCATGGAGAAGGTGGGGAAGCGCTACGGGGACACGTGGGCGGTGAGGGACGTCTCGCTGTCCATCCGCCCCGGCGAGTTCTACACGCTTCTCGGCCCCTCGGGCTGCGGCAAGACCACGCTGCTCCGCATGCTCGCGGGTTTCGCAGCGCCCGATGAGGGACGCATCTTCGTGGACGACGAGCTGATCGATCCGGTGCCGCCGTGGAGGCGCAACCTCGGCATGGTCTTCCAGCAGTACGCGCTCTGGCCCCACATGAGCGTGTTCGAGAACGTGGCCTTCGGCCTGCGGGAGCGTGGCGTGAAGGGGGCGGCACTCCAGGCGAAAGTGAAGGCGGCCCTCGCCCAGGTCGGCCTGGACGGCTTCGAGGAGCGGCGGCCCTCCCAGCTCTCGGGCGGCCAGCAGCAGCGCGTCGCCCTCGCCCGTACCGTGATCGTCGAGCCGCGACTCCTCCTCCTCGACGAGCCGCTCTCCAATCTCGACGCGCAGCTTCGCTCCCAGATGCGCCTGGAGCTGGCGCGTCTCCATCGCGACGTAGGCATCACCACGCTCTATGTCACCCACGATCAGGCCGAGGCGCTGTCCCTCTCCACCCGCATCGCCGTGCTGTCGAACGGCGTGCTCGTGCAGGAGGGCCGGCCCGAGGAGATCTACTGGAAGCCGCGCAACGCCTTCGTGGCGGAGTTCGTGGGCGCGGCGAATCTCGTGCCCGTGCGGGTGGTCGAGCTCCGGGAGATGGGCGTGGTGGTCGAGACGCGGGGCGGGGCTCGCCTGCCCGTGGGATCGGGCGCGCACGCCTGGTCGGTGGGCGACGCCGCGCTGCTCTGCCTGCGGCCGGAGGCGCTCCGGGTCGAGGAAGCCGCGCTCGCCCCCGGAGGCATTCCCGGGAGGGTGAGCGCGCACGTCTTCGAGGGCTCGCGTCAGCTCTACGACGTGAGCATTCCCGGAGGGACCCTCAAGGTCGAGATGATCACCTCCGCGCTCGTCGGACGCAGCTTCAAGCTGGGCGACCACGTGAAGGTGGAGGTCTCGCCGGAGACGTCCATCCTCCTCCCCGACGATCACGGCCGGACGTGATATGGTGCGGGGCGGAGAATCCACCACCATGAGCGCCGAGCTCACGCCGACCGAGTTGAAGGCCCGCCTGGGGCAGCCCGAGCCGCTGGTGCTCCTCGACGTCCGCCAGGATTGGGAGACCCGCCTCTGCCGCCTGGAGCACGCGCTCCACATCCCCATCGAGGAGATCGAGCTGCGCTCCGGCGAGCTCGACCCCACCGCGGAGACCATCGTCTACTGCCACCAGGGCGTGCGCAGCGCCGCCGTCGCCGAGTATCTCCGCAGCCTCGGCTTCGAGAACGTCCGGAACCTCGCGGGCGGGCTCGACGCCTGGGCGCGCACCGTCGACCCGTCCATGCGCCGGTACTAGCCCAGCGTGGGCGCCTTCGTCCGCGTCGAGGAGCGACACGGCTGCGCCTGGATCATCCTGGACCGCCCGCCGCTCAACCTGATCGTTCCCGAGCTCATCGCCGAGCTCCGCGCCGCCGTCGAGAAGCTCGCGCGCGACGAGTGCGTGCGCGCCGCGGTCATCGCGGGGACGGGGCGCGCCTTCACCGCGGGGATGCAGGTGCAGGTGCTGCGCGATCTCACCCCCGTGAGCGCCAAGGCGCTTATCAGCTCGCTCCAGGAGACGATCCAGGCCGTGCACGACGCACCGTTTCCCACCATTGCCATGGTCAACGGCGCCTGCCTGGGGGCGGGCTTCGAGCTCGCCATGGCCTGCGATCTGCGCGTGGCCGTTGCGGGAGCGCGCATGGGATTGCCCGAGGTCAAGGTGGGAGCGCCCTCGGTGATCCAGGCCGCGCTCCTGCCCGCCCTCGTCGGGCCCGGCCGCGCCGCCGAGATGCTCCTCACCGGCGAGAGCGTGAGCGCGGAGCAGGCCTTCGAGTGTGGGCTGGTCAATCGCGTGACGCCCGCGGCCGGTCTCGAGGCGGCCGCCGTCGAGCTCGTGGACAAGATCCTCGCCTGCTCGCCGACGGCGATCCGCATCCAGAAGGAGCTGATAATCCGCTGGCGCAACACGGACCTCGGCTCGGCCATTCGCCTCAGCATCAACGCCTTCGCGCAGAACTACGCCTCCGGCGAGGCGCGGGAGGCCGCTCTGGCCTTCCTCGAGAAGCGCAAGGCGAGCTTCGCGCCGCGGTCATGATCAAGGCGGTGACCTTCGACTTCTGGCAGACCCTGGTCGAGGACTCACCGGTCAACCTCGCCCGTCAGCAGGAGCGGCGCATCGAGGCCATCGGCCGCAGCCTGCATCGCGCGGGCCACCGGCTCAGCGCGGCGGAGGTGGAGGCGGTCTACGCGCAGTCGGAGCGGGTGCTCCACGAGCGCTTCTGGTCGCTCGATCGCGACCCGCTCATCGCGGACCAGGTTCGTCTCGTCCTCGACCTCGCCGCGCCGGGGTGCAGCGCCGAGCTCGAGGCCGCGCTGCTGGAGGAGGCGATCACCGGCTACATCGACCCCGTGCTCCACTTCCCGCCCGAGCTTCATCCGGGCGCGGCGGAAGCGGTGACGGAGCTCGCCGCGCGCGGCATCGCTCTCGGCATCGTGTCCAACACAGGCCGCACGCCCGGAATGGTCCTGCGCCAGATCCTCGAGCGCTACGATCTCCTCCGCCACTTCTCGGTGATCTCGTATTCGGACGAGGTCGGCTACCGGAAGCCCGACCCGGAGATCTTCCGGCGCACGCTCGCCGCCCTCGGCGCCGAGGCGCGCCACGCGGCCCACGTGGGCGACAACCCGGACGCCGACGTGACGGGTGCGCAGGGCGCCGGCATGCGCGGCGTGCACCTGGCCGCGGGCGATCGGCCGCCTGCTCCGCATGCGGATCTAGTGGTGACGGATCTCCGCCACCTGCCGGAGCGGCTCCTCGGCTGAGCGGGCAGGGGCTTTTCGTGTTGCGTCGACAGAAGCCAGCAGGTAACATTCGAGCCCGCTATGGACGTTGCCTCCCTCACGGCAAAGATTCGAGATATCAAGGACTTTCCCACGGAGGGCATCCTCTTCAAGGACATCACCACGCTGCTCAAGGACGGGGTGGCGTGGAGCTCGGTGATCGATCATCTGACCGAGCGCTATCGCTCGGCCAAGGTCGACGTGGTGGTGGGCGTGGAATCGCGAGGCTTCATCTTCGGCGGCGCCCTGGCGCAGCAGCTCGGCGCGGGCTTCGTGCCCGTGCGGAAGAAGGGCAAGCTTCCGGGGCCGGTGATCGAGGAGGAGTACGAGCTCGAGTACGGCCGTGACGTGCTCGCCATCCATCAGGACGCCATCAGCAGCGGCCAGCGCGTCCTCGCCGTGGACGATCTGCTCGCGACCGGCGGCACCATGGTCGCGACGCTGCGGCTGATCGAGCGGCTCGGAGGGATCGTGGTCGCCTGCGACTTCCTCATCGAGCTGGCCTTCCTCAAAGGGCGGGAGCGCCTGCAGGGCTACCGCGTCGAGTCTCTTATCCGATACGAGTAGGGATGTACTGGCTCCTGCGGCATGGCCGCGGCCGCACGTAGCCCCGCCGTCACGTCGCGCCACCATCGGTAGATCGTCCAGGGAGGTCGCTCGGGCATGGCCATCAAGCAGATCGGGGTGATCGGTTGCGGGCTCATGGGCTCCGGCATCGCGCAGGTGTCGGCGCAGGCGGGCTTCTCTACCATCGTGATCGAGGCGAACCAGGCCCTCCTCGACAAGGGCCTGGGCGGCATCCAGAAGAGCCTCGAGAGCCTGGTGGCCAAGGCGAAGATCGAGGCGCGAGCCAAGGACGAGACGGTGAGCCGGCTGCGGGGCTCTACGCATCTGGAAGATCTCAAGGACTGCGACCTCGTCATCGAGGCCATCACCGAGAACCAGCCGGTGAAGAACGAGACCTTCGCCAAGCTCGACGCCATCTGCCGGCCCCACGCGCTCCTCGCTTCCAACACCTCCTCGTGCAACGTCACCGCCATGGCCGCCGCCACCAAGCGACCGGGGCAGGTGCTGGGGCTGCACTTCTTCAATCCCGTGCCGCTCATGAAGCTGGTCGAGGTCGTGCGCACCATCCTCACCGACGACGCCACCGTGAAGAGCGCCTACGAGTGGGTGCAGGCGGTAGGAAAGGTGCCCGTCCTCGCCAAGGACTCCACCGCCTTCATCGTGAACCGGCTGCTCGTACCCTACCTGCTCGACGCCATCCGCGTCTACGAGGGCGGGCTCGCCACCCTCGAGGACATCGATCAGGCGATGAAGCTCGGCTGCGGCTATCCGATGGGGCCCTTCACGCTCCTGGACCTGGTCGGCCTCGATACCACCATGTTCGTGGCCGAGGTGATGTTCGAGGAGTTCCGCGAGGCGCGCTACGCCCCGCCCCCTCTCCTCAAGCGCATGGTCATGGCCGGCCGTCTCGGCCGCAAGAGCGGCCGCGGCTTCTACGACTACTCCGCGAAGCCCTGAAGCGAACATGTTGCCCCGAGCCGATCGGCCCGATGACAGCAGGAGACGCGCTGCCCTAACCGGATTGCTCCAACGACAGCAGGAGACGTGTTGCCCTAACCGGATTGCTCCAACGACAGCAGGAGACGTGTTGCCCTAACCGGATTGGCCCAACGACAGCAGGAGACGTGTTGCCCTAACCGGATTGGCCCACGGTCAACATGCGAAAAGCATGTTGAGGCTAAATGGAGACCCGAATGACTGATCGCCGAACCTTCCTCAAGGCCGCGGGCGCTGCGGCAGGCGCGGCCACTCTGGCCAGCTTTCCCACCGTCCTGCGCGCGCAGGCGCCCACCTTCAAGATCGGCGTGGTCCACCCCGTGACGGGCCCGCTCGCGGAGCCGGGTCAGGCCTGCCGCCTGGGCGCCCAGATGGCCGCCGACACCATCAATGCCGCGGGAGGCATCAAGGCCCTCAACGGCGCCAAGGTCGAGCTCATCCTGGGCGACACCCAGAGCAAGCCCGACGTGGGCCGCACGGAGGCGGAGCGCGTCATCACTCATGGTGCGCAGATGCTCATGGGCTCCTTCGACTCCGGCAGCACGGCGGCCATCGTCCCCGTCGCGCAGCAGCGTCGCGTGCCCTTTCTGGTCGACATCGCGGCGGCCGATCCCATCACGGCCAACGTGGCGAAGTCGGTGCGGGAGGGACAGCAGAAGATGCAGTACGTCTACCGCAACTTCCCCACCGGCACGTCGTTCGGACGCAAGGCCGTGCAGTACTTCTCCGAGGTGTTCAAGGAGGCCGGGGTCTCGCCCAAGCGCGTGGTGCTGATGTACTGCAACGACCTCTTCGGCCAGAACAACGCCAAGGCCTTCCAGGCCGCGCACGCCGCGGCGAAGCCTTCGTGGGAGATCGTGGACGTGATCCCGTGGCCGGAGCCGCCCCAGGATCTCTCCACGGAGGTCTCGCGCGCCAAGGCGGCCAGGCCCGACGTCATCTCCCCCATCACGCGTCCGGCCAGCGCCCAGCTCCTCCTGCCCGAGATCCGCAAGCAGCGCCTCGACATCATGGGCATCGTGGGGCCGGGCAGCCCCGGGCTCTACGAGGCGGGCCAGCTCGCCGTGCTCAAGGAAGACCTCGAGTACGTCATGGTCAGCACGCCGTGGGTGAACTTCAAGAATCCGCGCACCCTGAAGGTGGCGGAAGACTACCTCAAGCGCTCCAACGGCAAGACCTTCGACACCAACTCCGGCTACTCCTCCGACGGCATGATGCTCATCGCGGACATCCTGGAGCGGGCGAAAGCGACCGATCCCGACGCCATCGTGGAGAGCATCAAGAAGACCAACTATGCCAACGGTCTCATGCAGTACGCGGGGCCCATCGTGTTCGACGAGATCGGCGACAATCCCAACGCCGTCCCCACCATGATAGAGATCCTCGGGCAGAAGCCGGTGGCGGTCTGGCCCAAGGAAGCCGCGCTCCAGAAGTTCGTCTTCCCCCGGCCCAAGCGGTGACGGACGGCGCGTCCCGGCCGCTCGGGAAGTAGGTGGACCCCACCCTCGTCGGGCAGGGGCTGCTCAGCGGTTTCCTCTTCGGGGGCGTCTACAGCCTGATGGCGGTGGGCCTCACCCTGATCTTCGGGGTGATGCGGGTCGTGAACTTCGCCCACGGCGACATGATGGTGTGGGGGATGTACCTCGCCTGGCTCCTCTCCGTGCGCGCGGGCATCGATCCCTACGTCGGCTTCGTGGTGTGCGCGGCGGCGCTCTTCATGCTCGGCCTGGTCATCCAGCGCGGGCTCGTCGAGCGCATCGTGGACGCGCCCCACGAAATGCAGATCCTCCTCATGCTGGGCGTGGCCCTCGTGCTGGAAAACGCGGCCCTCGTCGCCTTCGGCCCCGACCCCGCGCGCGTGCGCTCGCCCCTCTCCCAGGGCACGGTCTGGATCGGCCCCCTCTTCGTGGACGTGGCGCGGCTCCTCACCTTCGGACTGGCCATGGTCCTCACCGCCGCCCTCTGGCTCTTCCTCGCCCGCACGGATCTCGGCCGCAGCATGCGGGCCGCCGCCGACAATCCGTACGGCGCGCGCGTGATCGGCACCGACGTGCGCCGCGTGTACGCGGCGGCCTTCGGAGTGGGCGCGGCCTGTGTGGGGGCGGCCGGCGCGCTGGTGTCTCCCATCCTGCCCTTCCAGCCCGCCAGCGGGCTCGGGCTGTCCGTCACCTCCTTCAACATCGTCATCATCGGTGGCATGGGCAGCCTGCCCGGCGCCTTCGTGGGCGGCATCCTCGTCTCCGTGGCCGAGTCCATGGGCGCCGTGTTCCTCTCGCCGTCGATGAAGGAGCTGGTGAGCTTCGGTCTTCTCATCGCCATCCTGCTCTTCCGTCCCGCCGGTCTCTTCGGCCGAACGGCAGCCTGAGCCTCGTGAAGCTTTTCCTGCTCCTGGCCGTCGCCGCGCTCGCGGTGCTGCCCTGGATCGTCGGCTCCTACCTCGTCACCGTGATGATTTTCATCTTCTTCTACGCCTATCTTGGTCAGGCCTGGAACATCGTGGGCGGCTACGCGGGACAGCTCTCCGCCGGGCATGCGGCCTTCGTGGGCATCGGCGGCTACACCTCGGCCCTCCTCTCCATGCGCCTTGGCGTGAGCCCGTGGATCGGCATGTGGATCGGGGGCGTGCTCGCGGCGGCCCTGGGCGCCGTCATCGGATACCTCGGCTTCCGCTTCGGGCTGCGCGGCTTCTATTTCGTGCTGCTCACCGTGGCTTTCGCGGAGATCTGCCGCGTGATCGCGCTCAACGTGGACGCGGTGGGAGGCGCGCTCGGGCTCTACATCACGTTCACGGGCAACCCGCGACAATTCCAGTTCCAGGACAACCGTGCGTACTACTACGTCGCTCTCGTCCTCCTGCTCGCCGCCACCGCCCTCGTGCGCGCCCTCGAGCAGCGCCGCTTCGGCGCCTACCTCACGGCCATCCGCCAGGACGAGAGCGCCTGCGAGGCCCTCGGGGTGGACACCCTCCGCGTCAAGATGCTCGCCATGATCCTCTCCTCCTTCCTCACCGGGGTGGGCGGCACCTTCTACGCGTTCTACCTCTTCTCGCTCCAGCCCAACGCCGTCTTCGGCATCCCGCTCTCTGTGGAGATCGTCATCAGGCCCATCGTGGGCGGTGCGGGAACGGTGATGGGCCCCATCCTCGGCTCGTTCATCCTGAGTCCCCTCGCGGAGATCTCGCGAACCTACCTCGCCCAGGGCGGCTGGACGGGCGCGCACCTGATCGTGTACGGCCTCCTCCTCATCGCGGTGGTGCTCTTCCTGCCCCAGGGCGCATACCCGGCGCTGCGGCGCCTGGCACGGCGGGGCGCATGAGCCTCCTCGAGGTCTCGGGGCTCCGGAAGCGCTTCGGCGGATTGCTCGCCGTGAATGGCCTCGATCTCGCCATGGCAGAGGGAGAGATGCTGGGCCTGATCGGGCCGAACGGAGCGGGGAAGACCACGGTCTTCAACCTGCTCTCGGGCTTCCTCGTCCCCGACGACGGCGACATTCGCTTCGCCGGCCGCCGCCTGGCGGGGCTCAAGCCGCACGAGATCTGCCGCCTCGGGCTGGCGCGCACCTTCCAGATCGTGCGGCCCTTCCCCCAGCTCTCCGTGCTCGACAACGTGAAGATCGCGGCCCTCGCCCGTCATCCCGCCATGTCGGCCGCCCTCGAGGCGGCGCGCGCAGTGGTCGAGCGCGTGGGGCTCGGCCCCCGGGCGCGCGCCCTCGCGGGCGGGCTCACCCTCGCCGACCGCAAGCGCCTCGAGCTGGCTCGCGCGCTAGGCACCGAGCCGTCGCTCCTTCTCCTCGACGAGGTGATGGCAGGGCTCAACGCCACGGAGATCGACGCCATGGTCCGGCTGGTGGGCGCCATCAACGCCGGCGGTGTCTCCGTCCTCCTCATCGAGCACAACATGCGCGCGGTCATGTCGCTCTCGCATCGCATCGTCGTGCTGTCCTTCGGGGAGAAGATCGCCTCCGGGACCCCGCGCGAGGTCGCCGCCGATCGCCGGGTCATCGAGGCCTACCTCGGGGAAGAGTATGTCCATCCTGCTCAGGCTTGACCGCCTCCAGGTCGGTTACGGCGACATGACGGCCGTGCACGAGGCCTCGCTCGAGGTCCACGAAGGCGAGGTGGTGGCGCTGATCGGCGGCAACGGGGCGGGGAAGACCACCACCCTGCGCGCCATCTCCGGCCTCCTGCCCCTCCGCGCCGGATCCATCGAGTTCGCGGGGGAGCGCCTGGACGGCCTCGGCTCCTCGCAGGTGGTGGCTCGCGGCATCGCGCACGTGCCAGAAGGTCGGCAACTTTTTCCCTCCATGTCCGTCCGGGAGAACCTCGAGGTGGGCGCCCGGTCTCCCGAGGCGCGCCGACGGCGAGCCGAGACGCTCGGCTGGGTGTTCGAGCTGTTTCCGCGTCTGCAGGAGCGCCAGGGCCAGCTCGCGGGCACGCTGTCGGGGGGCGAGCAGCAGATGTGCGCGATTGGACGTGGCTTGATGGCTCGCCCGAGGCTCCTCATGCTGGACGAGCCCAGCCTCGGCCTAGCCCCGGTGGTCGTCCGGACGATCTTCGAGGACCTGCAGCGGATCAACCAGGGCGGGCTCACCATCCTCCTGGTCGAGCAGAACGTCCTACGCTCGCTTCAGCTCTGCCATCGCGGCTACGTCCTGGAGAACGGCCGCATCAACCTCGCCGGGAGGCGCGAGACCCTCCTCGCGAGCCCGCACATCAAGCAGGCCTACCTGGGACTTTGAGCCTTGCCGCGACGGCCGGCCGCTCCCCCTGAAATTGGAGGCGAAACAGGCGCCAGGACGGTCGTGAAAGTTGCCCTGGAGGGGGCTTCTGCATATGCTGGTTGAGACCGGGTACGACGCCCCCGGTCCCTTCATGCGTCCCTCGACACGGACTCTCCTTTTCGGAGTCGCCCTGGGAGCGCTCGTGCTCTCCGCCCTCGGCATAGGGGGAGCCGCGATCGCCCTTCGGCAGCTCGCCTTCGCACGTGAGGCCTCCGCCACGCGTGCGCAAGACTCGCTGGCTGCCGCCATCGTCGAGACGCAGGTCGCGCTCCGCCGAGAGGCCGGGCTTCTCGCCCGCGACCCCGCGCTCGTCGATGGCGTGGCGAAGGGCGACTGGGCGACCCTCGCCCGGGGGGTGTCGCCTCGGCTGAGCAGCCTCACCCTCGAGCGCGTGGCCGATTTCGTGGCCGTCCTCGACGCCGGCGGGACGGCGCTCCTTCAGGTGCCCGCGGCGCCTCCCACCGCTGTCTCCGATCCCGCCGCGATCAGCTTCTCCACCGCGGGGTTGACCGTGCTCGGTGGCCAGCCGTACGTGGCCGCCGCCGTTCCCGTGTCCTCCCAAGTGCAGGGACAGACAAGCGACGGCCGGGGTACCGGCTTCGTCGTCGTGGCGCGCAAGCTCGCGAGCGTGGCGCCTCCCGCCTCGGGGAGCATGGATCAACCCGGCCTGGTCTTCCTCGATCAGGGCCGGCCGATCATCGCCACCGTTGACGCGCCGGCGTCCTTGTGGCAGACGGCGACGGCCGCGGGCAGGCTCAGGATGCAGGGCGGCCGCGACTACGTCATTCGCCCGATGAGCCAGGTGGCGGTGGCGGGGCCCGGTCGGCTCTGGGTCGTGGTTCCCGATGGTAGCGAGGGACGCCGACGGACGCTGATCGTATGGACGGCCGTGCTCGCGGTGTGCGCGGTGGTCAGCGCCGCGGCGGCGATCCTGCTCAATCGCAGCGCGGAGCCCCCCACGGAAGTGACCTCGCGCCGCTCCGACGCGGATGCCGAGCTGACCCAGCGCAACCGCGAGCTGGAGGCGCTCAACGCGGTTGCCCTCAGCATGGGCCGCTCCGCCGACGTGATCGCCACCGCGGGGGAGATGCTCGACGTCGTGCGTGCGCTGGCGCAGATGGACGTGGGCGGCGTGCACCAGCTCGACCACGCGAACGGTACGGTGACTCTCATCGCCCAGCGTGGCCTTACCCCCGAGTTCGCCGCGCAGATCCGGGTGCGGCCGGTGGCCGGCTCCTACGTCGGCGAGGCCGCGCGCACCGGGCGCCTCATGGTCACCCACATCGATCCCTCTTCGATCACCGATCCCGCCCTCACGCGCCTGCAGGCCGTCCGCGCGCATCGCACGCAGCTCGCCCTGCCCATTCCCGTGAAGGGCCAGACGTGGGGCGTGATGTCGCTCATCTCCCAGGAGCGGCGCGACTTCCTGCCCGACGAGGTCAAGGTGCTGGAGTCGGTGGCGCATCAGATCGGCCAGGTGGTCGAGCGTTCGCTCCTCCTCGCGGAGATGCAGGAGCAGAGCCGGCGCCTGGAGACGCTGGCCCGCATCGGGCACTCGCTGACCGCCACCCGCTCCCTCGAGCACGTGCTGACCACGGTGGTGGGAGCGGCGCGGAGCCTCGTCCCCGACGCGGCCGCCCGGCTCGCCATCGCAGAAGGGGATCAGCTCCGCTTCTGCGCGGAGGCGGGCATCCTGGGCACCTCCGCAACGCCGATCACCAGCCTCTCGCTGGGCCAGGGCCTCACCGGTCGCGCCGCCATCACCCGTCAGCCGGTGGTGGTCGAGCGTATCGAGCGGGAGCCGGGCGTGGTGGGTCTCGAGTGGCTGCTGTCCGAGGGCTTCGTCTCCACGGTATCCATTCCCCTCCTCCTCCGCGAGCGGCTCGTTGGCGTGCTCAACGTGTTCACGCGGACGCTCCACACCTTCGCCGTTGCGGACATGGACCTGCTGCTCTCCTTCGCGAGCCACGCCGCCATCGCCATCGACAACGCCCAGCTCTTCGACGAGGCCCAGCACAACGCCGCCCGCTACCGCGCCCTCTTCGAGGTGGCGGGCGCGCTCACCTCCTCCCTCGAGCTCGACCAGATCCTGGACGTCATCGTGGAGCGCTGCCAGACGCTCACGGGCGCCCAGGCCGCGGGCATCTTCCGGGCCGACCTGGACTCGGGCGTCGTCACCTACCTGCGCGCCTCCGGCGTCTCCGGCGAGTTCCTCCGCGGCCTGCGCGTGCGCGAGGGGGAAGGGACGGCGGGCCAGGCCGTGCGCGAACGGCGGCCGGTGTGGACGGCAGACATCCTCAGCGATCCCGCCATGAGCCTGTCCGAGGCGACACGCGTGCTCGTTGAGCGCGAGGGCTATCGCGGGGTGCTGTCGATTCCCATCTTCATCAAGGGTGAGTTGTACGGCGGCCTCAGTGTCTACTGGTGGCAGGCGCATCCCGTGAGCCGCGAGGAGATCGAGGTGATGACGGCGCTCGGCGGCCAGGCCGCGGTGGCCATCGACAACGCCCGCCTCTTCGCCGACGAGCGGAGCGGCCGTGCGTCCCTCACCGCGCTGCTCGAGATCAACAAGAAGATCGGCCTGCTCGTCTCGGCCAACGCCCTGCTCATGGGCGTGGCGGAGGAGGCCATGCGGCTCCTCGACCTGGACAACGCCGGCTTCCGTCTCCTCGAGGGCGACGAGCTGGTGGTGGCGGGCCTCGCCGGCTCCGCGCCCGAGACCATGCTCAAGCCGCGCATCAAGGTGGGCGAGAGCCTCGCCGGCAAGGTGGTGTCGGAGGGGCGACCCATCATCGGCAACCTCGACGACCTCGTCGGCATGGCCCCCGAGCATCTCGCCGCGGACAAGCGCCTCGGCTACACGCACTACATGGGTCTTCCCCTCCGGCTCGGCGAGCGCATCATCGGTGCCCTCACCTTCCGGGCGCGCCGTGCCTTCGATCGGCGCGACCACGAAGTGGCCGAGGCCTTCGCGGGACAGGCCGCGGTGGCCATCGAGCACGCCCGCCTCTACAGCGAGGCGACCCAGCAGGCGGAGCGGATGCGCGCGCTGGCCGAGATGGGGCGCACCCTCGTCTCCACCTTCGACGCCGAGCAGATCCTCAGCATCGTGACCATGCAAACGCGGGAGGCGCTGGGAGTGGCCGTCGCCGCCGTGCACCTCTACGACCCCGATCTGGGCATGCTCCGCTTCGCCCGGCACTCGGGGGCGCCCGAGGCCTTCGCGGGGCCGCCGCTCGTCGAGCCGGGCGAAGCGGTGTCCGGCCTCGCCTTCCTGGAGCGCCGGCCGGCGTGGTCGGCGGACATCGTCGACGACCCGCAGATCCGGCTGCGGCCGGACAGCCGCGATCGCATCGTCCGGCACGGCCAGCGGGCCGCCCTCGCCCTGCCCCTCATGCGGGAGGAGCCCTTCGGCACGCTCTCGGTCTTTCGGGAGACGGGCCACCGCTTCTCCCAGGCGGAGATCGAGTATCTCTCGACGGTGGCGAGCCAGCTCGTGGTCGCCCTCGACAATGCGCGGCTCTTCGAGGCTGCCGAGGAGCGCGCGGGCCGCCTGCGTTCGCTGGCACGCCTCAACCAGCTCGTGTCCTCCTCCCTCGACACCGACGAGGTGCTGGCGGGCATCGCGCGCGCGGCGGCCACCCTCATGGGCGTGCCCGTGGTCTCCCTGTGGGTCGCCGATCCGGAGACCGAGACGCTCCGCGTGCGCGCCTTCTCCGACGAGGCGATGGGCGCGGCCTATCCGCTCCGCAGCATCACCTTCGGGCAGGGGACCATGGGCTGGATCGCGCGCGAGCGCGAGTCGCTCTCCGTGCCCGACATGCTGTCCGACCCGCGCATCCTCTCCGAGTCGTGGTGGCGGGATCACGGGCTGCGGAGCTTCCTCGGGGTGCCCATCATCCTCCAGGACCAGCTCCTCGGCGTGCTCTCCATGTGCGGCCGCGCACCCTTCGACTTCGGCGCGGACGAGAAGGAACTCCTCGAGAGCTTCGTGGCCCAGGCCGCGGTGGCCATCCGCAACGCCGGTCTCTACGCGCAGACCGCCCAGCGCCTCGAGCAGACGCGGGCGCTCCTCGACGTGGCCGAGGTGCTGAATTCCACCCTGGAGCCGCGGCGCATGCTGAAGGAGGTCGCGCAGCGGATCGCCCAGGTCTGCCACGTGGATCGCTGCAGTCTCGAGCGGTGGGAAGGCGATCGCGTCATCCCGCTCATGTCGCAGTTCGCCGACGGCCGCCGGCTGCCGGAGCTCTGGGCGGCCTTCCAGGGCATGGTGGACGACGTGCCGCGCTCCGTCCCCATCCACGCCCAGGCCATCGACGCGCGCCGCCCCGTCATCGTGACCGATGCCTCCGAGACGGATCTGATCCCGGCCGCCTGGATCGAGGCGTTCCACATCAAGTCCTACATGGTGGTGCCGCTCATCCGGCAGGACGAGGTCATCGGGGTGATGACGCTCGACTACACGGAGCGCGTCACCCCCTTCGAGCCCTGGCAGCAGGATCTCGGCATGGCCATCGGCAACGAGGTCGCCCTCGCCCTCGAGAACCAACGCCTGTACGGCCTCGTGCAGGAGCGACTGCGGGAGGCGACCACCCTCCTCGCCGTGAGCCAGGCGCTCTCCCAGCCCGACGCGGGAGGCGAGGCGCTGCGCCGGGTCGCCCGCGAGGTGGGCCTTGCCTTCCGCGCCGACATGGTCGGGATCTACACGACTACCGCCGACAAGACGCTGCTTGTGCCCGCGGCGGGTTGGCACGTGCCGAAGGATCGGCTCCAGGCCTTCCTCGAGCGCCCCTTCGTCCTCGACCGGATGCCGGAGCTGCAGCACATGTGGCGCGACGGCCGCGCGGGCTGGTCGAGCGACGTGAAGAACGACCCACGCATCGACCCCAGCATCTCCGAGGGCATGGACACCTACTCGCTGCTCATGGCGCCCGCTCTCGCGAGCGGACTGGGCGTGGGCGGTCTCTTCCTCGTGTGGTGGCAGCCCGGGCGCCAGTTCACCGCCCAGGAGGTCCGCCTCATCGAGGGCATCGCGGCGCAGGTCGGCCTGTTCATCGACAACGCGGACCTGACCCGACAGACCCGCCTGCGCCTCGAGGAATCGGAGGCGCTCCTCTCCGAGCTCTCCGTGCTCCACGACCTCTCGCGCACGGTGACGGGTCAGCTCCGCCAGGAGGACGTGGTCGAGGCCATCCACCGCCAGGTCGCCCGCCTCCTCGACGTGCGCAACATGATGTTGGCCGTCATCGACGACGGAGCCGGCGAGCTGGTACCCCTCCTGCGCATGATGGACGGCGAGCGCGACTCCAACCCGGTGCGCCGGGCCATCCAGGGAAACGTGGGCCTCTCCACCAAGGTCGCCCTGACGGGCCGCCCCATCCGCACCGACGACTACGTCGGCGAGTGCCGCCGGCTCGGCATGGAGCCCGTGGCGGGGAACGAACCGCTCCCGCACTGGATCGGCGTCCCCATGCTCGCGGGCTCGCAGGTGGTGGGCGTCCTCGTCCTCCGGAGCGCGGACCATCCCTTCTCCGTGGCCGACGAGCGCGTGCTCACCAACATCGCGGGCCTGGCTGCCCTGGCCCTCCGCAGCGCGCGGCTCTTCCAGGACCGCACGCGCGCCTATGAGGATCTCGCCCAGGCCCAGGACCAGCTCGTGCGCAGCGAGAAGCTGCGCGCCCTCGGCGAGATGGCCTCCGGCGTGGCCCACGACTTCAACAACCTCCTCGCCGCCATCTTGGGGCGTGCCCAGCTCCTGCTCCACCGGGTCACGGATCCCAAGGCGCGCCAGTGGCTGCAGATCATCGAGCGCTCTGCGGAGGACGGTGCGAAGACCGTGCGGCGCCTCCAGGAGTTCACGCGCATTCGCCGCGATCAGCCCTCCGTTGCCCTCGATCTCAACCGCGTGGTGCGCGAGGCCCTCGAGCTGACGGAATCTTCCTGGCGCATCGAGCCGCCGCGGCGCGGCGTGAGCATCCAGGCGGTGACCGAGCTCGCCCGCGACCTGCCGAAGACCATGGGGGATCCCGCGGAGCTGCGCGAGGTGATGACGAACCTGATCCTCAACGCGGTGGACGCCATGCCGCACGGAGGCATCCTCACCCTGGCCACGGCCACCCGTGGCGAGTCCATCGAGCTTCGCGTCACCGACACGGGCGTGGGCATTCCCGAAGCCGTCCGCGCCAAGATCTTCGATCCGTTCTTCACCACCAAGGGACCGAAGGGAACGGGTCTCGGCCTGTCCATGACCTACGGCATCCTCTCGCGCCACGGCGCGACCATCGCTGTGGAGAGCCAGGAAGGGCAGGGGACGACCTTCACCATGCTCTTCCCCGTGAGCGCGGCGCCCGAGGCGCCCGTGCCCGAGGCAGAGGAGGTGCCGGAGGCGGTGCCGCTCCGCTGTCTCGTCGTCGACGACGAGGAGAATGTGGGCGACATGCTGGCCGATGTCCTGCGCTCCGCCGGCCACACCGTGACCGTCGCGCGCAGCGCCTCCGAGGGGCTCGCCCGCGTGCAGAGCGATCAGCTCGATCTCGTTTTCACCGATCTCTCCATGCCGGGCATGACGGGGTGGGAGCTCGCGCGCTCCGTGCGCACGGCGGCCCCCGGCCTGCCCGTGATCCTCGTGAGCGGCTTCGCGGTCGAAGTCTCCCAGGAGGAGCTGGAGGCGAGCGGGGTGCACTCCGTGCTCGCCAAGCCCATCAACATCGGCGGCGTGCTGGAGGCGGCCTCCGCCATTCGCCCGCGCGAGACCGGGGAGCGGACGCGGCCATGACCAGTCCCATCATCCTCGAGGCGGTGCGCGCCCTGACCGAGCGCAAGGACCTCTCGCGCATCGAGGCGGCGGGAGCGATGGAGGCGATCATGTCGGGGGCGGCGAGCGACGTCCAGATCGCCGCCTTCCTCACCGCGCTCCGCATGAAAGGCGAGACGGTGGAGGAGCTGATCGGCTTCGGCCAGGTGATGCGGCAGAAAGTGGTCAAGGTGAAGACACGCGCGGACGAGGTGATCAGTGCCACGGGCACCGACCGCGAGGTCCTGATCGACACCGCGGGCACCGGCGGCGACGCCTCCGGCACCTTCAACGTCTCCACCGCCACCGCCTTCGTGGTCGCAGGAGCCGGTCTCAAGGTCGCCAAGCACGGGAACCGCTCCCTGTCCTCGCTGTGCGGGTCGGCGGACGTGGTGGAGGCCCTCGGCATCGTCATCGAGCTGAGCCCGGCCAAGATCGCCCGCTGCATCGAGGAGGTCGGCATCGGTTTCCTCTACGCGCCGCTCCTCCACACCGCCATGAAACACGTCATGACCGCGCGCCGCGAGATGGGCGTCCGCACCGTCTTCAACATGCTCGGCCCCCTCACTAATCCCGCGGGCGCGAATGCCCAGGTCATCGGCGTCTACGCGGAATCGCTCACCGAGCCGCTGGCCCGTGTGCTAGCCGAGCTGGGCACCCTCCGCGCCTTCGTGGTCCACGGCGCCGACGGCCTCGACGAGATCTCCAACACGGGGCCAAGCCGTGTCTCCGAGGTGCACGAAGGCGTGGTCCGCACCTCGACGGTCCGGCCGGAGGATTTCGGGATCGCGCGGGCGACCATCCAGGACCTGCGCGGCGGCGATCGCGCCGAGAACGCCCGCATCATCCGCGATATCCTCGCCGGTGAGAGCGGTCCGCGCCGCGACATCGTGCTGATGAATGCCTCGGCCGCCCTCGTGGTGGGCGGCGCGGCGCAGGACCTGAAGGAAGGCGTCACCCTCGCCGCGCGCTCCATCGACTCGGGCGCGGCGGCGCAGCGTCTCGACGCCCTCGTCGATCTCTCGCGGCGCCTCGCATCCGAGTAAGGCGCCTCTCCGCGGAGCCATTGACCGGGGCGGCGCGGCCCGGTTACAATTCCGGTGGCTGCCGTAACTGCCGATCGTTCCTTGGGGAATCCCGTCTCTGAGCTCGACGACGGTGTTGAGCGGCCACCAGAGTTCTAGAACACCGAAGGGGAAGGCGCAATCGTGAAGGCTCGGGTGCCCCGGTATCATCAGATCGCGCAGACCCTGCGTGATCGCATTCGCTCGGGTGACATCGCGCCGGGCGCTCGTCTCGACAATCAGCGCCGTCTCGCCGAGGAGTTCGAGGTGACCTTGATGACCCTCCGCCAGGCCCTCGAGGTGCTGGAGCGCGAGGGGCTCATCACGCGCCGCCATGGGCTCGGCACCTTCGTGGCCCTGCCCGCGGTGGACTACGACATCCTCAACTTCCGCGCCTTCGCGGGCGACCTGAGCGCGGTGGGCGAGGACGTCTCCACCCGCTTCCTGCGCACCCACTTCGGACCGGCGGACCGGCTGGCCGCGCGTGAGCTCGCCCTCGAGCCGGGCGCGCGCGTCTTCGCCCTGGAGCGGCTGCGCCTGGTCGACGGGCGCCCGACGAGCTTCCAGATCTCGCATCTCCCCGCCGCCCTCGGAGAGGAAGTGGCGAAGGTCGACCTCGCCGTCACGCCGCTGCGCCAGGTCCTCGCCTTCAAGCTCGGCCTCGAGATCACGGGCGCGCGCGAGACGGTGTCGGCGGAGACGCTGCCCGCCCGCGCCGCGCGCGAGCTCGGCTGCGCGGCCGGCGCGCCCTGCTTCCGCTCCGACCGCGTCTCTTTCGACGGCGACGCACGGCCCATCGTGTACGACCGGGTGTTCATCCCGGGCGACCGTTTCCGCATCACGCGCCAACTCCACTACGACAGGAGCGCCACGGCATGAAGATTCTCGTGATGGTGAAGCAGGTGCCCGACACCGCGACCCAGGTCAAGATCTCCTCGGATCCCAAGGCCATCGACACGGCGGGGATCACCTGGATCGTCTCCCCCTACGACGAGTTCGCCGTGGAGGAAGCGCTCAGGATCAAGGAGAAGCGCGGGCAGGGCGAGGTGGTGGCGGTATCGCTCGGCCCGGACCGCGTCAAGGAAGCGCTCCGCTCGTGCCTGGCCATGGGGGCCGACCGCGCCATCCATCTGCTCGACTCCGCCTGGGAAGCCGCGGACACCATCACGACGGCGCGCGCGCTGGCCGCAGTGATCAAGCAGGAGCAGCCCGGTGTCGCTCTCTTCGGCCGCCAGGCCATCGACGACGATATGGGCGCGGTGGGCGCGGCGGTGGCCGAACTGCTCGGCTGGCCTTGCGCTTCCTGGATCATGGAGGAGTCGGTGGACGAGGCGGGCAAGGCCATTCGCATCGGCCGTCAGGTGGAAGGCGGGCTCGAGGTTTTCGACCTGCCGCTGCCCGCGGTGGTCTCGGCTCAGAAGGGACTGAACGAGCCGCGTTATCCGACCCTGAAGGGGATCATGGGCGCCAAGAAGAAGGAGATCAAGGACGTGAAGGCGGCCGATCTGGGGATGGGCGCCGACGGGCCCGCCCTCTCCATCGTCAAGCTCGAGACGCTGCCCCCACGGCCCCCCGGACGCATCATTCCCGGCGAGCCCGCGGAGGCCGCCAAGGAGCTGGTGCGCTCCCTCCGAGAGGACGCCAAGGCGATCTAGCACGCGACAGGTAGGGGCCGCGACGCCGACGAGAGGCGGGGCGGCGATCGAGAACCTCTAAACGGGAGAGACGACCATCATGGCTGGCGCGTTCTGGTGCTTGGTCGAGGACGACAGGCAGGGCAATCCGAAGAAGGTGATGGCCGAGGTGTTGGGTGAGGCGGGGCGGCTCGCCACGCAGATGGGCGCCCAGGCCGAGGCGGTGTGGCTGACCGACAAGGCGAGCGAGGCGGGACTGAAGCAGCTCGCGGAGTGGGGCGCCAAGCGGATCGTGCTCGCGGAGAACGCCGCCTTCGCGCCCTATCGGGGCGAGGTGTGGACGCCCGTCCTCGCCGAGCTCGTGCAGAAGGAGTCGCCGCAGGCCGTGTTCGGCGCCGTGACCACCCGCCAGCGCGAGGTCATGGCGCGTCTCGCCGCGCGGCTAGGAGCGGGCATCTCCGCGGACTCCACGGCCCTCGGCGTGGAGGACGGCAAGCTGATGGCGACCCGGCCCGTGTACGCGGGCAAGCTGCTCTCGAAGGTGACCTGGGCGAAGACGCCCTGGCTCGCCACGCTACGGCCGAACGTCTTCCGGCCCGCGGAGCCGCAGGCCGGCGCCAGTCCCAACGTGGACAAGGCGGCGGTCACCCTGCCCGGCGCTGCCATGAGCCTGGTGGAGCGGCGCGAGGAGTCGGCTACGGGGTTGCCCGAGCTGGCCGAGGCGGAGATCGTGGTCTCGGGCGGGCGCGGCCTCAAGGGGCCGGAGAACTTCGTCATCTTGGAGTCGCTCGCCAAGGTCATCGGGGCCGCGGTAGGCGCCTCCCGCGCCGCGGTGGACGCGGGGTGGCGGCCGCATCGCTTCCAGATCGGGCAGACGGGCCGGACCATCTCCCCCAAGCTCTACCTGGGCTTCGGCATCTCGGGAGCCATCCAGCACCTGGCGGGCATGCGCACGTCGAAGGTGATCTGCGCGATCAACAAGGATCCCGAGGCGCCCATCTTCAAGATCGCCGACTACGGCATCGTGGGCGATCTCTTCGAGGTCGCCCCGCTCCTGGAGAAGGAGTTCAAGAAGCTCCTGGAGAAATAGCGCCGGGCCTCACCATGCACATCGAGCTCACGGACGAGCAGCGCATGATCCAGCAGGTGGCGCGAGACTTCGCGGAGAAAGAGGTGCGCCCCATCGCGGAGGCTATCGACCGCGAGGCGCGCTTCCCCCGCGAGACGGTGCGCCGCATGGGTGAGCTCGGCCTGATGGGCGTGGCCATTCCGGACGCTCTGGGAGGGGCGGGGGGCGATGCCGTGGGATACGTGCTCGCTCTCGAGGAAGTCTCGCGCGCCTGCGCCTCGCACGGGGCCATCATGTCGGTGAACAACTCGCTCTACTGCGATCCCGTGGCGAAGTTCGGGACGGACGAGCAGAAGCAGCGCTTCCTCCTCCTCTTCGCCGGCGGCCGGAAGCTCGGCTGCTACTCGCTCACCGAGCCCGAGGCCGGCTCCGACGCCAGCAACCAACACACGCTGGCGCGGCGAGAGGACGACGTCTACGTGCTGGATGGCCGCAAGATCTTCGTGACCAATGGGCGAGAAGCCGATGCCGCGCTCGTATTCGCGCAGACTGACCGGACCCGGGCGCACCACGGGATCAGTGCCTTCCTCGTCGAGAAGGGGACCCCGGGCTTCACGGTGGTGAAGACGGAGGACAAGCTCGGTATCCGCGCGTCCGACACCGCGGAGCTTCTCTTCGAGGGCTGCCGGGTGCCCGTCTCGCAGCGGCTGGGCGAGGAGGGGCACGGGTTCAAGATCGCCATGAGCGCGCTGGACGCAGGCCGTATCGGCATCGCCGCTCAGGCGACCGGCATCGCGGTGGCGGCCTACGAGGCCGCACTTGGCTACGCTCGTGAGCGCACGAGCTTCGGCGTGCCCATCGGGAAGCACCAGATGGTGCAGTGGATGCTGGCCGACATGGCCACGGGGATCGAGGCGGCGCGCCTGCTCACGCTGCGGGCGGCCGCCCTCAAGGACCAGGGGCAGCCCCATGGACCACAGGCGGCGATGGCCAAGCTCTTCGCCGCGGAAACAGCGATGCGGGTGACCACGGACGCGGTGCAGATCCACGGTGGCTACGGCTTCATCAAGGAGTACCAGGTCGAGCGGCACTTCCGCGACGCCAAGATCACCCAGATCTACGAGGGGACCTCGCAGATCCAGAAGCTCGTCATCGCCCGTCATCTATTGAGCGGGAAAGCGTAGCGAAGGGGGAGACATGGCCGAGGGCAAGGAGCGCTGGGAGGAGGAGACGTACGGGCCGTTCGTCGACCGCTCGCCCGAGCGCGACGTGCCCTACGAGTCGCTCTCGGGCATTCCCATCGGCCCTCTCTACACCCCCGAGGATCTCGCGGGCTGGCGCTACGAGGACAAGCTCGGCTATCCGGGGGAATTCCCGTACACGCGCGGGCCCTATCCGTCGATGTATCGCGGCAAGCTCTGGACCATGCGCATGTTCGCGGGATTCGGCCGGCCCGAGGACACCAACGAGCGCTTCAAGTATCTCCTCGCCCAGGGGCAGACCGGGCTGAGCACCGCCTTCGACATGCCCGCGCTGATGGGCTACGACGCCGATCACCCGCGAGCCTGCGGCGAGGTGGGCAAGGAGGGCGTGTCCGTCTCCACGCTGGCGGACTTCGAGACGCTCTTCCGCGACATCCCGCTCGACCAGGTCACCACCTCCATGACCATCAACTGCACGGCGTCGGTGGCGCTGGCCATGTACCTGGCCCTCGCCGACAAGCAGGGCGTGTCGTGGGACGAGGTGGGCGGGACCATGCAGAACGACATGCTCAAGGAATTCATCGCCCAGAAGGAGTGGATCTCGCCGCCGGAGTCGGCCGTGCGCATCGTGGTCGACACCATCGAGTTCTGCTCGCAGCACGTGCCGAAGTTCAATCCCGTGTCCATCTCGGGCTATCACATCCGCGAGGCGGGCTCGACAGCGGTGCAGGAGCTGGCCTTCACCCTCGCCGACGGCTTCGGCTACGTGCAGGCCTGCCTCGCCCGCGGGCTCGACGTGGATAGCTTCGCCCCGCGCCTGTCCTTCTTCTTCGACATCCACAACGACTTCTTCGAGGAGATCGCCAAGCTGCGGGCGGCCCGCCGCATCTGGGCCACCGTGATGCGCGACCGCTTCGGCGCGCGCAAGGCGGAGTCGATGCGGCTGCGCACTCACACCCAGACGGCGGGGGTGTCCGCTACCGCCCAGCAGCCGCTGAACAACGTGGCGCGCGTGGCCATCCAGGCCCTCGCCGCCGTGCTGGGGGGCGCGCAGTCGCTCCACACCAACTCCTTCGACGAGGTGCTGGCCCTGCCCACCGAGGAGGCGGTGACGGTGGCGCTCAGGACGCAGCAGATCATCGCGGAGGAGACGGGAGCGCCCTTGACCAGCGATCCCATGGGCGGCGCGTACTTCCTCGAGCGCCTCACCGACCAGATGGAAGAGCGCGCCATGGCCTACATCAAGGCCATCGACGACATGGGTGGCATCATCCGCGCCATCGACAGCGGCTATCCCCAGAAGGAGATCGCCGACGCCGCCTACCGCTATCAGCTCATGGACGACAGCGGGCGCAAGGTGGTGGTGGGCGTAAACAAGTACGTGATGACCGAGGAGCGGCCGGTGGAATTCCTCCGCCTCGACGAGCGGGTGGAGAGCGAGCAGGTGGAGCGCGTGGGCCGCCTCAAGGCCTCGCGCGACATGACCCGGGTGGAGCGGCGTCTCAAGCAGCTCGCCGAGGCCTGCCGCGGCGGCCAGAACGTGATGCCCGTGCTCGTGGACGCGGTCAAGGACTACGTGTCGCTGGGCGAGGTCTCCGACGTGTATCGTCAGGTCTTCGGCCTCTATCGGGAACCGATCATATTCTAGAAGGAGCAGCATCATGACTGATGCCATCCGGATCGTGAAGGCAGCCGCGCACAAGCCGAAGCCCAAGGACGCCGACCTCACCTTCGGCACCGTGTTCACCGACCACATGTTCGTGGCGGATTTCCAGGAGGAGAAGGGCTGGTACGACCCGCGCGTCGAGCCGTACGGGCCCCTCCCGCTCGATCCCGCGGCCGCCGTGCTCCACTACGCGCAGGCCGTGTTCGACGGGCTCAAGGCCTTTCGCGGCGTGGACGGGAAGGTGCGGCTCTTCCGGCCCCAGAAGCACGTGGAGCGCATGAACAAGTCCGCGGAGCGGATGTGCATCCCGCCCCTCGATCCCGAGCTCGCCCTGCGCTCGCTGGTGACGCTGGTGGGCATCGAGCGCGACTGGGTGCCGAAGGCGGTGGGCACCTCGCTCTACATTCGGCCCACCATCGTGGCCAACGAGGCCTTCCTGGGCGTGCGTCCGGCCAAGTCGTACATCTACTTCGTGATCCTCTCCCCCGTGGGTGCCTACTATCCCGAGGGCATGGCCCCCGTGAAGATCCGCGTCGAGGAGCGCTACGTCCGCGCCGTGGACGGCGGGCTGGGTGGAGCCAAGACAGGCGCCAACTACGCGGCGAGCCTGATGGCGGGGGAGGAGGCGAAGCACGAGGGCTTCACGCAGGTCCTGTGGCTCGACGGCGTGCACCGCAAGTACATTGACGAGGTGGGGACCATGAACATCATGGTCAGGATCGCCGGCGAGGTGATCACCCCGCCTCTCGGCGGGACCATCCTGCCGGGAGTGACACGCGACTCCGTGCTGACCCTGCTCAAGGACTGGGGCGCCAAGGTGAGCGAGCGGCAGATCTCCATCGACGAGGTGATGGCGGCCCACGAGGCGGGGACGCTGGAGGAGGTTTTCGGCACGGGCACCGCCGCCGTGATCTCGCCAGTGGGCGAGCTCGCCTACAAGAGCCGTCGCATGGTCATCAACGGGGGCACCATCGGCCCGATGACCCAGAAGCTCTACGACGCCATCGTGGGCATCCAGTACGCCAAGCTCCCCGACCCCCACGGCTGGACCGTCGAGGTCTAGGAGCCCGCGCAGTGATCACTAGATCAGCGGCTGGCCACGCGGATGGCCCTAACCATTTCGCCCACGGTCAACATGCCAAAGGCATGTTGAGGTTAGATGCCTGATTGCGTTTTCTGCAAGATTCGCGACGGGCAGATTCCGTCGGCCAAGGTTTACGAGGACGCGAAGACCATCGCCTTCATGGACATCAATCCGCTCACCCGCGGTCACTGCCTCGTGGCAACCAAGCAGCACGCGGCCACCATCTACGATGCCGAGGTGGAGGACCTCAAGGCGGTCATGGCCACGGCCAAGAAGGTGGCCGGCGCGATCCGCAAGACGCTTGCCCCCGACGGGCTCAATCTGCTTCAGGCCAACGGGGCCGCCGCCTTCCAGTCCGTCCCGCACTTTCATCTCCACCTGATTCCCCGCTGGACGGGTGACGGGAAGGGCTTCGACTGGAAGGTCGTGCCGGGCAGCCGCGAGGACATCATGAGCGTGGCCGACCGCATCCGTTCCATGTTCGCGTAGCGAGGGCGCCGAGATGGCCGAGCGCAAGGTCAGAGTGGTGGTGGCCAAGCCGGGGCTGGATGGACACGACCGCGGCGCCAAGATCGTGGCCCGGGCCCTGCGGGACGCGGGCTTCGAGGTGATCTATACGGGTCTCCACCAGACCCCGGAGCAGATCGTGGCCACCGCGGTGCAGGAGGACGCCGACGCCATCGGTCTCAGCGTGCTCTCGGGCGCGCACAACTACCTGTTCGGCCGCGTCCTCGAGCTGCTCAAGGAGAAGGGGGCCGAAGACATCGCGGTCTTCGGAGGCGGCATCATCCCCGCCGAGGACATCCGCACCCTCAAGGCCATGGGGGTGAAGGAGCTGTTCACCCCTGGCACCTCGACCCAGGACATCGTGCGCTTCGTGCGCGAGAACATCCGCGCCGCCGTGTGACGCCGCATGGACTTTGAGCTCACGCCCGAGCAGGTGGCCGTTCGATCCATGGCTCGCGAGTGGGCGCTGGCCGAGGTCGCTCCCGTCATCCAGCGCTACGACGAGGCGCACGAGTTCCCCCGCGAGGTCCTCATCAGCCTCGCCAAGACGGGTCTCCTCGGCGCCCTCGTCCCCGAGGCGTACGGAGGCGCCGCCCTCGACTACGTGTCCTACGCGCTGGCCGTGGAGGAGCTCAACCGGGTCGATGCCTCCGTGGGCATCACCATGTGGGCGCACAACTCCCTCTGCACGAATCACATTGCCCTCTTCGGCTCGCCGGCCCAGAAGGCGGCCTATCTGCCGCGCCTCGCCCGCGGGGAATCCCTCGGGGCGTGGGGGCTCACGGAGCCGGGCTCGGGATCGGACGCCGCCGGCATGAAATCGCGCGCGGTCCGCGAGGGCGACCGCTACGTGCTCAACGGCAGCAAGGCCTTCATTACCAACGCGGGAGTCTCCGAGATCGCGGTGGTGATGGCGGTGACCGATCCGGCCCGCGGCGCCAAGGGCATCTCTGCCTTCGTGCTCGAGAAGGGCATGGCGGGGTTCAGCGCGGGGCGGCCCTACCGGAAGCTGGGCCTCCACGCCTCCAACACCGCGGAGCTGATCTTCGACAACGTGTCCGTGCCCGCCGACCATCTGGTGGGCGAGGAGGGCATGGGCTTCGTGAACACCATGCAGGTGCTCGAGGGAGGGCGGGTGGCCATGGCCGCCATGGCCGTGGGCATCGCCCAGGCCGCTCTCGACGCCGCGCTCGCCTACATGAAGGAGCGCCGCGCGTTTGGCAAGACGCTCGCCGAGTTCAACGGGCTGCAGGGCATGATCGCGGACATGGGCACCGAGGTGGAAGCGGCCCGGCTCCTCACCCTACGCGCTGCCGCCCTCAAGGATGCGGGCAAGCCCGCGAAGACCGCCGCCTCCATGGCCAAGGTGTTCGCCTCCGAGGTCGCCATGAAGGCGGCGACCAAGTCGCTCCAGATCCACGGGGGCGCCGGCTACATCACCGAGTTCCCCATCGAGCGCATCTTCCGCGACGCCAAGCTCACGGAGATCGGCGAGGGCACGTCGGAGATCCAGCGGATGGTCATCGCCCACGACCTCCTGGGCTTCCGGTAGACGGCGCGTCCATGGAACCGAGCGTCCTCTACGAGGTGCGCGACGGCGTCGCCACCATCACCCTGAATCGTCCCCAGGTCCTCAACGCGCTCGACCACGAAGTGACCAGGCAACTCGCCGATCGCGCGGAGGCGGCGGCCCGCGATCCCGAGGTGTGGGTCGTGGTGGTGCGGGGCAACGGACGCGCCTTCTGCTCGGGGATGGATCGCAAGGCCCTCGCGGCGGGCAAGGTGGGGGAGGCCTTCTATCGCCACTGGATCCGCGCCCTCAACTGCCTCGAGGACATGGACAAGCTCGTGGTCGGGGTGCTCCACGGCTACTCCATCGGCGGCGGCCTCCAGCTCGCGGTGGCCTGCGACCTGCGCCTCGCCACCGAGGACGCCGTGCTCGGTCTCGGAGCGACGCGCCATGGCCTGATTCCCGACGGCTCCATCCTGCGGCTCGCCCGCATCGTGGGGCTGGGACGCGCCAAGGAGCTGACCCTCCTCAACGACCACATCACGCCAGCGGAAGCCCTCGCCATGGGGCTGGTGAACTGGGTGGTGCCCGCCAGGCAGGTCGAGGCCAAGCTCGCCGGGATCACCGAGAAGGCCTTTCACGCTTCCCGCACGGCCACCGGCCACGCCAAGCGTCTCCTGCACGCCTCCTTCCACACCGACCCGCGAACGATGATCGAGGAGATCATGCGGGCACAGGACGACTGCATGACGTCGTGGGAGGTGGACGCGGCCAACCGCGCCTGGGACGTCGCGAAGCAGGACGTCCGCTTCTATCCGAGGAAGGGCTAGCCCGAATTATTCACGAACAAGCGGAGCGTGAGGCGGGTCGGGGCCCGTCGTCGGGGGCGGGGGAGCGCTCCAGCTGCGTCACCCACTCGCCTGAATCGCAGCCTTCCAGGCTGCGCACAGGCTTCGGGGGTCCCACTCCGCCGGAGCGCTCCCGCCCCCGCCGCCACCACCCCGATCACACTGGCGGCACTCGTGAATAATGCAGGGTAGCTTAGCTAGCCGAGGAAGGGCTAGCTGCCCGCCGTCTGTAGGGCCTGCTCGATGAGGGCAGGCGAGGGCCCGCGGGTGCCCGCGTCGATCTCGCGTACGTAGCCCACCACCACCGTCGACACCGGCGTGGGCACGCCGAGCTCGCGCCCGCGCGCCACCACGTGACCGTTCATCTGCTCGATCTCCGTGCGCCGACCCTTGGCCACGTCCTGGGCCATGGAGGCTCGCCAGTTCCGTCCCGAGCTGCTCTTGGGCACGAGCATGGCGTCCAGCTCGGCGAAGACGGCCTTGTCATCGGCGGCCGCCCACGTTTTCGCCTCCTGCCCGCCGAACTTGGGGATCGAGTACCCCGCGGCGAGGCCCACCCGCGCAGACTCCGCGCCGATGCGGATGGTGATCTCGCGCCCGCGCGGCTGGGCGGCGATCTCCAGGTTGCCGAGCCCGGTCATGGCTTGCACGGGATTGCCCATGCAGTTCGCGCAGAGCTTGGACCAGCGCTCCCCCCAGAGGTTGTCGGTGGCGCGCGCGCCGTCCACCACCGTGAGCATCTTGGCCAGCGCCTCCGCGCGCGGGGTGATGCTGCCGTCGTGCTCGCCCACGCGGAAGACGTCGTGCCCCGAGCCGCTGCCCTTCTCGGCGCCTCGCTCCACGCGGCCGGGCTCCCACAGGGCCACCGCGATCTTCGACATGACGAGCCCGACCGAGCGCTCGCGCCCCGCGATGGCCGCCACGATGGGATCGTTCCAGCAGTTCTGCGAGGAGACCACGTAGCCGTCGGCGGCGAGGCGGGGCAGGGCCATGTGGGTCGCCCACGCCGTGTCGTAGGCCTTCATAGCCACGAAGGCGATGTCGAAGTCGGCGGCGAGCCGCTGTGCCTCGTGCACGTGCAGCGCGGTCGGCCGCGCCTCGAAGGGCTCGTGCGGTCCGGTGACGCTGATGCCGCCCTCGCGGATCGCCTCGACGTGCTCGGGCCACGTGTCCACGATGGTCACGTCGTGTCCGGACCGGGAGAGGAAGGCGCCCAGGTAGCTGCCGATGGCCCCGCCGCCGATGAAGAGGATTCGTGAGCTCATGGCCGGGATCATACTCGCTTGCGCCATCTCTTGGCCATGGCTATGATCGGCCGACCATGGCGGGCGATCTCATCCTGGAAACCGAGGGCCTGACCAAGGAATTCCGGGGGTTCGTGGCCGTGAAGGACGTGCGGCTCCAGGTGCGGCGGGGCAGCATCCACGCCCTCATCGGGCCGAACGGCGCGGGCAAGACCACCTGCTTCAACCTGCTCACGCACTTCCTCGCGCCGACTCGCGGCCGCATCCGCTTCAAGGGACGGGACATCACGGGCTCGCGTCCCGCCGACATCGCGCGCAAGGGGCTCGTGCGATCCTTCCAGATCTCCGCGGTCTTCCCGCACCTCCCGGTGCTGGAGAACGTGCGCATCGCGCTGCAGCGGAGCCGGGGCGGGTCCTTCGATTTTTGGCGCTCGGAGCGCTCGCTCGACACCCTCAACGGGCGCGCCCTCGAGCTTCTGGAGGCGGTGGGCCTGGGCGGGCTCGCCGCCACCCCGGCGGTGGAGTTGCCCTACGGGCGCAAGCGGGCACTGGAGATCGCCACCACCCTGGCCCTTGAGCCGGAGATGATGCTCCTCGACGAACCCACCGCGGGCATGGGGCACGAGGACGTGGAGCGCATCGCCGCCCTCATCCGCCGCGCCGCCCTGAATCGCACCGTGCTCATGGTTGAGCACAACCTGAGCGTGGTCGCCACCCTCTCCGACGCCATCACCGTCCTCGCCCGCGGGGAGATCCTCGCCGAGGGCGACTACGCGACGGTCTCGCGCAATCCCGAGGTGATCCAGGCCTACATGGGGCAGGGGCACGCCTGAGGCCATGACCGACGGCGCTCTCCTCGAGGTGCGGGATCTCCACGCCTGGTACGGCGAGTCGCACATCCTCCACGGGGTGGACTTCAAGGTGCGCTCGGGCGAGGTGGTAACGCTCCTCGGACGCAACGGGGCGGGCAAGACCACGACCCTCAAGGCGGTGATGGGCATGGTGCCTCGACGGCAAGGGTCCGTCCGCTACGAGGGGCACGAGCTGACGCTGCTCCCCTCGAACCGCATCGCGCGCCTGGGGCTCGCCTTCTGCCCCGAGGAGCGCGGCATCTTCGCGAGCCTCGACGTGGAGGAGAACCTCCTCCTCCCGCCCGTGGTGCGCGCGGGCGGGCTCGGCTTGGACGCGATCTACGGTCTCTTCCCGAATCTCCGCGAGCGCCTGGCCAGCCAGGGGACCAAGCTCTCGGGCGGCGAGCAGCAGATGCTCGCCATCGCCCGCATCCTGCGCACGGGGGCGCGCTTCCTCCTCCTCGACGAGCCCACGGAGGGGCTGGCCCCCGTGATCGTGCAGCAGATCGGGGCGACCATCCGGCGGCTCAAGGCGGAGGGCTTCACCATCCTCCTCGTGGAGCAGAACTTCCGCTTCGCGGCCACGGTGGCCGACCGCCACTATGTGATGGAGCGAGGACGAGTGATCGACATGATCCCGAACAGCGAGATCGACGCGAAGATGAACAAGCTGCACGAGTACCTCGGCGTATGACCGATTCAACGGCATGACCTATCGCAAAGGAGTCAAGATGAGAGTGGAAC
>JBKOVG010000025.1:0-10224 GCA_046723845.1 Candidatus Methylomirabilota bacterium | reverse complement strand
TGCCGCGCAGGCCGCGGTGGCCAACGGTGTCACGACCGAACAGCAGCTCGAGCGCGGCTGGCCGGTGAAGGTTGCCGGCTTCGAGCGCGTTCCTGATGGGGCGTGCTTGCCCCAGCATCGCGGGAATTCCCCCGACGCCGCCCTCGACGCTCGGTCGAAGCGGCTGTTTTTCCTGTCTTCGGGAACGGCAGCATCGATGCGTGCTGCCACAGCCCCGCCGGTCAGCTGCCTTGTATGCGAAGAACGGCACGCCGCCGCCTTTCCGAAGGAGCGGAGGGAGCGATCGCTCCCTCCGCTCACGACCGATAGTGCGCCGGGCCGCTCCGGCCCGTCAAGATTTGCGCGCGCGGTGACCTAGAGCGAGCGCAGGAAGTTGAGCAGGTCCTGCTGCTGGGACGAGTTGAGCTGCGTGTAGTTGTCGACGACCCGGTTCGCCTCCGACCCCTGGTAGGTCCTGCTCGTTGCGCTGCGGTGGGCGAGGATCGCCGTCACGAGATTCGTGGTCCGGCCGTCGTGGAGGAAGAAGATCCGCTGCCCGAGCCCCCACAGAGGAGCGGTCCTGAACTCGTCGCCCGCCGCCGCCGCCTGCGACACGTCGTCGGCGAGCCCCGGCCCCATCGCGTGCAGGGCGAGGTCCGAGTAGAGATTCACCGGCTTGTGGCGAAGGGCGGCCACCGTGGCGTTGCCCGTGTACAGGGTGGGAGTGTGGCAATACGCGCAGCCGATCTTCATGAAGATGCTCTTGCCGCTGGCGATGGAGGTGGCGCCCCCCGGTGTCGTCTTCGAGGCCGTGGGCGGAGCGAGGAAACGCATGAAGGCCGCGAACTTCTCCGGCCCGCTCAGGGCCTCGGCGGGAGTGGCGGCGTCGGGGTTCGTGGTGTCGTTGGGCACGGTGGCGAACTGGCAGCCGGGCGTCTCCTCGCGCTCCTGGGAGAACAGTTCGTTGGTGATGCCCTGCTCGACGTTGTAGGCCTCGCCGGAGAAGATCACGAGAGACTTGTTCTGCGCCTTCCAGCCGAAGCGGGTGATGGTGCCGTCGTTGGCGCTCGTGTTGGGCGAGCCGGAGACCTGGATGCGGTTGGGTCGCCCCCCGATGCCGAGCGCGGCCTTGCCGTTCGCGGTGGCGGCCAGGTCGTTGAGGATGTAGCTGTCCGGAATGCTCTCGATCAGTCCCGCGCCGAAGACGGGCGTGGGAATCCGGAAGATGATGTTGCCCTTCTGTCCCTGGGTGTCGAAGTCCTCCTGCTTGATGGTGCAGCCGCTCGCCTCGCCGCTGTCGTCCTGGCGGCCGCTGATGACGAACAGGGCGTGCACTCCGCCGTCTGGTGACCCGTCGGGGTAGTATTTGAAGCGCGCCTCGCGCACGGGTCCGTTCGGCTTGACGAAGTACGGCACGACGTTCTTGGCGCCGAACGCGGTGGCGAATTTCACCTGCGGATTCACGGCCGGGCTCGATCCGCCCACCGCCGGAGCCTGGTGACAGCCGCCGCAGCTGTCGAGATTCATCCGGGGGCCGAGCCCGGACGCGATGTTGTCTTCCTCCGTGAATTCTTCGAGCCCTGCGGTGAAGAGGGTCTTCTGCGAGGCGGTGAGGCCGTCGATCATTCCCCCGGCGCTCTTGGGACCGTTGGGAGGATCCGATCTCACCCCAGGGTCGTTGGCCTGGAAGTCGGCCTGGAGGACCCCCACGTGCACAGCCAGGCACCAGGCAAGCGCCACGAGCAATGCCTGGGGTCGGGACATTCAGTTCTCCTTCGCCGAGATGGTGGGAAGTTCATTGACCCGGCGGAGGTTAAGCAGCGTCTGTGCCAGATCGGGCTGGATTTCTTTGGTTCGATTTATCGGGTGCTTCTACGGCGGGGCCGAGGAGGGATCGTCAGGGGCGGGGCGAAACGTAAAGCGGAGCGTCAGCGAGCCTACAGAGGAACCACGGATCTAAGGTGATGGCGCAAAGGTCGGAGATGCCCGGTCTCGAGCAAGTCGGGTGCTCCAGGGCGACGCGGGACGGGACCCGAACGTCCTCACGTGGGACGCGCTCAGAAAGCTCGGCCGCGAGAGCGAGGACCGCCTCGGCGCCGAACTGGCCGGGCGGATCCGCCACACCCGGCCGCAGGACGTGGCCACCATCTCCAGTCCTACGCCAAGATCAAGAAGTTCTCGATCCTGCCCGCCAACTTCACCGTCGACAACGGCATGCTCACGCCCACGCTGAAGGTCAAGCGCAAGGTCATCACCGAGCAGTACAAGAGTCTGCCGGACTCTCTGTACGGGTAGGCTCCTCGGGAGCACCCCGGCCGGAGCGGGCGCTTCACTTCATGCTCTGGCGGACGTCGACGAGGACCTTGTCGTACTGGTCGAGCCTGATCAGGCCGAATCGCGGGTACTCGAGGTCGAGGATGAGGTAGATGCTCGCCGTCATGATCGCCACGAACACCAGCACGTGGGTTCAGCTGTGCGTTCGCGAGCCGGCCGACCCGTATCCCGCCAGCAGCGACGCTACCAGGGCCAGCGCGACGAGCAACGCGAAGATGACCCAGGGGGCGTGGATCCGGGTGGCCGCCGTCCGGGTCGTCGTGATGTCGATCATCTCGTTGAGGGCGGGCAGGAGCAGCATGGCGCAGGGCGGGCTCTCCCCGCGGCAGCCCGCCACCGCCCCACTCCAGATCTCTCCCTGCAGCGCCGTTGACCGGTCCAGCGCCTGCTCCGCCGCGGCGAGGTCGGGAAGCTTTCGATAGACGTCAAGGCGCAGGTCGACGTACGTCTTGAACCTCTCCCGCATCGCCGGCCGGCTGGCCTCCGGCAGGAGGTCGACGCGCAGATAGGCGGTCCCGATGGCGGTGGCCTCGTCGACGATCTCGAGCCGCTGTCTGTCGAACCGCTCCGCCGCGCCGGAGAAGGTGAACGCGATCAGCAACCCGAGGAGCGCGAAGACCCCTCCCTCGAGGGTCCCGATCCCCGCGCGCGCGCCCTCGGGGTCCTTCTGCAGGTGCCGGAGCCCGATCCGACGCCCTGCCTCGAACAGGATCAGCATGCCGGCGAACAGCGCGCCGATCAGGACGGTTCCCACGACGGCAGGGCTCATGTGTCGTCTTCTCCGCGCCACCTGTCGTCGATGAGAAAGTCCTCATCGGGCGCTCATGCCACTCTCAGGGGCGCTGTGTACGCTCCCCCGAGAGATGGGCGACAAGCGTATCATCAAGGGGTCTGCCAGGCCCTCAGGGTGAGCGAGGAACCGAGATGCAGTGAGCCATAGCAATCCGCTTCACCCCGCTGCGGTCGGGGGTGGAAGGCCGAGACGGCCTTCCACGCCCGGCTGTGGATGGTGAAAATGCCAACCCCATGGAGCAGCTTGCTGGAGCTATAGCCATGTCCGCTTTCTTATGAGTTGATCATACTGGCCGTCCCGGCCGGGGAGGGATAGATGAGCTGGACGCTGACGCGCCGGGATCTTCTCAAGGCGGGATTCACGACGGCGGCAGTGGGTGCGATGGGCGCGCCGCTCTCGGGGCTCGGCGCCGAAGAGCCGAAGGACTGGCGCTGGGACCGGGGCGTCTGCCGCTTCTGCGGCGTGGGCTGCGGCATCCAGATCGCGACGGCCAACGGGCGCGTGGTCGCCGTCAAGGGCGATCCGGCGAGCCCGGTGAATCGCGGCCTCCTCTGCGTCAAGGGCTACGCCCTGCCGGAGATCCAGTACGGGGCCGACCGTCTCACCCGCCCACTGCTCCGGATGAAAGACGGCAGGTTCGACAAGAAGGGCGACTTCGTGGCTGTGAGCTGGACGGAGGCCTTCGACGTGATGGAGCGCGAGTGGAAGCGCGTCCACCGAGAGCTGGGTCCGACCGGCGTCGCCATCATGGGCTCCGGCCAGTACACCATCCCGGAAGGCTACGCCGCGGTGAAGCTCGCCAAGGCCGGGTGGCGCTCCAACAATCTCGATCCCAACGCCCGGCATTGCATGGCCTCGGCGGTCGCGGGCTTCATGCAGACCTTCGGCATCGACGAGCCCTCGGGCTGCTATGACGACATCGAGCTGACCGACACGGTGGTGCTGTGGGGCGCCAACATGGCGGAGATGCACCCCATGCTCTGGGCGCGCATCATCGACAAGCGCCTCCGCTCGCCCGGGTACCGCGTCTTCAACCTCAGCGTCTTCGCTAACCGGTCGTCGGACGGGGCGGACGTCGAGATCATCTTCAAGCCGAACACCGATCTCGCCATCTGGAACTACATCGCACGCGAGATCGTGGCCCGCAACGCGATGGACCAGGCCTTCGTCCAGCAGCACTGCGTCTTCTCCGCCGGGCCCATGGACATCGGCTACGGTATGCGCGACACGACTGCTTTCGCCTATCCCGCGGAGCAGGACACCCAGGCGCGCGAGCGCGTGGTGGTGCTGACACGCGAGGAGGCGATCGCGCGGCGGCTCGATCCGGCGGCGCGTCACGAGCGCCGGCAGGAGGCCGCCTCGCGGGCGGACGCCCACTGGCTCATCGGGTTCGAGGACTTCAAGAAGGCTCTCGAGCCCTACACCCTCGACTTCGTGGCCGAGCTCTCCCGCGGCGACCGCGACGAGCCGCTCGACGCCTACAAGGCGAAGCTCAAGGCGCTCGCCGACGAGTACGCGAGCCCGGGCCGCAAGACGGTCTCGTTCTGGACCATGGGCTTCAACCAGCACACGCGCGGCACGTGGGTGAACGAGCAGGCTTACATGGTCCACCTGCTCACGGGCAAGCAGGCGAAGCCCGGCAACGGCGCCTTCTCGCTCACCGGCCAGCCCTCGGCGTGCGGCACGGCGCGCGAGGTCGGCACCTTCTCCCACCGCCTGCCCGCCGACATGGTCGTGGACAACCCCGCGCACCGCACCACCTCGGAGAAGCTCTGGAAGCTGCCGGAGAAGACCCTCAACCCTAAGCCGGGCAGCCATATCACCGAGATGATGCGGGACCTCGAGGACGGCAAGGTCAAGTGGCTGTGGGTGCAGGTGACCAATCCTTTCCAGTCCACCGCCAACGCCAACCACTGGATCCGTGCCGCGCGGGACAAGGATTGCTTCATCGTCGTCTCCGACGTCTACCCGACGCTGTCCTGCAAGGTCGCCGATCTCATTCTGCCGTCCGCCATGATCTTCGAGAAGTGGGGCGGCTACGGCAACTCGGAGAGGCGCACCCAGCTGTGGCGGGAGCAGGTGCCGCCTCCCGGAGAGGCGCGCAGCGACGTGTGGCAGATGATGGAGTTCTCGAAGCGGTTCACGCTCGCCGAAGTCTGGAGCCGCCAGCCGGTGCCCGGCCTCAAGGCCGCGGGCTTCGAGGACGGCGCCCTGCCTGACGTTCTCCCCGAGGCCGAGCGCCTAGGATTCCGCCGGGCCCAGACACTCTACGACGTCCTGTTCGCCACGCCTGAGAATCGGCAGTTCAAGTGGCCCGACCCCGTGGCACAGGGGCACGACAACCACACGGTCATCCATGCCGGCATCGACTGGTTCCCGGAGAAGGCGCTCTTCGAAGACTACGCGCGCTTCGGGCGCGGTCACGGCCACGATCTGGCCCCCTTCGACGTCTACTTCCGCGAGGAGGCGCGGGGCCTGCGCTGGCCAGTGGTCAACGGCAAGGAGACGCTCTGGCGCTTCAACGAGCAGTTCGATCCTTACGTCCGCAAGGGCAGCGTTATCGACTTCTACGGCGACGCCATGAAGTCGCTTCCCTCGGGCGATCTCGACAAGGTGACCAAGTCCGAGCCCACCTCCCTGGCCGGCAAAGCCAAGATCTTCTATCGCCCGTACGCCGCCCCTCCCGAAAGCCCGGATGCCGCGTACGACCTCTGGCTCTCCACGGGCCGGGTGCTCGAGCATTGGCACTCGGGCAGCATGACGCGCCGGGTGCCCGGGCTCAACAATGCGGTGCCCGAGGCCGTGCTGTTCATCCATCCGAAGGACGCGGAGACGCGGGGCCTCGCCCAGGACGACCTTGCCTGGATCGAATCGCGCCGAGGCAAGATCAAGGCGCGCGTGGAGACCGTGGGCCGGAATCGCGTGCCGCGCGGGCTCGTCTTCGTCCCCTGGTTCGACGAGAGCGTCTTCATCAACAAGGTGACACTCGACGCGACCTGTCCCATCTCCAAGGAAACGGATTTCAAGAAGTGCGCCGTCAAGGTGACCAAGGCATGAGGAAGGGGCGGGCCATGCACCTCGCCGTCGTCCTGCTGCTGGGGGCCGCGGCCGGCGGCTGTCGCTCCGCATCGTCCGTCCCTGTCCCGGACGCGAGCCTCGGGCTGGCGAAAGGAAGCGTCTTCGACGTCCCCACGCCCCCTGCGGTCAAGGCGGCCGACAGCGCGCCGGGCCAAACGCCTGTCGTGCCGCGTCCCTACGCCACCGCCCCGCCGCAGATCCCGCACGCCGTGGGCGACTTCCTTCCCATCACCCAGAAGCAGAACCTGTGCCTCGAGTGCCACGCGATAAAGGACAAGAAGCAGGGCGAGCCGACACCGATCCCGGCCAGCCACTACACCGACTACCGCAATGCGCCGGACCAGGTAGGCAGCCAGGTGGTCGGTGCGCGCTACGTCTGCGTCTCCTGCCACGCGGGCAAGACCGATGCGCCTCCCTTGGTGGGGAACAGTTTCAGTCGCTAGACCCATCCGCGAGGACGACGCAGGATCGAGACCGAAAGGCCGGCAGGTGTGGATCTCAGTCTGGCCGACATTGATGGCGGCCCCGCTGCCCTGAGGCCGCCCGCATCCATGAACGCTCCGAGTCCACAGATGGACAGCAGACGACTTGTCTGTGCGCGAAGCTGGTGATCTCGGCCCGTCTCACGAATGCTTTGCCCGTGCCGCCCACCCGACCCACAAAGCTATTCGTTTGTGCGGCAAAGATGTCGACCGACGCATTGGATCGGTCGGCGAGATACATCAGCCGCGTGGCCCATCGCTGGCAATCGTTGCACAGCAATTGCCCGGCGGCCCACGGCCGTGTTGTGGTGAAATCAGGAGACCGGCATGAACATTGGCACGCTTCTGCCCCGTCACGCGCAATACCGGCCTGACCACCTCGCGGTCGTCTTCGAGCAGCACTGTCTCACGTTTCGCCAGTTCAATGCGCGCGTGAACCGTCTCGCCCATGCGCTGCTCGCCGCCGGACTCGGCAAAGGCGACAAGGTCGCCACGGTCCTGCCGAACTGCCTCGAGCAGCTCGACGTCTACTGGGCGGCCGCCAAGACCGGGCTCGTGGTCGTGCCCATGAGCCCGCTGCTTCAGGAGGCGGGCCTCGCCTCGCTCCTCGCCAACTCGGACTCGGCCCTGGTGATCTCCACAGGCGGGCTCGCTCCGGTGCTGGACCAGATCCGGAGCCGGCTGCCGGGCATTCGCGACGACCGCTGGATCCTGGTGGACGCCGCTCGCCCCGGCTATCGCCGCTATTCAGATCTGGTGGCTGCCGCTCCCGAGAGCGAGCCGCCCGATGCGAAGCTGGTCGCGAGCGATCCCTACAACATCATCTATTCGAGCGGTACCACGGGCGAGCCCAAGGGCATCGTGCACACGCACGACGTGCGCGCGGGCTACTGTACGCTCTTCGCATCCGCGTTTCGGATGACGCCGGAGAGCGTGTGCCTGCACGCCGGCTCCATCGTGTTCAACGGCGCCTTCCTCGACCTGATGCCGTGGATGTACCTGGGTGGCACCTACATCCTCCACGCGACCTTCGACGCCGGTCGCGTCATCGAGGAGGTGGAGCGTTCCCGCGTCACCCACATGGTCATGGTGCCGTCGCAAATCATCGCGCTCCTGAATCACCCGGCCTTCGCGCCGGAGAAGCTCGCGTCGCTCGAGATGATGCAGTCAGTGGGCGCGCCACTCCATCTCGAGCACAAGCACCGGCTGAATGAAGCGCTCCCCGGCCGCTTCTACGAGCTTTACGGGTTGACCGAGGGCTTCATGACCGTGCTCGACCGGGACGACGCTGTTCGGAAGACGGGCTCGGTGGGCGCGCCGATCGGCTTCTACGAGATGCGCATCCTCGACGACAGTGGGCAGGAGGTGCCCACGGGCCAGATCGGCGAGATCTGCGGACGCGGCCCGCTCATGATGTCGGGCTACTACAAGCGGCCCGACCTGACAGCCAACGCGATCGTGGACGGCTGGCTGCACTCCGGCGATCTCGGCTACGTGGACGAGGACGGGTACCTCTACCTCGTCGACCGGAAGAAGGACATGATCATCTCGGGGGGCGTGAACGTCTACCCGCGCGACATCGAGGAGGTCGCCGCCCGTCACCCCGCGGTCCGCGAGGTGACGGTCTTCGGCATCGAGGATCCGCGCTGGGGCGAGACGCCCGTGGCGGCCGTGATCCTGCGCGCGGAGGGCCAGGCGACCGCGAGCGACCTCGCCGAGTGGATCAACGCGCGCGTGGGCGCCAAGTTCCAGCGCGTCTCCGACGTGCTCATCCTGGAGGAGTTCCCGCGCACCATCGCGGGCAAGACGCTCAAGCGCGTGCTGCAGGAGCAGTACAAGAGGAGCTGACGCCCAGCATGCCCAATGCTCTTCTCCACGTGGCCTGGGAGCCGTGTCTCCTCACACCTCGACACGACGGTCCCCTCGAAAGCTACGCGAAGCGGAAGATGGGCATGGTGCCGCCGGGCCTGCCGTACGATTTCCTGAACCGTATCCACGATCCCTGCCATCCCGTCCCGCAACATGGAGGAGATTCCGGACAAGAGGATAGTCAACACTAGCCCCCCCGGCAGCGGTTGCCCCCTCGTGGCCCCGTCCCCATGACGTAATCTGCCAGACTCGGACACCGGCCGCCCGAGGCGCCGATGCCATAGGACATCGAGCTGGACGCCCGCTGAGGACCGAGCCGGGCGGGCGCTGCCCCGCCGCTTCGGCGCTCAGCGCGTGCGCAGGTGGGCGGCGATTCCGTCGAGCAGCGCCTCTTCTTCGCTCGAGACGCCGCCCAGTCCGACCAGGCGGGCGAGTCCCCCCGAGGCTTCCGCCACCTGGCAGCAGGCGTCGACGACCCGCCGGATGCGCTCCGCTTGCTCTTCGCGCGTCAGGACGGAGAGCCCGGTCTTGATGGCCTCGATGGCCGCGTCGAACAGCGCGTTCACCGGCCGCTCGCGCAGCCACGCCTCGAGCTGGGCGTGGGCGCGCGACCCCTTGGCGACGCCCCGCTCCTCGGCGAGGCGGAGGACGGTCGCCCGCTCGCGATCGGTCACCGCGCCCTCACCCCAGGCGACCTGCACGAGAGGGGCGAGCAGGAACGCGGGAGCGGTGTCCAGCGTCACGCCGAGCGCCATGATCCGGTGGAGCAGCCCAGGGTTGTCGATCTTGAGCTTCAGGGCCAGCTCCTCGGCGATGTCCTCCAGCCGGCCGCGCTCGCGGAGCTTCGCGATGAGCCTGGCCTCGTGCTTCCGGAAGTAGTCCTCCTCGAGCGAGCGCCCCCGTTCCTTGAAGATGTCCTTGTCCATCGTCTCCTCTGTGTGTGCCGCGCGTTGCGCGACGATCGGGTCGGAGCCGACCCATCGCGGGACCGTGGGCCATTATAGCCGGCTCGTGCGGTCGCGCCGGCCCGGAGCGCGGGCGGGCCGCGGCGCCATCCTACCGCGACGGTTTCGGGGCCGCTGCGTTCGTGCCCGCCGCGCGCAGGATGCGGTGGACCACCTCGATCGTGTCGGACAGGGCCCGGGTGGAGTGGCTCGAGCGCACGACCTTCTCGCTGCCGATGCCGTTCAGGTGCGCGCTGTCGTACCGCACCACGCCGTCGGTGAGGCTGGTGAGCGGGCCGTCGCCGAGCACGGCAACGATCGAGTAGGCGTCCACGCCGGGGGCGATCGAGCTCTCGGACAGCGTCTTGATGAACGGCTGACCCGGGCTCATGTTGTCGACCGCGGTGGGCACCTTCTTGAGCGCGTCGCGGGAGAAGACATCGGGGTTCTGAGCTCGACGTCCCGCCCTCAGTGTTTAGGTGAGACCTTTGTTCCGCAGCCCGCGGCTAGCGGTGCGCGATTGGATGGGTCATGCCTCAGTGGAGGAGACGGAGGGCTATCTTCACCGCGATCGCCCGAGCCGAGGCGCGGCGGTGAATCACCTGGACGCCTACGTGAACGCTTGAGAGCCCAGCGGAGCCGCTGAGACGCACACGGCCGGGGGTATCATCGCCCCCGGCCATCGTGTCTCTTGGACCCGAACGTCTATCAGGTGCGCCCCGAAACGCCCCTCGGCGCCCCAGGC